>CAZTYC010000001.1:0-848 GCA_964617435.1 uncultured Burkholderiales bacterium
ATGAGGTTGTCGAGCACGCTCATGCCCTTGAACAGCGCCAGGTTCTGGAACGTGCGCGCCACCCCCTGCCGCGCAACCCGGTGCGGTTCCATCTCATGGCGCCGCTCGCCGCGAAAGGTGATGGCGCCCTGCTGCGGGTGATACACGCCGTTGATCACATTGAGCAGCGAACTCTTGCCGGCGCCGTTGGGCCCGATGATGGCGCGGATCTCGCGCTCGCGGACATCGAAGGAGATGTTCGACAGCGCCTGCACCCCGCCAAAGGCGAGCGAAATGCCGTCCACGGCCAGGATGACATCGCCGATGGCGCGTGGCGTGTCCACGTTCACGCCGCCTTGGCGCCGATGGACGGGAACGTCCGCGCGCTCTCGATGACCAGGTTGGCGCGGACGGTGCCCGTGCGGCCGTCTTCGAAGCGCACCACGGCGTCGATCTCGACCGTGGGCACGCCCGAGTACAAGGCCTCCACGATGCTGCCGTATTTTTCCCCGATGAACCCGCGCCGCACCTTGCGCGTGCGGGTGAGCTCTCCATCGTCCGCGTCGAGCTCCTTGTGCAGGATCACAAAGCGGTGGATCTGCGACCCGGCCAGCTTGGGGTCCTGCGCCAGGTCGGCATTGACCTTCTCCACGCACTCGCGCACCAGCGCGCGCACTTCCGGCTTTGCGGCAAGGTCGGTGTAGCCCGCGTAGCCGATGTTGCGCCGCTCGGCCCAGTCGCCCACTGCGGTCATGTCGATATTGATCATCGCAGTGGCCTGGTCGTGCCCGTGGCCGAACGCCACCGCTTCCTTGATGTGGGGGAAAAACTTCAGCTTGTTCTCGATGTAGTTGGGCGCGAACAGGGTA
>CAZTYC010000001.1:858-38185 GCA_964617435.1 uncultured Burkholderiales bacterium
CGGCCGACGTCCTTGGCGCGGTCGATGATCTTGAGCTGACCCTCGGCATCGAAGAATCCGGCGTCCCCGGTGTGGAACCAGCCGTCCGCGTCCTTCACCTCGCGGGTCGCCTCGGGATTCTTGTAATACGCGGTGAACAGCCCCGGCGTCTTGAGCAGGATCTCCCCGCTCTCCTGGATCCGGATCTCGACGCCCGGCAGCGGCGCGCCCACGGTGTCCGCCTTGACCTTGCCATTGGCCTGCACGCAGGCGTAGACGGTGGTCTCGGTCTGGCCGTAGAGCTGCTTCATGTTGATGCCGATGGAGCGGTAGAACACGAACAGATCCGGGCCGATGGCCTCGCCCGCGGTGTACGCCACGCGCACGCGGCTCATGCCCAGGGCGTTGCGCAGCGGGCCGTAGACGCAGAGGTCGCCCGCCGAATACAACAGGCGGTCGAAGGCGCCCACGTTACCCGCGCCCTCAAGCAGCTGCGCGCCGACGCGCCGCGCATGCGCCATGAAGAAATCGAACATCTTCTTCTTGATCCAGCCGGCGTCCTCCATGCGGATCATCACGGTGGTCAGCAGGCCCTCGAGCACGCGCGGTGGCGCAAAGTAATACGTGGGGCCGATTTCCTTCATGTCGGTCATCACCGTCTCGGCCGACTCCGGGCACGAAACGCAGAACCCAGTCACCATGGACTGCGAGTAGGAAAACAGGTTCTGGCCGATCCAGGCCATCGGCAGGTAGGCGAGGATCTCCTCGTGGTCGGTCAGCCCCTCGAACTCGCAATATGCGCGGCCGGCGGCAATCATCGCGGCGTGGGTCAGCTCGACGCCTTTCGGGTTGCCGGTGGTACCGGAGGTGAAGAACAGCGCCGCCATGTCGCCGGGCCTGCCCAGCGCAATCTCATGCTCGACGTACGCCGGGTGCGCGGACAAATGTTCCTTGCCCGCCGCGTTGAGATCCGCAAACGACATCAATCCCGGCTCGTTGTAACGGCGCATGCCGCGCAGGTCGTCATACACGATGTGCGCCAGATCGGGGCACTGGCCGCGGATCTCGATCAGCTTGTCGGTTTGCTCCTGGTCTTCCACCAGGGCAAAGCGCACCGCGGCGTTCTTGAGCGCAAAGACCATCTCCTGCGCCACGGCATCCTGGTAGAACGGCACCGGCACGCCGCCGAGGCATTGCGCGGCGGTCATGGCCCAATACAGGCGCGGGCGGTTTTCGCCGATGATGGCCAACGCATCGCCGCGCTTGAAACCCAGCGACGCGAGGCCGGCGGCGAGCTGCAGGACTTCCGCATGCACCTGCCGCCACGTCCACGTCTGCCAGATGCCCAGGTCCTTTTCGCGCATCGCCGGGCGCGCGCCACGCACGTCGGCATGGTGGGCGAGCAACCGGGGAAACGTCAGCGCATCGCTGCGGCCCTCCCCTTGCGTTGCGGCGTCCTCCATCCTTGCGTCTCCCGGCGGGTGTCGTGGCTTACGGCTGACTTGAATCCGCAGTCTAAACGCGCTTCGGCGCTATAGTTGTCGCCGCAATGACAATCTCCATGACGCAGCGCAACATCGCCGAGCCCAGCCGCTTCCAGCGCCATTTGCGCGCCACGCGCTGGGCCGCTTCACTGCCGGCCGAGGAACTGCAGCGCATCGAAACGGAAACGCAAATCCGGCGCGTGCGCGCCGGCGCGACGGTCTGCAAGAAGGGCGAGCCGGTGGACCATTGGATCGGCGTGGTGTCGGGTCTGGCCAAGATGAGCCTGTTCTCCGCCGAGGGCAAGCTGACCTCGCTCACCGGCCTGCCGCCGGGCGCGTGGTTTGGCGAGGGCTCGCTGCTCAAGACCGGACCGCGCCTCTACGACATCCTGGCCCTGCGCGACAGCGAGATCGCCTACCTGCCGCGCAGCACGTTTTTCCGGCTGCTGGACACGCACCTCACGTTCAACCGTTTCCTGATCATCCAGCTCAATGAGCGGCTCGGCCAGTTCATTTCGCTGGTCGAGGGTGAACGCCTGCTCGAGCCGGACGCACGCGTCGCGCGCTGCCTTGCCAACCTGTTCAACCCGGTGCTCTACCCCGGCCTCGGCGCCAAGCTCGACATTTCCCAGGAGGAAATCGGCCTGCTCGCGGGCGTGTCCCGCCAACGCGTCAACCAGTCGCTGCGCGTGTTGGAAAACGCGGGGTTGTTGCGCATCGAATACGCCGGGCTTACGGTCACCGACCTTGGGGGTCTGCAGCACTTCGGCGCGTAGTTCCCTCACGATGTTTTCGGAGCGCCGTGCGCGACCACATCAACATGGTGCCGTCGCAAGTGCCGCACACGAAATGGCACGACGGACTAGCTCTCGCCGGCTTGCCGCACTCTGAAAATAGTTGCGGGATTGTTCACAAAGACACGTGATCGCGCGCTTTCGTTGGCGCTGCCGATGCACGATCGTATGCTCGACTCCCATCTGTTTCCGGGACTGAAAGTGATCGGGGCATGACCGCGCTGGCAAGCGATGCAATCACGGATCTCGACCGGCTGCTGCCGTTCCTGGACAGCTTGCCGCTGCCCTTGATCGTCGGCCAGTCCACCGGGCCGCGCGCGGACGGCATCCGTCCCTGGCGGACGCTTTTCGTCAACCAGCGCTTTCGCCAGGTCCTCGGCTATGCGGTGGATGAAATTGCCGACGGCCAACGATGGAACGAGCGTGTGTACCCGGATCCGGACTATCGCCGCGAGCGCCTCGCCGAGGTGGCGCGGCAATCAACCACTGCCGGAATTGGCGGCGCGGACGAATTTGTGGCCTCCGTGGTGCGCCTGCGCTGCAAGGACGGCCTGGACCGCTGGTTCGAGATTTCCAAGAACTACGGCAGCATCCACAGCGGCGGCTACTTCGTCACCACTTTCACCGATGTGACGGCCCTGCGCAATGCGCAGACCGAGATCGAGCGCCTGGCGCGCACCGACGACCTGACCGGCCTGCCCAACCGCCGCGCGCTGCAGGATGCGATGGCGCTTGCGCAGTCGCGACGGTTGCGCAGCGGCAATCCGGTGGTGTGCGCCATGGCGGACATCGACCGCTTCAAGTCGATCAACGACACCCACGGCCACGACTGCGGCGACGAGGTGCTCGTGCAGGTGGCGCGCGCGCTGGCCGGCGCCGGGCGCAGCACGGACCTCATCGGCCGCTGGGGCGGCGAGGAATTCTGCCTCCTGCTGTGCGACAGCGCCTTGGACGCTGCGATAGTCCTGATTGACCGCGCGCGGCGCAACCTGACCGTGCGGCCCCCGCAGTGGCAGGGCCAGACGATGCCGGTGACCCTCACCTTCGGGGTCGCCGTTTGCCGGAGTGGCGAAACGATGGACAGCGCCCTCAGCCGCGCGGATGCGGCCATGCTGGCGGGAAAGCGTGCCGGACGGGACCGGGTGATGACCGCCGAGTGAGCAGGCGAGTATCCGCCTCAATGCCAGAGGCCGAGGATCGCTCCGAACAACAAGAACTGGACCGTGTGATACCCGCCGTCGATCAGCCACATCCGCGTCGAGCGCTGGGCGAACTGGTAGTTGATCCCGAAGCTGGTCGCCACGAATCCCAAGCCGGCGATCAGTCCGGTCCGCAGGGCCGCTTCCAAGGATGGATTCGGCCCCAGGAGCCAGGCAAAGCACGCTGCGGCCACCAGGGAAAAGGCGAAGCTCACGGCAAACACCCGGCCGGCATGCCCCGGCTTTTCCTGCACCCCATTGTCGGCATTCCACAGGCGCCCAAACAGCGCGGGCGAGTACCACAGGCCGCCGAGGGCAAAACTGCTGGCGGCGGCAACCAGGACGGCATAGACATTCATTCGCAGCTCCCTATTGCGGATTTGGAGGATGAAAGAATGCCATGCCGTGCCGCCATGTGCGATCGGAACGATGCTGCTGATCCTGGCCTCCAATTTTCACATGGTGCTTGAAGGCGTGTCCGTGCCCATTCGTCCCGGGCCAACTGCGGATGCGCCATTCGCCCTATGATTGCTCCCTGCCCCAAGGCAAAATGTCTACACAACGACTTGCACGCAAACGCCCATGACCACTCCCCGCCCCATCGATTTCTATTTCGATTTTTCCTCCCCCTACGGCTACCTGGCGTCCACGCGCATCAACGCGATTGCCGCCAACCACGGCCGGCGCGTGAACTGGCGGCCCATCCTGCTCGGCCCGATGTTCAAGGCCGTCGGCACGGCGCCATTGGTGGGACTGCCCTTGAAGGGGCCGTATTCGATCCACGATTTCATCCGGTCCGCGCGCTATTACCGCGTGCCCTACAAGCAGCCCGACCCGTTTCCCATCGGTACGCAGAATGCGGCGCGCGCTTTCTATTGGATCCAGGATCGCGACCCCCTGCGCGCCTGCCAGTTCGCGCAGGCCTGCTATGCGGAGTACTTCGGCCGCGGCATCGACATTTCCTCGGCCGAGAAAGTTGCCGACCTGGCCGCATCGTTGGGCGAAGATCGCGCGGCCACCCTCGCCGCCATGCAGGACCCGGCAATCAAGGAGCGCATGAAAAACGAAAACGATGCGGCGCTGGCCCGCGGCGTGTTCGGCTCACCTTTCATCTTCGTGGACGACGAGCCGTTCTGGGGAAACGACCGCCTCGACCAGGTGGATGCCTGGCTCGCCACAGGCGGTTTCTGAGCGCCGCGAAAGCGGTTTGGCGAAGCCGAGTTCTCTCAGCGAATCAGCGCGCGTCCGCTGCCAGGAGCGCCGCCCAGTCCTCGCGCCGGATGCGTGCGACCGGCACGGCATTCCCGGCCTTTGGCAGGAACACGATCATCTCCAGCAGTTCAAGATGCATCCAGTCGGCGCGGTCCTTGCCGCCGTGCACATGCGACACCAGGATGGCATTGGTTCCGGGCGCGGGCGTTTCCGACAGCAGCGCGCGGCGCGCGGCGCCGGGGGGGAGCGCACCCGTCTCGGAACCGGCGTTCAGGCCCTTGGCGATCTCGGCGTTTCCAAAGCCCAGGCGCCTTGCGGTTTCCCGGTTTCGGCAGGGCTCGGAACTCAGAATCCGGCCTACCGGGACTTTCAAGGCACGCAACGCCGCCGCCACCTCAGCCGTGCTGCTGATGCCCACGGGCGTCAAAGCCGGCTTGGAACAATCTTCGATCTCCTCCGGCGGATACTGCGCGGCATGCCGGATATAGAGGTTGTACCCGCCCTTGCCGAGCGCCTGCACAAGCGCGGCGCCCTCCAGCCGGTGCGCTGCGTCCACGACGGGCAGCACGGGCGGCGTCCCGGGTGCCTGCGCGAGCACGCCAACTGACCAGAGCAACACCAAGGCCATGCGCATCAGAATTTCTCCCGCACGCGAAGGAACGACGCAAAGCGCGGCAGCCCGGAATTGGTCAGCCCGCGATAGGTATAGGTGATTTCCGTGCCGATCGCTGGGGGGTTGGCGCGCTGTTCATCGGTGAAGCCGGTGCCGATGTTGAACTCGCGCCCGTCGGGCATCCGCACCCGCAATGCGCCCATCCGGCCGGCATGTCGACCCTTGCCGGGAATGATGCCGACGACCGTGGCCTCGGTGTCTTCCAGCGGCTTCAATTTGTAAAGCGCGTCACTGCGGCCCGTGATGTAGGGCGCATCCGCACGGTGCAGCATCAGCCCTTCGCCGCCGCCCTTGACGACTTCGTCGAGCTTCTTCTTCAGCGCCTTCCGGTCCGCCACGCGGAATTGTTCCACCGCCCTGAGTTGCGGCCACGCTGCTGCCTCCGCAATGGCACGGATGCGCGCCGCACGCGCTTCGAACGTGTCCGGCGCGCCGGGCAGTTCGAACACCAGGTATTTCACCTCGCGCCATTCGGCGTCGACGGGCTCGCTCTTGCGCACGATGCCGGACAGGCGCTCGAACTGGCCGCGCGCGATCCACAGCTCTCCATCCAGCGCGATGTCGGGCAGCCGTTCAAGGAACCATTTCGGCGCGTTCACGACATTGCCGCTGCGGAAACGCAACACCTTGCCATCCCACACGGCGCGCACACCGTCGAATTTCTCGCTGACCAGGTAGTCGCGCGGATCGACATGCGCGGGCAACACTTTGGCCAGCAGCAGGTCCGGCGCCGCACGCGAGGGCGTGCAGGCGAGCAACACAAAAAGCCCAAGACCAAGAAGCCAAACCCAAGCACTGGCGCGGCCCGCAGGGCGAAACTGTCCGGAAGCGCCCGTCCCGTCTGGACTTTTCATGCCGCCCCCTAGGGAATCGTCCGCCCTGCGCGCGCCTTCGACGTGCTGACGTCTGCGGCGGAGATGGTCCCGCTGGCATTGATGTCGAGTTTGAAATTCGACGCGTCCACCGGCGTATTCCCGCTCCTGGCCTTGACGGCCGCGATGTCTGCGGCAGTGACCTTGCCCGTGCCGTTGACATCCCCCGGGAGGAAGCCGACCGCCACCGCCGCGTTGACACTGCCGCCGGCATTCGTCAATTGCACCGTCAGCCGTGTGGCCTCCGGCACATTGGCCAGCGTGACCACGGCTTCGCTGCCGTTGGCCACGACCGAGGCGTTGATCCCCGCATAGGTCATGCCGGCCGCATCCAGCACACTGACCGTCCCCGGATTCCCGCCCAGCGAGCCGGTGAACACGAACACGATCTGGTGGCCCGCGCCGATCACGCGCGGCTCTACGGTATAGGCGCCGTTGACATCGACACCAACGGCAAGCGGGAGAATGCCGGCAAAGCCGCCGTGCTGCTTGCGCGATTCGACGCGGTCGAGCGCGATGGGCGCAAACGGTGTCACGTCCACCGTCGCCGACGCCGCCCCTGTGCCCGCCGAATTCATCGCGGTCACGGAGCAGGTATAGGTGACGCCGTTGGACAGGCCGCTCACCAGGATAGGCGAACCGGCGGCACTGGCTGTCTTCATGCCCGGATTGCAGGTGACGGTGTAGCCGAGGATGGCGCTGCCGCCGTTGCTCGCCGGTGGCGAGAACACGATGCTGGCCGCACCATCGAGTTCGTCGGGAATGCCGATGGTGGGCGCGCCGGGAACAGTCACCGCCGCGGGCGTGACATCCAACGCGCTCGAGGCCGGGCCGATTCCCATGTTGGCCGCCGCGGCATTGCGCGCCGTGACAGAACAGGAATAGGTGACGTTGTTCGCCAACCCGGTCACCGTGATCGGCCCGTTCGCCGCAGTCCCGGTGCGCGTCGTCTGGCCCGATGCCGTGCAAGTGACGGTGTAATCGATGATCGCGCTGCCGCCGTTCGAAGCGGGCACCCCGAAGGAGACCTGCGCCTGCGCGTTCCCCGGCGTGGCGGTGCCGATGACGGGCATCCCGGGCGGAACGGGCGTGATCGTCACATTCTGGGTGGCTTGCGAGGCCGCCGCGTAGTTGGCATTGCCGGCCTGGTTGGCCGCAATGGTGCAGGTGCCGCCGAACACCATCGTCACCGTGGTGCCGCTCACCGTGCAAACCGGAGAGGTGATGGAGGAATACGTCACCGGATTGCCGGACCCGCCGCCGGAGGCCAATGGATTGATCGGGAAAGGGCCGCCGGGCACGAAGGATTGCGAAGACGGCGACTGGGAGGCAAAGGTGATCGTCTGTGCGGCGGGGGCGATGGTCAGCGTCAACGGCGCCATGCCGGTACCGCCGGCATTGGTCGCCGAAATCGTTGCGTTGAACACACCGCCTGCGCCAGCGGTGCCGGAAATCGCGCCGGTCATCGTGTCGAGGACGAGTCCAGTGGGCAAGCCGGCAGCGCCAAAGGAAGTCGGTGTTCCCGTGGCCAGGATCTGGTAACTGAACGGTGCATTGAAGGTGCCATTCGCCGTCGCGGCGCTGGTAATCGACGGCGCACCAGGCAATACGGTGATCGTGACCTGGACCGGATCTCCATCGACATTCGGACTGGTTCGCTTGCCGCGATAGGTAAAGGAGTCGATGCCGGCAAAGCCCGGGTTGGGCGTGTAGGTGGCGACGGTGCCAGCAAAGGTGCCCAGCATGCCGTTGGTGGGAGGCGTCACCACCTCCACGTCCGTGAAGGCGGACCACGCCTGGCCGGTCAGGTGGATGTGGCTCGCCACGTCCACCTGCACAGGCGAGTTCTGCGACGTGCTGGGCGCATTCGCTGGCAACTGGTCGCGAATGAACACGGCGATCGCGGCCAGTTCCGACTGCGTCAGGTTTTGCACCGGCGGGGAGATGGCCATCAACGGTTGCGCGGTACGCACATGCTGCAGCACTGTGGCGGTGCTGCCGGCGCCGTTGAGCTGGTTTCCGGAAGGCGAGGCGGCATGGCAGTTTGCGCACACGCTGGTCCACAGGGCGCTGCCGTTGGCCGACGTGGGCGTGACCATGACGCTGCCGGAGGGGCCGCTGGTCTTGCCGGCCTGGTTGGTTGCCGTCACGCTACAGGTGTAGGGCGTGCCGTTGGAAAGTCCACCGACGGTCACCGGAGAAGCGGAATTGTTTCCAGTCACTCCGCCGGGGTTGCAGGTGGCGGTGTAGGTGGCGATGGCACTACCGCCCGCGCTCGAGGGCGGCGTGAAATTGAGGGTCGCGGCCATGTCGGAACCGCTGGCCACGCCGATTACAGGCGCCCCCGGGGCAATGGCATCAATGGTGACGCTCTGCGTGACCTGGGTCGCGGCATTGTAGTTGGCGTCCCCAGCCTGATTCGCCGCAATCGTGCATACGCCCGCGCTCAACGTATTAACGTTGTTGCCGGCCATGGTGCACACCGCCGGCGTGGTGGTGCTGTAGCTGATGGGCAATGCCGAAGTCGCAAAAGCCACGGGCGACAGCGCGAAGGGCGTAGTGCTGAAGTTGCGCGGGCTTGCCTGCGCGCTGAAGGTAATGGTCTGCCCCGCCTTGGCGATGGTGAACGCGCGCGTGACATCGTTGGCGGCCAGGTAGTCCGCGTTGCCCGCCTGGGCGGCCGTGATCGAGCAGACACCGGGGGCGACCGTGGTCAGGTTGGCACCGGACACGGTGCAGACGGCCGGCGTGTTGCTGCTCAGGGTCACCGCCAGGCCCGAGGACGAACTCGCCGCGAGGGGAATCGGGGCCTGCGCGTAGCTTTGCGTGCCCGGATTGGCAAAGCTGATCGTTTGGGCGACCTTGGCAACCGTCAGCGTGAACGACTGCATCACCGTGCCGGTTGCGTTTGTGGCGGTGAAGGTCAGCGGATACGGCGACGCGTTCGCGGTGCCGCTCGCGGGCAAACCGGACAGCACACCGGTCGCCGGCACAAAGGTAACGCCGGACGGCAGGGTCCCGCTGACCGACAGCACCGGTGGCAGGTTGCCTGTTGCCGTCACGGTAAACGTGCCGTTGGCCAGCACCGAGAAACTGGTCGCATTCGCGCTGGTGAAGTTGGGTGCCACCAGGGCGGCGGTCGGGGTCGCAAGCACGGGCGGGCTGGAGTCCGGGCCGGTCAATGCGGCGGCATTGGTCGCCGTCACGGTGCAACTGTATTGGACCCCGTTGGTCAACCCGCCGACGGTGATGGGCGACGTCGCGCTGGTCCCGGAGCCGCTCGGCGAACAGGTCGCCGAGTACTGCGTGATCGGGCTGCCGCCGGTGTTCGACGGCGGCGAGAAGGACAGGCTCGCCTGCATCACGCCCGCCACGCCCATGACTCCCGTGGGCGCACCGGGCGCGACGGCGCTGATGGTCACGTTCTGCGTCACCTGCAGCGCGGCGTTGTAATTGGCGTTGCCGCCCTGGTCGGCAGCGACGGTGCACACCCCCGCGGCAACCGGCGTCACGTTCGTGCCCGCCACGGTGCACACGGACGGTGTGAGCGAACTGTAGGTGACCGTCAGGCCGGACGTGCTGCTCGCCAACGGGCTGACGGGGAAGCCGGCGCCGAAAGGCTGCGGACCGGATTGCGCGCCGAAAGTGATCGACTGCGCGGCCGGCGAGATGGTCACCTGCACGAGCTGCATGCCGGTGCCCCCCGGGTTGGTGGCCGACACGGTGACGTTGAAGACGCCCGCTTGCCCGGGTGTTCCGCTGATGAGGCCACTTGCGGTGTCGATGGTTACCCCCGCGCCGAGCGGGCTCGCGCCGTAACTCACCGGGGATTGCGTGGCCGAGATCTGGTAACTGAACGGCTGGCCAAAGACGCCATTGGCGGCCCCTGGACTGGTAATCGCAGGAGCCGGCGGCGTGGCCACATTGACCGTTACCGTGAAGGCATCGCCCAGCAACAACGGCGAAGAGCGGCGCCCGCGGTAGGTGAAGCTGTCCATTCCCGCAAAGCCCGGATTGGGCGTGTATGTGATGACCGTTCCGTTGAATGCCGACAAGGTACCGTTGGCCGGCTGGCTGACCACCTGCGCGGCATCAAACGCGACGCCGCCCAGATACAAGTGTTTCGGCAGGCCGACGTCGATGTCCACCGGCGTCACATATGCGGTGTTGGCGGTGATGGGCGACAGTTGATCGCGGATGTACTTCGCGATCTCGGAGAGTTCATTTGCGGTAAGCGCCTGGACCGCGCCATCGGCGAGCATCTCCGGCTGCACGGAGCGCACATAGGCAATGATGTTGCCGGTCGCGCCGGCGGCGTTGAGGCGGCCTGCATTTGGCGTGGCACCATGGCAACCGCTGCAGACCGCATTCCAAAGCACAGTCCCGCTGCGCAGGGTCGGCGTGGCCATCAGCGCGTTGGACTCCGCCCCCACCCCCTTGGAATTTTGCGCCGCCACCGTGCACGTGTAAGCGGTGTTGTTGGTTAGCCCTCCGACCACCACGGGTTGCGACGCGCCATTGGCGGTGACGCCGCCGGGATTGCAAGTCCCCCGGTAGCCCGTGACGGCGGCGCCGCCATCGCTGGCGGGCGGATCGAAGTACAGCCGGATCGTAGAGTCATTGGCCAGTGTGTCATTGAGAGTGGGCGCGCCGGGCGGCACCGCATTAATCGAAATGTTGGCGTTGACGGAACTCGCCGCAAAGTAATTTTGGTCTCCCGGCTGCGCCGCGGTCACCGTGCAGATCCCGGCAGAAAGGATCGTGATATTGGTGCCCGCCGCCATGCAAACGCCGGGGGTGGCCGAGGTGTAGTCGATGGGCAGGCCAGACGTCGCACTGGCCAGCGGGCTGATCGCGAATGAACCGCCCTGGACGAATGGTTGCGCCGCTTGCGCAGGAAAGGCGATCGATTGCGCCGCCTTGCCGATGACCACGTTTTGCGTCACATCGGCGGCCGCAAGGTAAAGCGCGTTGCCGTCCTGCGACGCTTCGATGGTGCAGGTGCCCGCGCCGATGATCGTAACCGTCGTGCCGGCCACGCTGCAGGTCGAGGGCGTCAGCGATGCGTAGCCGACCGCGAGTCCGGAAGATGCCGACGCCGTCGGGCTGATCGCAAAGCTGCCGCCCGGGCTGTAGGTGCGGCTTGCCTGGGCCCCGAACGTGATCGATTGATTTCCCTTGTTGATCGAGAAACTGCGCGCCACCTGGGAAGCCGGGTTGTAGCTTGCGGTATAGGACAGGGACGCATTCGCTGAATTGGCGTTGATGGTGCAGGTGCCGACGCCAACGGTCGTCAAGAGCGTGCCGGACACGGTGCAAACGGGCGACGTCGCGCTGGTGAACACGATGTTCGACGCAGCCAGGGTGCTATTGGGCGTGGCGATGGTCGCCGCGAGGTTGTAGGTCGGCGAGGCCGTGTACTGCTGGTCCGCAACGGCCGGGAACGTGATGGTGGGGCTGCCCTTTGCGACGCTGAACGACAGCGTCTGCGTGGGGCACGGCGGCAACGTACCGCACTGCGAATTGTCCGCCTTCAACGTCAATGAGTAGGAACCCACGGATCCGGCCGCCGGAACTCCCCCCAACCAGGCGAGGCCGGGGGGAATCCTGGCGTTGGTGGCGTTGGTCTGGAACGTCATCCCGGACGGCAGCGACGATGCGTTGGTCAGCACCGCATTGGGACGCGCCGTGGTGACCACGACGAAGGTCTTCGAGGCTCCCACGTTGAAGGCATACGACGCGGGCGGCAACGTCGCCGCACTTCTGAAGGTCGGTCCAATCGGCGTGGATATTGGCGTCACCGACGCGGGCGACGAAGGCGGGCTGACCCCGAAACTGTTGCTCGCCGTCACCGTGCACGAATACGCCACGCTGTTGACCAGATTGAGCACGACAATCGGCGAGTAAACCGTGGTTGAACTTCCCGTCCGCGTTGTTTGGCCGGCTGCCGTGCAGGTTGCCGTGTATGTCACGCCCGGACCATTGCCATTTGCGCCGATCGGGATGGTGGCCCGGGTGTCCCCAGCGACAATGGCCGAGGTAATCAGCGGCTGAAGCGGTGTTTCGGTAAGCGAAATGTCGCCATTGACATCCGCCGCAGGATTGAAATTCGCATTGCCGTTCTGCGACGCCTCGATGGTGCAGAGCCCGTTGTCGAGCATGGTGACCGTGTTGCTGGTCGTCCCCGGCGTGGTGCACACGGTGGGCGTCAACGAGGTGTAGGTCACCGCGAGACCGGACGACGCCGCCACGCCCGTCACGGAGAATGTGCCATTGAGCACGAAGGCCTTGTCGGACTGCGCCGGGAACGTAATGGACTGGTTGCCCTTGTTGATCGTGATCGAGCGGTTGACTGAAACCGCCGGGTTCCAGTCGCTGTTGCCGGGTTGCGCCGCGGTGATCGAGCAGTTGCCCACCGACACCATGTTCACCAGGGTGCCGGAGGATGGCTTGGTGCAAACGCCCGTCGAATTGGACGAATACACGATGGCCAGTCCGGAGGAGGCGCTGGCCGCCGGACTCAGGCTGAAGGTTCCGCCATTCGAGAAATAGGGCATCACGACTTGCGAACCGAACGTGATGGTCTGGTTGCCCTTGTTGATCGTGATGCTGCGCGTGACGTCCGGCGCCGCGTTGTAGGTCGAGTTTCCGTTCTGGTTGGCGCGCAACGTGCAAGTGCCGGCGCCCTGCATGGTCACCGTGGTCCCGCTCACCGTGCAAACCGGCGTGGTATCGGACGTATAGGTGATGGCCAGCCCCGAGGTCGCGCTGGCCAGAGGGCTGACGGAGAATGTGGCGCCCGGAGAGTAGGTGCGCGGCGAGGTTTGCGCGCCAAACGTGATGGTCTGGTCCAGCTTCGGCACGGTGATGACGAAGTTGGCCGCGTGATTCCATTCGACACCAACGCGTGCCGCCGCATACAAGGTGCGCGTGCCACCCACGGCAACGCTGCCGGGCATGGTGAACTTGAAGGAAAAGGTGGTTGCGCCGGACGCATCGGTGATCCGGTCGTCGGTTGAGTTGTGGGTCAGGTCGTCGTCCGGCTTTTGCAGGTAGATCGACGATTCGCTCAGGTTGTCTGAACTCGCCGCAATATTGACCCCGGCTTTCGAACTCGCCGCGCCGTTGGTGATACTGATCGTGTACGACCCTTGGGCCCCTGCAGCCAAATTCGCCGGTCCGGAAATGGACACGCCCAACGTTGCATTGGGGCTGTGGCACGAACCGCATCCCGCGCCGCCATCCTTGTTGGTGCGCCCGGTGATGCCGCTGGAGTAGGCGTCTGCGTTTCCAACGGAAAATGCCGTGAGCAAGGCGGCAAGTGCCGCAAAACACCGGGGCACTCCGCTACCGTTGCCGGTTGAAGGCCGGTGATGCGATTCAACAGCCGCTTCCAACGATGATCCCTTCTGGCGCTTATTGTGGTCTAACGGCATGTCTCCCCCTAGTCAGCACGCCCAAGGTTTTGGGGCGTGCCAACCCAATGCCGCAGTCTATTCCCGTGGCATTGCGACAAATAGTGAATTCCGCACCCATCCCGTGAATGCGGGGCGGGGCGCTCCCTGATGATGGAAAGGCTTGACCCTAGATCTGGAGCGGACTTTCAGCCAAAAATGCCCGGAAAAGCCCGTCTATCAAGGACTTTGACTTTCTTCTTCTGATCTGGCGCGACGCAGACGCGGACTGCTCAGTGACTCAGCCGCATCGGTCGAGGCGCGGCCTTCCGCCGTGGCATCCCCTAGTTTCGGGATTGCGCCGGCGCGCCGTTGCTCAGCGCGCCCCATTCACCCGACCGGATCCGCGCCACCGGCACCGGTGGCCCATCCGCCTTGGGACGAAACACGATCACCTCACCCATGTCCATGAACAGCCGGTCCGTTCCGCCATTGCCGTTCTGCATATGCCCCACCAGCAGCCGGTTTTTGCCCGGCGGCGGGACCGTGGCGATCAACCGGGCGCGGCCCTCGTGCAAGCGGTGATCCTCGCGCTTGGGATTCCGATGCAAATCTTCATGCGTTTCCACCGGGGCGACGTCGACCAGCCTGGCGGTTTCCCAGACGCGGCACACTTCGGAGGAGATGACCTTGTCGAAAGGAATCTCCAGCCGCCGCATTTCCTGGCCGATGCGGCGCGCTTCCTCGCGGCCGGACGCGGTCAGGTTACTTTTGTCGCACGTCGGCGTGACCTCGCCGGTTTCCGTGTGCCGCAGGTAAAGCACATATCCGCCACGCCGCAACTCCTCCAGCAGGGCCTTGCCGGAGAGTGCGGACGCCTCGTCCACTTGCGGAATGCGCGGCAGGCCCCCGGGAGGCGTGCCCGAAACTTGCGCCAATGCCTGCATGCCGGGTACCAGGAGTAACCAGCCGACGAGCAAGGTTGCAACGCGGCGATCGCGCGACCTGGCAGCGCAATGTGTTTCCGTCGAATGGCAATTCGCACGCCTGATCATCAGCCAATCCCCTGTTTGCGGGTCAATATGACGTTGGCATTTTGGCATCTTCCGGCGTAACATGACGTCGGCCCAACAGGTTGAGAGTTTGCCTGAGTACCTTGTTCCAGGCCATTGATTGCAATACAATTTTTTGCGCCCCAGATTTCGCGCTCGGCGCGCTCGTTGTCTTCCGGCAAAAAGGGAATCCTATGGCCCCGAGTATTGGCGGCATCTTTTGGCTATGCAGGCAGGTGCGCTGGACCGCCCTGCTCTTCCTCGTTGCCCTGGCCGCGACCTTGTCATCGCATGAAGCGCGGGCGCAGTCGATCGCCGCCGGTGCCAACATCTGGGCCCCATTCAATGCAATGACCAACCCCACCGGCCAAGGGTGTGGCGGCTGCCACGGCACTCCGCCGAGCCTGCCGCAAAAGAACGCGGGCAACGCAGTGGCCGTGTTCAACGCCGCCATTGCGGCGAATGCCGGTAATTTCATGGGCGCGTACTCGGGCATGAGCGGCACGGATCGCCAGAGCGTCGCGCTCTATATCGGCTCTTCCGGCGGAGTCACCGAATCGGCAAGCCACTCCGTGACCGTCAACTACGGCAGTTCTGGAAATCTGATCACGCCGCTTAACATCGGCGTGAGCTACACCAGTGCCAGCATGACCGGCCTCAACGGCGGCACCGTGCAGCAGATCGCCACCACGTCAGGCCCGACGCGCGGCACACTGGCATCGAGCACCCTGACCACCGCTGGCGCGACGTTCAGCTACAACCACACCGCGACGAATTGCACGGCAGATTCGATTACCTACCAAGGGTCCGGGGTTTCCGGATCGCTGACTCAAGCAAAAACGGTCACGATCAACATCACCCCCCCCACCCCGCCGACAATTTCGAACTCGTCGGCAAACATCGCCTACAACTCGTCGATGTCCACCAATATTCCGCTGACCTTGGGCGGCGGCACGGCGACGTCGCTGATCGTCGGTGCGCTGTCCGGGGGGGCGGGTACGTTGAATGCCACCGGCACCACGCTGACCTACACCGCCAGTGCCAGCACATATGTGGCCTCCCAGACCGTCAGCGTGCAGGCGGTCGGGCCGTGCGCGACCTCCGCCGCGGCCACCATCACCATCAACGTCGCGGCTCCTCCGGTGCCGGTGATCACCAGCGCCAACATGGCTTCGGGCGTCGGCGGACAGGCATTCAGCTTCAATGTCACGGCGAGCAATGCGCCCACCGGTTTCGCGGCATCCGGTTTGCCCGCGGGTCTGAGCATCAACCCGACGACGGGCGCCATCACCGGAACCCCGTCGGTGTCCGGCATGTTCACCGCCATGGTGACGGCCTCCAACGGATCGGGCACAAGCACCGCGCAATCGCTGGCCATCAACGTCACGCTGGCCACGCCGGTGATCACCAGCACGCTCTCCGCGAACGCCACCTCGGGCTCGCCGTTCACCTACAACATCACCGCAAGCAACCTGCCGGCCAGTTTCAACGCCACCGGGTTGCCGACCGGGCTGATGATCAACACGAGCACCGGGGCGATCACCGGGACGCCGGTGGTGGCCATGGCGGGCACCGTGGCGATCACATTGTCGGCCACCAACACTGCGGGGACCGGCACGGCGACGCTGATGCTCAACGTTTCGCTCAACGCGCCCACCATCACCAGCGCCAACACGGCCAGCGGCAATGTCGGCAGCGCATTCACGTTCAATGTGACCGCAACGGACTTCCCCTCTTCATACGGCGCCACGGGATTGCCGGCAGGCTTGTCGATCAACACGATGACCGGGGTGATCTCGGGGACACCCACCTCGGCCGGCGTATCGATGGTCAACCTCACGGCCACCAACGGAGCGGGCACCGGAATGCAGACGCTCGTGATCACCATCACGCTCCTGCCACCGGTAGTGAGCAGCGGCGCGTCGGTGTCGGGAACGGTCACGCAACCGGTGAGTTACCAAATCACGGCCTCGAATTCACCCACGTCCTTTGGTGCGTCCGGGCTGCCCGCAGGGCTGTCCGTCAATGCCATGACCGGCCTGATCAGCGGCTCACCGACGTCCACCGGGACCACGGTGGTGACTGTCTCCGCCACCAACGCCGCCGGCACGGGCACCAAGGCGGTCACTTTCTCAATCTCCAATTTCCCGGCGCCCACAATGGCGGGCGCCACGATCCAGGTGCCTTTTGGCGGGACCGGCACCGTGGACTTCTCGCTCTTGTCCGGCGGCAGCAACGTGACCAGTTATGTGATCACGCAACCGGCCACCCGAGGCACGATCACCGTCAACGGCAACGTTGCAACTTACACGCCGCAGGCCGGATTCTTCGGCATGGATTCCTTTGGGGTGACCGCCATGGGCCCCGGCGGAACCTCCCAGCAGGGCCTCATCACGGTGATCGTTGGCACGCCGGCCGCGCCGACCGTCGCGGCGCGCAGCGTGACGGTGCCCTACAACACGCAAACGGTCATCAGCCTGACCGCCGCAGTCACGGGCGTGGCCACCAGCATTGCCATCACCACGCCTCCCGCCAACGGCACGGCCACGGTGAGCGGGCTGACGGTCCTTTACAAGCCGAAGGCGGATTACTTCGGTGACGACAGTTTCGCGTACACCGCCACCGGGCCCGGCGGAACCTCGATGCCGGCCACCGTTTCCATCACCGTCGCCACGCAGGCGCCATCCGCCTCCGCCGTCAGTTTCGCGGTACCGGCCAACACCGCCACCACGATGGACCTCAAGCCATTCATCACCGGTTCGGCGATCACCGGGGTGCGGGTCACGGTGGAACCCAAGTTCGGCAAGTCTGCGGTCAATGGCACCAAGGTGGTCTACACGCCCAATGAGGATTACCTGGGTCCGGACAGCCTTTCCTACATCGCGTTTGGCAATGCCGGCACCTCGGCAGCCGCTGTCGTGACGATCACCGTCATGGGCGATCGTCCCAATCCGCTCAAGTCCGGCACGGTGGGCAGCATTGTCAGTTCCCAGGCAGACACCGCCCAACGCAATGCCACGACGACGATCACGACACTCCAGACCCGAAACGAGGCCCTGCGGCGTGGGGGCGAGGTGGCCGACGCCAGCCCGGCCCCGCGTGCGCCGCGAGCGCAAGGGAGGGTCGAAACCTCGCTTACCGAAGGCGTGACGGGTACCCCCGCCGATTCACGCGCTCGGCCAGTCAGTGCGACGGCGGCCCCCGCTGACGCCAAGGGCCTCCAGGGCACGTTGGCGCAAGCAGTGTCCTCGCGCAGCGTGGACCTCGCCAGCGTGGCCCAGGCGGCGAGCAGCGGGGCGGTCAGCCAGGCGCCGGATCGCAGCGTCGGCGCGGTGAATTGGTGGGCTGCGGGAACCGCCCAGTTCGGCAATCGCAAGGGCGATGGCTCGTTCTCGGGCAGCGAGTTCACCACCAGCGGCATGATGTTTGGCGTGGACAAGCGTTTCGCGCGCGATCTGGCGGCCGGCATCGCCGTCGGCTTCATGCGCGACAACACTACGCTTGGCACGGACGGCTCCGCGAACAAGGCGCGGGCCGCCACGCTGTCCCTCTATGGCAGCTACCAGCCTACGCGCGACACGTTCCTCGACGGGTTGCTCGGTTACGGCCGGCTCAACTTCACGTCGCGCCGCGCCATCGCGGCCAACGGAAGCATTGCGGAAGCCGATCGGGACGGAACCCAGTTCTTCGCGTCGGTCGCGGGCGGGTACGAAAAGCGCGAAAACGGCGTGCTGTGGTCGCCCTACGCGCGCCTCGACTACGCTTCCAACCGGCTCGACCAGGCCACGGAAAACAACGCCGGGCTGTATTCGTTGACCTACGGTTCGTTCACCCAGCCCTCGCTGCAGGGCGTCGTCGGCGTGCGCACCGAATCGGTCCATCGCACCAGCTACGGCGGGGCGAGCCCGCGGGCGCGCTTGGAATTCAGGCACGAATTCCAGGCGAACCGGGATACGAGCGTCGCGTACGCGGATCTGCCCGGCACGCGGTACGCACTGGTCAGCGCCCAGACGCTGCGCAATGCGATCGTGGCGTCCGTCGGATCGGATTTCCAGTTCAGTCGCGGCCTGACGGTCGGCATCGACTACCAGGTCACCCACGTGTTCAACAAGGACAGCAACCAGGGCTTGCGCCTGACGATCACGCAGCCGCTCGACGGCAAGGGCAGCCCGCTGTTCTTCACGTCGCTGCCGACGACGCCGGCCAAGCCCAAGGATTACCAGGCCGATGCCGGCTTCATGTTCGACACCAACGTGACGCGCGCCAAGGCCGGGCCGGACAAGCTGTCCGACCGGATCTACTCGGTGAACACCAGCAAGAGCGAACTGTTCACCTTCGAAGACCGCGAGAACATCCGCGCCACGGTGACCGTCCTTGCCGGGGCCGAGAAGTTCGACCGCTTCTCGGGGCTCGACCGCGCGGTTGCCAGCATCGAAGCCGACGGCAAGTACAAGACTTCGGCGGAGTTCGACGCCTACACGTTCGGCGCCACGCTTTCGGTGGCCGGCGACCAATACCAATCAAAACTCCGCCGCGGCTACCGGGCCAGTTTCACTCTATCGGCGCGTCAACAGCTCACCGATTTGATCGGTGTCTTCGCCGCGGCCTCGTACAACCAGCGCTGGGCGAACAGCAAGGTGTTCGACAACCGGTTCTCCGCGTTCCGCCTCAATGCCGACTATCAATGGAACGCGAACGACACCCTGTATGTAACCGGCGAGTTCCGCAAGGGGCACAGCGTGTCGTCGGGCAGCGGGTCTCTGGAGGACCTGGCGGTGGCCCAGATCTTTGTCGACGATGACGCTTTCCCGCACCGAGACTTCAACGCCTACCGGTTCGAAGCCAGGACCTGGATATCCACCGTGGGATACAACATGGGCTTCGGGCCGCGCCACGCGCTGGACCTGTCCTGGCGTCGCGCGCAGTCCACGCCGACCTTCCGGCCGAGTTACGCCACGTCTGCGAAGAGTTACATCGCAGACCAGTATTCGATCGTTTACCTGATTCGCTTCTAAAGGATCCGACCGTGAAACGTACTCCCATAGCCTCCTTTGGACTGTGTTTCGCGTTGTCCGCGCTCCTCGCGGGCTGCGGAGGCGGCGGCCAGGGCGAAACGACACCCGATGTCGTGCCCGGCCAGAAAGCCACGCCCCCGACCACCGGGCCCAACCTGTTCCTGCTGTTTCCGAACCCCCAGAAGCAGGCCGACGGCACGATCGAAACCAATACCGCCGCATATACGCAGTCTTACTACGAGGCCATCGACCCGAACAATGAACGGGACACGCTGACCAAGTACAAGCAGAAGAATGGTTTTGGCAGCGGCACGGGGGAAGAAGTCACGGTCGTGTTCGGCGACCAGCGCGACTTGGGTTACGGACGGCGGATGAACGCGCGCCGCAATCCGGACGGCACCCTCGCCTTCTTTGTCGAAAACTACCTGATTCAGGCGGGCGAGGGCTACCAGTACTCCCCCGCCAACCTGGAAGCCGCCATCGTGCGCGATCCAAAATGGCTGGTCGGCATCAACGCGATTGAATTCACGCCCGGGCCCAACGGCGGCGCGCCGTTCCCGAAGTTCTACAACTTCGTGGCGGGCACCGAGCAACGCGCAACCTTCGTGGATCTGGACGGCCGCGGCGGCAAGGCCATGCCCGGGCCGTGCATCAGCTGCCACGGCGGGCGCGGCGACGCCTTGATGCCGGCGGACGCCAGCGGGAAGCGCAAGTTCAATCTGGTTCAGAACGGCGTGTCGCTGCAGCGCGGCGACGTACAGGCGCGCCTGCACCCGTTTGAGCCGGATGTGTTCGGCTTCTCGACCACCACGGGTTTCAGCCGCGCGGAGCAGGAGGCCAGCATCAAGAAGATCAATACCTGGATCCTGTGCAGTTATCCGATCCACAGCGCATCCACCGCGCCGGAAGACCAGTGCCGGCGTCCTGCGGGCGCGAGCGAATGGCTGGCTCCGCAGGCCGATCTCATCAAGGCCGCATACGGCGGCACCGGATTGCCGCGCGCCAATTGGGATGACACCTACGTGCCGCCGGGATGGGAATCGGTGGGGCAATCCTCGCTCTACCGCGACGTGGTCGCCACGTCCTGCCGCACCTGCCATTCCCAGCGCGGCACCATCCTCCAGGATGACATTTCTTTCCCCACCTACGCCAAGTTCGCCGCGTATTCCGACCGCATCAAGGCGCATGTGATCGACCGCGGCAACATGCCGCTCGCGCAGATCGTCTACAACGCGTTCTACGGCAACAACCGCCAGGAAACCGTCGGCGCATTCCTGGCCCAGCAGGGGTTGAACGTCAAGGATTCGGCCGGCGCGACGCTCAAGCCCGGCCGTCCGGTCGCGGATCCGGGCCCGTCGAGGGTCGTCCGCCAGGGGGCCTCGCCCCTGTCCGCGTCGAACAGCCTCTACGCCTCGTCCTACGCTTGGAGCATCCTGTCCGGGCCTTCCGGCGGCGCGACGATTTCGGCCCCCACCTCTGAGAACACCACGTTCAACGCCTCGCTCAACGGCACCTATGTGGTGCGATTGGTGGCCTCGGCCGGCAGCGTGCAAAGCGCCCCAGTGGACATCACCATCGTCGTCGACAATTCACTGGCGAAATCGCCCGCAGACATCCGGTTTGCCGACATCAAGGCCGTGCTTCAATCGGCGGAGGCGGGGTGCACGAGTTCGAATTGCCACTCCGCGGGGGGCACGCAATCCGCGCCGGTGTTCTACACCAACTACGATCGCAACGGCGATGGCGTGCAGAACAGCATCGACGAGGACTGGTTCCATGCGGAGGTCCGCAGCCGGATCAATTTCACGGACATCGTGTCCAGCCCGCTGCTGCGCAAGCCTTCGGGAAATCACCACGCCGGCCTGCTGCGTCCCGGATTCGACGCCACGGCGGCCCCCGGCCAGTCCGCGCGCGCCAACTTTGACCTGTTCCAGAACTGGATCCTGAACGGCGCCCCAAAGTGACGGGTGAAGAGTCGTTGTGAATGGACGAAAAAAAAACGGCGCCCCGCGCCGTTTTTTTTCGCCAACCGCGCAATCAATAGTTGCGTCGCGGTGCGTTGTACGCGTCCTTGCCGAACGCGAACGGCGTGGTGCGACCCACCAGCGATTCAATCAGCGCAAGCTCCAGGTCCGTGTGGTTGACGAAGGGCGCGTTGCTGATCGCCTTGTTCCCATCCTTGCCGATATACACCGGCCGGTCGTGCTGTGTGGCGGTGATGGTTTCCTTGGCTTCGGGCTTGGCATTGGCACTGACCTCGGTGGTGCCATAGCAGGTGCAGAAATAGCTCTGCTCCTCCTCGGCCTCCACGTAAAACCCAGTTCCGCGGATACCGATGGTGGCGGTCGGCGTCCGCAACCGCATGGGCTGGTTGCGCGAAACGCTGAGCAGGGCACCGGTCAGCATGCGCAGGCCGGACACGATGAGCGAATCGGCCTTCTTCTCCGCCTCGATCACGACATTGCTGTTGGCACGCAGGATCATGGCCTGGGTGTTGACCACAAAGACCAGCTCGCTGTCCTTGGCGGTCTTGACCGTGTCCCCGGGGTTGACCCTGGTGCCCAGGGTGGCCGGCTTGTCGTTGACCGTTGCAGTGCCGGAAATGCGGTAGATCGACTGGCCCGCGGGAAGGCGGCCGGGCTTGCTCCCGAAGATGTTGGCGACCTGCGCAAGTGCGGCGGGTGAAGACGCCCCCAGCAAGCCGGCCCCCAGCATCTGGATGAGAATGCGCCGGCGCGGGTCTTCACGGTCTTTGTCGATCAGGTACATGAGGTCTCCAGATTTGGGAAATTGAAGGGCGGCGGCCCGGACTCAGTAGTTCCTGCGCGGCGCGTTGTACGCATCCTTGCCGAACACAAACGGTGTGCTGCGGCCGACCAGCGATTCGATCAGCGCCAATTCAAGGTCCGTGTGGTTGATGAACGGACCATTGACAATGCCACTGCCCTTGGACGCATCGTTGGTTATATAGACCGGCCGGTCGTGCTGCGTGGCGGTGATGGTTTCCTTGGCCTCCGGATTGGCGGCGGACGCCACCTCGGTGGCGCCGTAGCAGGTGCAGAAGTAGGTGCGGTCCTCTTCGGCCTCCATGTAGAACCCGGTGCCGCGGATGCCGACCGTGGCCGTAGGCGTGCGCACGCGCATCGGCTGGTTGCGGGAAACGCTGAGCAAGGCACCGGTCAGCATGCGCAGGCCGGAGACCACGAATGAATCGGCCTTTTTTTCCGACTCGATGACCACGTTGCTGTTGGCACGCAGGATCATGGCTTGCGTGTTGACTACAAAAACCAGTTCGCTGTCCTTGCCGGTCTTGACGGTATCCCCGGGATTGACCTTGGTGCCCAGTGCCGCAGGCTTGTCGTTGACGCTCGCCGTGCCGGAAATCCGGTAGATGGACTGGCCCGCCGGCAACTTGGTCGGACGCGAGCCAAAAATGCTGGCGACCTGCGCCAGCGCAGCCGGGGAGAGGCTGCCCAGCGCTCCAAGGGTGAGCATCTGGATCAGGGTACGGCGGCGGGGATCATCGCGGTTCTTGTCGATCAAATACATTGTGGGCTCCAAGAGCCGGGGAATACCGGCATCGGGCGTCAGGGGTGAGGTACGAATCGGCCGGTTTCCCGGATGCAGGCGATCTTAGCATTTCCGTTTCAACAGGCCATCCCTCATCCGCGCCAAGGAATTCCCTGATTCGCGGACGCTTTCGGGGCGGCGAGACCCCGGCCTTCGCCAAGCCGCCATCCCTTGGTCGTGGGAATGTTCCCTTCACCGGCAATCCCCTGCGTTAAACTCGCCGGAATGCCCGGACGCGGCTGTGCCGGGGCATGCCGCAATTCCAACAAGATCCGGCAGCACCAACGCCACACGTCATCGGGGAGCACTCGTGGACAAATTCAAGGCACTTTGGACCCGCTACTTTTCATCGATCAATTCGATCGTTCGCGCGGGACTGGGGTTGGGCATCGTGGCGCTGGTGCTGCTCTATTACGTCGCCGATTTCAGATCCTCCGAACGCGGCGGCCTCCTGTTTCTCCAGCGCCTGGAGTTGCAGGCCTACGACCTGCGCCTGCTGGCGACCATGCCGGAAAAAATCGATCCGCGCATCGTCATCATCGACGTCGACGAAAAGACGCTGGCGGCCGAGGGCCGCTGGCCGCTTTCGCGCGACCGCTGGGTGAAGCTGTTGACCAACCTGTTCGAAACCTACAAGGCGAAGGTGGTCGGCTTCGACGTGCTCTTTACCGAGCCGGACACCAGTTCCGGTTTGACCAAGCTCGAGGAACTCGCCAAGACCGAACTGAAGGACGACGCGGCGTTTCGCGAGCGGCTCGAGGTGTTGCGGCCCACGCTGGACTACGACCGGCAGTTCGCGGAAACGATCAAGAAATACCCGGTGGTGCTGGCCTTTGCAGGCGTCAGCGAGGGTGCCAACCGCGAATTGCAGATCGGCCACCTGCCGCTGCCGGTATTCAGCACCGACAAGAACAAAAAGGTCGCCGCCATCGAGATCGACGGCTACAGCGGCAACCTGAAGAACCTGCAGGAGGCTGCGGCGGCCACCGGGCACATCATTCCCCGCGTGGATTTTGATGGCGTGATCCGGCGCATCCCGTCCGTCGTCAATTTCCAAACAGGCTATTACGAGTCGCTGGCCATTGCCATCTATCGGACCTATCTCGACAACGAACCCATGCGCGTGGTGACCCGCGCCGATGAAGGGGACGGCATTCCGAAACTGAAGGAGCTGATCATCCGCGATGCCGTCATTCCGCTCGACCATCAAGGTACCACGCTGATCCCCTATCGCGGCAAGAGCCCGATGTTCCGCTACATTTCCGCCACCGACGTCATGCGGGGCAAGCTCACCCCGGGAGAGCTCGCCGGAAAAATTGCAGTGGTCGGAACGTCCGCTCAAGGCCTCTTCGATCTGCGGAACACGCCGGTTGGCGAGGTGTACCCCGGGGTGGAAACGCATGCAAACATGCTCTCCGGATTCCTGGACAACCAGCTCAAGAAGCGGCCGGAACTGGAGTTGGCGATCAGCGCCGTGATCGTGCTGATTCTCGGAATCCCGTTGGCGATCCTGCTGGTCAAGATGAATCCGCTGGTGTCCACGCTCACCATCATCGGAACCGTCGCCGCCTACATGGCGTTCAATTTCTATTGGTGGGGACAGGGATACGTCCTGCCGCTGGCCATACCGTTGCTGATGATCCTCGCCTTGTTCGTGCTGAACATGGCGTACGGCTTCTTCGTGGAGGCGCGCAGCAAGCGGGCCATCACCGGCATTTTCGGCACCTACGTGCCGAAGGAGCTGGTCGCGCAAATGGCTGAAAACCCCGAGGCCTACACGACCAAGGGCGAAAGCCGCGACATGACCGTGCTGTTTTCGGATGTGCGGAACTTCACGTCGATTTCCGAAGGCCTCTCGCCAACGGAACTGACCGCCATGATGAACGACTACCTCACGCAGATGACGGAGTCGATCCAGACCACCCGCGGCACCATCGACAAGTACATTGGCGACGCCATCATGGCCTTCTGGGGCGCGCCCCTTGCGGACCCCAAGCATCCCGAGAATGCGCTCACTTCCGCGATGCAGATGCAACAGCGGGTCAAGGACATGGGTCCGGACTACGTCAAGCGCGGCTGGCCCAAGCTGGAGATTGGCGTCGGGCTCAATTGCGGCATGATGAACGTCGGGGACATGGGTTCGTCGTTCCGGCGCGCCTACACGGTCATGGGAGACCACGTGAACCTGGCGTCGCGGCTCGAGGGGCTGACCAAGGAATACGGGGTCGGCATCCTGGTGTCCGAAAACATCGTCAAGGCGGTCGAATCGGCGATCTATCGTGAAATCGACCGCGTGCGCGTCAAGGGCAAGCTCGAGCCGGTGACCATTTATGAGCCCGCAGGGTTCAAGACCGATGTGGTCAACCAGGAAATCGACGAGATCGATCGTTTCCACCGGGCACTGGACAAATACCGCGCGCAAGCCTGGGATGAGGCGGAGGCTGCGCTGCGCGCGCTCTCCCACGCCGACCCGAAGCGCAAGGTCTACCTGCTGTACCTGTCGCGCATCCGCGAACTGCGCGAGAAGCCGCCGGGGGACAATTGGGACGGCGTGTTCACCTTCACGCACAAGTAAGCGTCCGGGCCGATCCATTTTCACGCGCCTGTCGGCGCGCAGGGGTGTTTGCTTGATCTCGTACCCGTTTGACCCCGCTCCGGCTCCCGGGGAGACCCTGGAGGTGGCGCCCGGCGTGTATTGGCTGCGGATGCCGCTGCCTTTCAAGCCTGATCACATCAACCTGTGGATTCTTCGGGACGACGACGCCTCAGGCCCTGGATGGACGTTGGTGGACACCGGGTATGCCGTTGAGCAAACGCATGCTTTGTGGGACCGGCATTTCCAGACCCTGCTGGCCGGTGTGCCGGTCAAGCGCATCGTGGTCACGCATTTCCATCCCGACCACGTCGGCTGCGCGCGCTGGCTTTCCGAAAAGACCGGCGCCATGGTGTGGATGACCGCCGGAGAATTTCTGTCCGCCCATGCGGCGCATGCCGATGTCGCCGGGTTTGACCGGGCCAACACCGGCCGCCTGTTCATGCGGCACGGCTTGGGAAAGATCCTTGCCTCGCCCCCCTCGCCCACCAGCGACCCCCGCGCAGCGTTGCCCGGAGCGGAACGGCGCGACCCCCCGGTGCCCAACGCGTACCGGAGAATCGTCGATGGCGAGATTCTCACCATCGGAGCGCGCCGGTGGCGCGTTGCGGTGGCATACGGGCACGCCCCCGAACATGCCACGCTCGCCTGCCTGGATGCGCCGATTCTCATCGCCGGCGACCAAATCCTTCCCACCATCACGCCCAACATTTCGGTCTGGGGGAACCAACCGGAATCCAACCCGCTGGGCCAATACCTGGCCAGCCTGCGCGCATTTGAATCCCTGTCCGAGGAGACCCTCGTGCTTCCCTCGCATGGTTGCGTGTTCCTGGGATTGCATGCCCGGCTCGCCGCACTTCACACCCACCATCGGGACAAGCTTGTCGAACTGGAAAACGCACTCTCGGATCCCCAATGCGCGGCAGACATCCTGCCCGTGCTGTTCAAGCGCCCGCTCGGAGAGTTCGAGCGCATCCTCGCCATGGGGGAGGCGATCGCGCACCTGCACTGGCTGATGTTCGAAGGCAAGGCGCGGCGCCTGGTGGGCGACAAGGGCGAGATTTCGTTCCAGCGCGCCGGCACGGCGTAGCTGAGCGGGCGCCCCGGCCCCAAGGACGAACGTCCTAGCCTGGTGGCTCGGAGGCCGGAAACGTCAGGGTAAAGGTGGTGCCTTGCTCTCCCGGGTGGGACCGGGCGGTCTTGCTCGCGACGGTCACCTGGCCGCCATGGCGTTCGACCACGGTCTTGACGAAGACGAGGCCGAGTCCGACACCGTCTTCCTCGGGTTGGCCCTCCACTCTGAGGCGCGCAAACCGCGTGAACAGCCTCGCCATGCCTTCCGGTGCAATCCCGTAGCCCTGGTCCGCAACCACCAGCTGAAGGGACTCTCCGCTACGCAACAGGTTCGCCGTGACGGTGGTTTCCGGCGGACTGTATTTCACGGCGTTGGACAACAGGTTCACGATGACGCGGGCGATGAGGTCGCGGTCCCCGCGGATCCAGGCCCCCTCATGCTCGCCGCTCTCGATGCGGATGTGCTTCTGATTGGCCAGCGTCCAGACCTCGTCCACGGCGTCGCGCAGCAATTCGGCGAGGTCGATCGTTTCGAAGTCCTCGGCGCGCGCGCGTTCGGCCTTGGCCAGCCTCATGAATTCGTCGGCAAGATTCAGCGTGCGGCGCGAATATTTTTCGATTCTCGACGTGAGCTTGTCCACCGGCATGCTCGCCGGATCCTCCTGGTACATGCCCAGTAATGTCAGGATCGATGCCTGCGGCGAACGCATGTCGTGGGACAGGAACCGCAGCGCCTCGTCGCGCCGGCGCTCGGATTCGCGCAGCGGCGTGATGTCCACCAGCGACACGATGGTGCCGTTCTGGGTGCCGCGCGAGGAAAACAGCGGCGCCACCTGGATCAGGAAATCCCGTGTGGCCTCGAATTGCGCCTCGAAGGAGACCAGCCGCGTTTCCTCGTATGCATCGAGCCAGGCGGATCGCCAATCGCCGCCCGCGCCCGACCGGGAGAATTTTTCCAGCAGGCCCACCACATCGCGGCCTTCGAGCGGTTGGTCCAGCGGGCGGCCCGCCGCCTTCTTCTGCGTGGTTCGCCGCGCCTTGAACAGCCGGTCCGCAGCGGAGTTGGCCAAGAGTACGCGGCCTTCCGGGTTGGTCACCAGGGTCGCATCGGGCAGGCTCTCGATACTCTCCGCAATGAATTTGTTGAGCGTCCGAAGCCGCTCTGCGGCCGCCTGCACCACGGCGATCCGTTGCTCGATCAACCCCGGGAGCACGCGCGTACGGGAATCGGGAGCCGGCTTCGATGGGGTCTCGTAGGGGACGATGACCGGTTCGCGGTCGAGCCGCTGCAACTCTTCATTCAGGAAACGCTGCGTCGCCTCGAGTTTTCTCCAACTCCACAACGGATACGCCAGCAGCAACGCCAGGAACGCCGCAGCCGGCGGCCACCAGAACGAGGCCCATTTCAGGAGCAGCAGCGACAACGCCACGCAGGCGCCGGCAGCACCCAGGGTAACGGCCAATGACACGCGGGGTGTGGCAAAGGGAAATACCAGCATCGCGAGCAACAGGCCTGTAATGCCGATCGCCACGCCCTGCAACGACCCCGCCCGCCGCAGGTCGATGCCGTCCCGCAGGGACTGCAGCACGTTGGCCTGGATCTCGATGCCCGGCATGGCCAAGGTGCCGCCGGAGACGGGCGTCGGGTAGGCGTCCGTCAGCGCCGGGGCCGTAGCCCCCACCAAAACGTATTTGCCTCCAAACACGCGCCGCGCCTCCACATCCGACAAGTGGAAGACATCCGCATAGGACACCGTCGCGAAATGCCCGGGCGGGCCGGCAAAGGGAATCAGGTACCAGTGGTCCTGCACCCAATACTTCGACGCCATGCTCGGCAAGGATTCGCGAACCCCCGGGAGCATCCCGTCCTTCTTCCATCGGTCCGGCTCGGCCAGGCGCAGGGCCGCCAGGGGGGAAATATCGTAACGCGAGGCGCCAAACCCGCCACGCAGGTAAACGTGGCGCAGGATGCCGTCCGGATCGAGCGGCGCGCTGATGTGGGACAGCGCCGCCGCCGCATTGGCAAACTCCGGCGCCGGCCGCGCCTCGGACACGGTGCGGCCACCCTCGGAATACATCGTGACCGGCAGGATCACGCGCCCGGACCGCTTGATGGCCTCGGCCAGCGCGGTGTCGCCGGCCGGAAACAGGCGCTCGGGTTCGGACAAAATCACGTCTAAGACGATCGCCTTTGGAGACCCGGACGAAATCTTGTCCAGCAGCAATCCATGCAGGTCACGCCGCCAGGGCCAGCGCCCGAACTCGGCAAGCGAGCGTTCGTCCACGCCGATGATGACGATGTCCTGCTGCGCCGGCCGCGCGAAGGCCGCCAGCGCCTTGTCGTAGAGCGTCGAATCGATCCTCGCGAACCAGCCCTGGTGGACGGCGCAGACGATGAGCGCGCACAAGCCGAGGAAGATTGCGCCCCACTCCCGGGCGACAGCCAGCGCAAGACGCCGGTCGATGCTCACGGCTGGCACGCGACAGGGATCAGCGGCGGCTTCCCGCGATGTCGATCAACTGCCAGCCCCCAGGGTAGATCTCGAGGCGCCAGACCGGGCTCCATTCGCCCGTCGTGTTCTCGCCGGTGGCCACCCTGGCGCGCACGAAGTAGGCGTTGACCGGCAGATCGGACAAGTCGACCCGGCCATCAACAATGCGGTCCGCGACGATTTGCACAAAGCGCGCGTCGCGCGCCGCCTGCACCTGGAACTTGGCGTTCTCCTCGCCGATCCCGATCACGCGTCCGCTCTTGTCCGGATAGGGCTTGAAGACCAGTGGCGGGGCGATGTCGAACGATTGCGCCCGTGACCAGGGCCCTTGCTTTCCTTGCACGTCCACGGTCGCCACGCGCCAAAGCCATTGACCCGCCGCCAGGGCACGGCCGACCTGGAACACCGAATCCTCACCCGCGGCTTGGTCCACCGCCGGCGCGGCAAACGCAGCGTCCGCCGCGTTTGCGATCTGCACGCGATAACGCTTGCCTGCCGGAGATGCTTTCCAGCGCAAGGAGGCCGGCGCGGCGGCAAGACGGCTGCCATTGTCCGGTTGCAGCGCAGTCGGCGGCAGGGGACGCGCCTTGACCGACCACGTGCCCTGCGCGTCGCGCCCTTCGAGGCCCTGCGCATCCACGCCCCGCACACGGACGAACAACGCGCCATCGGGCAAATCCTTGAACGCAATCTCATTGGCTTGTGAGGGGACGTCGGCCACCAACTGGGTGAAGGCGCTGTCGATCGCCACCTGGCCGCGGTACGACACGGCGCCCGGCACGGCGCCAAACGCGACCCGGACATCCGGCAATTCGCTGGCGCCGCTGGTCTGCGCGAGCACCGGCGGCTCCAGCAGTTGAACGGGGGGCGACGGCGGCTTGCCGGCCTCAACGATCGTTCCGAACCCCGCGGCCACCGCCACCGCGCCCGGAAACCTGGGATCCGTCGAATCCGCGGCGACGAGGCCCTCGGTCACTTCGCTTTGCGACTTCGCCCCGCCATCAGACCCGACACGAAAGACTGTCCCGCGCACGCCCATGTTGGATGTCGGCGTTTCGATTTCGTAACGTGCCGCGCCCGGCTGCTTGGCCACGCGGGTTTCCAGGCGGCCGCTATCCAGGCGGAACCGCGTGTCCCCGACGCCGCCCGTGTTGACGAGCTGCCGCGTGGTCTTGACTTGCAGCACGGAGCGCGGCTGCAGGGTCATGGTCGAGCCATCCGCCAATCGCAGCGTCACGAAACCGTCCTCCCCGGTGCGGATTGCGTCACCTTCCTTGAGGGCGGTGTTGGCTGCCAGACTGGCGGAGCCAACTTCGGCCTTTCCCGCCGCCCGCACGACGGTTGCAGGCGCGAATTCGGTGCGCATGAGTTCCGCGGGGATTTTGACCTTGGTGCCGACCGGAATCTTGCGCGAATCCGGAATGGCGTTGAGCGTTTCGAGAATCTTCCAGTCCGCGGGACGCAGCAGGTAGCGCGCCGCGATGCCCAGCAGCGTGTCGCCCTGGCGGGTTTCGTGCACGAAGATCCGGGCGGGCGCGCTGTTGATCTTTGCGGTTGTGGCCGCCTCACCGCTCAAATGAAACAGGGCCAGCATCAGCCCCATGTGGGCCAAGCCGGCCGCTTGCAGGAATCGCTTCGAGTTCATGTCTGGGACGAGGGAAAACCGGGTGGCGCCATTGTGCGTGACTTCCGGCCCGCCCGCTTGTGAATCACCTCACCCGCAGGCCGCAATTTTTCAATTGTTCAGCTTGCGCGCGAGATGCCCACGGGCTTACTCCGGCGAGATCTTTTCCAGCCGGTATCCGAAGTTGTAGACCGGGGAAAGACGCACGCCATTGGCGGTTCCGAAATCGAGCTTCTTGCGCACGCGGCTCACATGGGTGTCCACGGTGCGCGATTGCACGTCGGCCGAACGCCCCCAGACGGATTCGGAAATGTGCCCGCGGGAGAGCAGTCTTCCCAGGTTCTGGAACAGGAACACCGTGAGTTCGTATTCCTTGTCGGTCATTTCCACGGCTTCGCCATTGAGCTTGACGACGCGCCGCGCAAGGTCGATCTCGTAGGGCGACATCACGATCTGCGGGGTCTCGGCCACCTTGGGCCGCATGCGCCGGTACAGCGCCTCGACGCGCGCCAACAGTTCCATGCGGCGGATCGGCTTGATCATGTAGTCGTCCGCGCCGGCCGTCAGCGCGGCGACGATATCCTCTTCCGTGTCACGGCTGGTGGCGAAGAGCACGGGAACGGTGGTCTTCTGCTTGTCGCGCAGCCAGCGCAGCACCTCCTCGCCCGACATGTCCGGCACATGCCAGTCGAGCAGGAAAAGGTCAAAACTCTCGCGACCGGCTTCGCGCACGATCGCCTTCCCCGAAGTGTAGTGGTGTACTGAATGCCCGCCGGCTTCCAACCATTGCCGCATGGCCGATCCCACCACTTGATCATCTTCCAGCATCGCGATTCGCACTATCGGTCTCCTGGGATATATGTTGTGGTTGTGCCGTTATTCTAGGCGAAGCAAGGGGGTTTGGCTCACGAAAGCGTGCGCATTCCCTCTTCCAGCCCGGAGAGGGTCATCGGCACCATGCGTTCGTCCATGAGCTCGCGCACGATCTTGATCGACTGCGTCCACGCCCAATGCTCCGCCGGCGTCGGATTGATCCACACCGCATTCTTGTAGTGGCGCGTCAGCCGCTGGAGCCAGATCGCGCCGGTCTCCTCGTTCCAGTGCTCGACGCTGCCGCCCGGTTGCAGGATCTCGTAGGGGCTCATGGTGGCGTCGCCGACGATGATGAGCTTGTAGTCCGGCCCGTACTTGTGCAGCACGTCGAAGGTGGGAATCTTTTCCGAGTGGCGCAGGCGGTTGTTCTTCCACACGCTCTCGTAAATGAAGTTGTGGAAGTAGTAGTACTCCAGGTGCTTGAACTCGGTCTTGCAGGCGGAGAACAGCTCCTCACAGCGGTGCACGTAATCGTCCATCGACCCGCCCACGTCCAGGAACAGCAGCACCTTGACCTTGTTGTGGCGCTCGGGCACCAGCTTGATGTCCAGGTACCCGGCATTGCCGGCGGTGGCGCGGATGGTGCCGTCCATGTCGAGCTCTTCCTCGGCGCCCTCGCGGGCAAAGCGCCGCAGGCGGCGAAGCGCGAGCTTGATGTTGCGGATGCCGAGTTCGACGTGGGTGTCGTAGTCGCGGTACTCGCGCTGGTCCCACACCTTCACGGCGCTGCGATTGCGCGACTTGTCCTGGCCGATGCGCACGCCTTCCGGATTGTAGCCATAGGCGCCGAATGGCGAGGTGCCCGCCGTACCGATCCACTTGTTGCCGCCCTGGTGGCGGCCCTTCTGTTCCTCGAGGCGCTTCTTTAGCGTCTCCATGAGTTTTTCCCAGCCGCCCAGGGACTCGATGAGCTTCTTCTCCTCGTCCGTGAGCGTCTTTTCGGCGAGCTTTCTCAGCCACTCCTCGGGAATGTCCGCCGGCAACACGGCGTCGAGCGCCTGCACGCCCTTGAAGTAATTCGAGAACGCGCGGTCGAAGCGGTCGAAATGCGCCTCATCCTTGACCAGCGTGGCGCGCGAAAGGTAATAGAAATCATCGACGCTGCCGTGGATCACCCCGCGCGCCAGCGCCTCGACCAGCGTCAGGTACTCCTTGACGGACACCGGCAGCCCGCCCTCCTTGAGCGCAAGGAAGAACGGGATCAGCATGGCGCCCCACGTTGGCCCACCATGGCCGAAAGCGAAAATCCAGCATCCGCGCGGCTCCCGGGCCTAAAATGCCTTGAACACCGCGCCAGTTCCGGAGTTTTCATCGATTTCGCTTGGACAGGAACACCAGGCGCTCGAACAGGTGGACATCCTGCTCGTTCTTCAGCAGCGCCCCGTGCAGCGGCGGGATGAGTTTGCCCGCATCGCCGGATTTCAGCGCCTCGGGAGAAATGTCCTCGGCCACCAGCAGCTTGAGCCAATCGAGCAATTCGGAGGTGGACGGCTTCTTCTTCAAACCCGGCACCTCGCGAATCTCGAAAAACACCTCGAGCGCCTGCTTGAGCAGCGCCTTCTTGATTCCCGGGAAATGCGCGTCGACGATCTTTTGCATCGTCTCGGCATCCGGGAAGCGGATGTAATGGAAGAAGCAGCGGCGCAGAAATGCGTCCGGCAATTCCTTCTCGTTGTTGCTGGTGATGAAGATGATCGGCCGGTGTTTCGCCACCACGGTCTCGCGCGTCTCGTAGCAATGAAACTCCATGCGGTCGAGCTCGCGCAGCAGGTCGTTGGGAAATTCGATGTCGGCCTTGTCGATCTCGTCGATGAGCAGCACCACGGGCGCGTCGGCCTCGAACGCCTGCCACAGCACGCCCCTGGAAATGTAGTTGCGGATGTCCTTGACCTTTTCCTCGCCCAATTGCGAATCCCGCAGGCGCGAGACGGCGTCGTACTCGTACAGCCCGTGCTGCGCCTTGGTCGTGGACTTGATGTGCCATTGCAACAGCGGCTTGTCCAATTGGCGGGCCACTTCCTCGGCCAGCATGGTCTTGCCGGTGCCCGGCTCACCCTTCACCAGCAAGGGCCGCTGCAGGGCGATGGCGGCATTCACGGCCAGCATCAGGTCGTCGGTCGCAATGTAATTCTGACTGCCCGTAAACTTCATAACCCGTTCTTCGATTGGTTGCGTTGAAGGGATTATAGAGTCCACCCCAGGAGCCCAAACGATGAAATTCCGCCGCCTTCCCCTCACCCTCGCCCTGCTCGCCACCTGGAACGCCCAGTCGCAAACCGCCGTCACCATCTACTCCAGCGCCCAGCCGGGCACCCTGTCCTCCGCAACGTTTCAGAGCGGCGGTGAGGGCATGGGCGTGCCGGGCTACGCGCTGGTGAAACAGGAGCGCGAAGTCAACCTGAACAAGGGTCGCACGGCGCTGCGCATCTCGGATGTTCCCGCGCTGATCGATCCCACCACGGTGGCGTTCGAATCGATCACCGATCCGGCCGGCACGCGCGTGGTCGAGCAATCGTTCGAGTTCGATCTCACCAACACCAACAAACTGCTGCAGAAATATCTCGACCGCGAAGTCACCGTGGATCAGGCGCGCGGAACGGGGATCGAATCGATCACCGGCACGCTGCTGGGCACACAGGGCGGGCTGGTGCTGAAGATGGCCGACGGCAGCATCCGCGCCGTCAACGGCTACAGCGGCGTGCGGCTGGCGGGCCTGCCCGGCGGGCTGATTTCCAAGCCGACACTGGCCTGGGACATCGCCGCCGAGCGCGCCGGCGCGCACCGTGCACGGCTGTCCTATCAGACCGGCGGCATCACCTGGTGGACCGATTACAACCTGACGCTCTCCGAAGACGCGGGCGCGTGCAAGCTCGATGTCGGCGCCTGGGTGACCATCGTCAACCAGAGCGGGGCGAGCTTTGACGACGCCAAACTGAAGCTGGTGGCGGGCGATGTGCAGCGTGCCGCGCCGCGTGCCGTGGCGCCGGCGGCCGAGATGCGCACGATGGCCAAGGCGGCGATGGCGGACGGCGGCTTCGCGGAAAAATCCTTCTTCGAATATCACCTTTACACGCTGGGCCGGCCCACCACGATCAAGCAGAATTCGACCAAGCAGATCGAACTGTTCCCGATGGCGCGCGGCGCGTCCTGCGAGAAGACGCTCGTGTACCACGGGCAGGCCGGCCAGTATTTCGGCGTCTACGGCAGCGCGATGACGGACCGCAATTTCGGCAACCAGTCGAACAAGAAGGTGGACGTGTACCTGCGCTTCAGGAACCGCGAGGACAACCGCCTGGGCGTACCCCTGCCCGCCGGCAAGATCCGCGTCGCCAAGCTGGACAGCGCGGACCAGTCGCTGGAGTTCATCGGCGAGGACATGATCGACCACACGCCGCGCAACGAAACCATCCAGATCAAGCTGGGAAGCGCGTTCGATGTCGTGGGCGAACGCAAGCAGCTGGACTTCCGCGTTGATTCCTCGGCCAAGTGGATGGAGGAGGATGTCGAGATCCGGCTTCGCAACCAGAAGGACGAGCCGGTCAGCGTGATCGCCAAGGAAACGATGTACCGCTGGACCAACTGGAACGTGATCCGCAAGAACACCGAGTTCGAGAAATTCGATTCACGCACCGCGCACTTCCCGGTAAGGATCGCCAAGGGCGGCGAAGCGGTGATCCGCTACACGGTGCGCTATTCGTGGTGATGGCAAAACACAAGAACTGGCGCGGCGTTTAGGGCCATTTTGGCCTGGAAGCCGCGCCGGGTCTGGGGTTTTACCTCTTTGAAATCACGAAGGTGAATTCGCTGGGCGACTCCACCGAGGACAGCAGCGGGTTGCCCGTCTGCTTGCAGAACGCCGCGAAATCCTTGACCGATCCCGGGTCCGTGGCGATCACTTTCAAGACCTGGCCGGACTCCATGCCAGCCAGCGCCTTTTTGGCTCGCAGGATCGGCAACGGGCAGTTCAGGCCCTTCACGTCGAGTTCGATGTTGATGGCGGGGGTATTCATGTTCAAATCGCGGTTTCGTTGCGCCTGCCACCCTTTCAACGGCGGCAGCGCATCCTATCACTGACAAGCCATTGCCACCATGTTGAGCCAAATCCAACGAATTCAATCCGTGCTGCTGGCCGTCGCGTGCTGTGCTGGCGCCGGCTCCCTCGCGGCGCAGGATTCCCCGGCGACCAGTTTCCGCGCCCTGCCCCAATGGACGCCCGGGGAAAAAGCCACCTACCAGGTGCAGCAAGTGGTCAAGGAACGCACCGGCGGCAAGGAAGAGACGCGCTTCCTGTCCAACGGTCAACTGGAAATCACCGCCGTGGCGGCCAGCGCCGACTCCCTGACGTTTACCTGGCACCGCCGCATGGACAATGGCGAACTCGAAATGGTGCGCGAGCCATGGGGCATCCGCGGCAACGCGGCCTCAGAAAAGCTCATCAACAACCTGATTCGAGATGGCTTGCCCGTCACCCTGCGGCTGGACCTGCGCACGCATCGGGCCTGGGTGGAAAACCGCGAGGAACTGACACAAGCCATCCGTCGCAGCCTGCAGTCTGTAGGCGGAGATTTTTCCGGCAACGTCACCGGCGTCTATCGCGCCCAGACGCCGGGCGAGCAAAGCTCCCGCGAGCCGAGCCGCGCGCAGCTCGGCATCCAGGGTCCGCTGGTGCGGCGTGACGAAACCAAGGTGGGCTTCACGCCGCGTTCGGCGCCCGCCATCGCGGCCTGGTACGGGCGGCTCGTGCAGGGCGAGGTCGAGGATTTCCTCGGCCTGCTGGGTCGAACGTATGCACCGGAATCCGAAAGCACCACCGGCGGCGCCAAGCGATCCTACCGGGCCACCGGTCCCGGCGATGTGCTGCTGACGCTGACCAGCGCGCCCGCCGTGCCGGAGCCACAGGACGCGGCGCCGGTGGACGAGGACAAGGATGGCCGTCCCGCCGCAGTCGGTCTCGCCGGCGGCGCCGTGGCGCCCTTGGCGTTCGATGCCAAGGTCGAGGTCACCACCCCTTCCGTGTGGCCCAAGCGCGCGGCCATCGTGCGCACCGAGGCTGCTTCCGGCGATGCCGACGCCAAGCGCACCACGCAACGCCGCGTGTATCTTCGCCAGTAGGAATCGACGCGTTTGCCACCCGTCCGGTTTTCCGAGGCGCTGCGCTTCTGGCTGAAACTGGGATTCATCAGCTTTGGCGGGCCGGCGGGGCAGATTGCGATCATGCACCGCGAGCTCGTCGAGCAGAAGCGCTGGATCTCCGAGAAGCGCTTCCTGCATGCGCTCAACTATTGCATGGTGCTTCCCGGCCCCGAGGCGCAACAACTGGCGACCTACATCGGCTGGCTGATGTTCGGCGTGCGCGGCGGGCTGGTGGCCGGCGGACTGTTCGTGCTGCCCTCGCTCGTGATTCTCATCGCGCTCTCGTGGCTGTAT
>CAZTYC010000002.1:0-36760 GCA_964617435.1 uncultured Burkholderiales bacterium
GCTCGCAGGCGATCGCCATCGCGATCATCACCCGCTGCTGCTGCCCGCCGGACATTTCGTGCGGATAGGACTTCATGCGCAACTGCGGATTCGGGATGCCGACTTCATTCATCAACTCCTCCGCCCTCGCCCATGCCTGCTTGGCATTCAGCGAGGTGTGGAGACGCAGCATCTCGGCGATCTGCTCGCCGCAGGTGAACACCGGATTGAGCGAGGTCATCGGCTCCTGGAAGATCACCGAGATCTTGCCACCGCGGATGCGGCGCATGTCCGCCTCGGGCACGGTGAGGAGGTTGGTGCCTTCGAACAGCACCTGGCTGTCCGGGGACACGATGGCCTGCTCTTTCGGCAACAGCCGGATGATCGACATCGCGGACACGGACTTGCCGGAACCGGATTCGCCCACCAGCGCGACGGTGGAATTCTTCGGGATGTCGAACGACACGCCTTTGACGGCCTCGAAAATCTTGCCGCCATCGAGGCGGAACTTGACGTTGAGGTTCTGGACGGAGATGAGGTTTTCCATGGGGGGGTCGCCGCCTTATTTGATCTTCGGGTCGAGCGCATCGCGCAACGAATCGGTGAGCATCGAAAACGCCGTCACCAGCACGGCCATGGAGAGGCCCGCCGCGGCGAGTTGCCACCACTTGCCGATCACCAGCTCGGCCTGCGCTTCGGCGAGCATGGTGCCCCAGGACACCGAATCCACCGGCACGCCGAGGCCCAGGAACGAGAGGATCACCTCGGCCTTGATGAACTGCACCACGTGCTGCGAAAGCTGCACCAGGCACACGTGCGACACATTGGGCAGGATGTGGACGAACATGCGGCGCTGGTGCGAGGCGCCGATGGCCTGCGCGGCCTTCACGTATTCGCGCGAGGCATGCTTGATGTATTCGGCGCGCACCAGCCGGTAAATGCCGGTCCAGCCGGTCAGCGCCAGGATGGCCACCACCATACCCACGCCCTTGTACTCCTGCAGCGCAGGCGAGCTGCCGAACACGGCTGCGAATGCCAGGATCAACAGGATGTAGGGAATGGAGGTGAACACGTTGTAAAACCATTCAAGCGCGTCGCCGATCCTGCCGCCCATGTAGCCGGACAGCGCGCCGAGCACCGTACCGATGACGGTGGCCAGGAACGCCGCCACCAGGCCGACGAAGATCGAGGTCTCGGCGCCCTTCACAGCCTTCTGGATCACGTCACGGCCCCATTTGTCGCCGCCAAACGGAAGGGTTTCGGCGCGCGGGGTTTCCGACACCTTGATCTTCGCGGTGCGCTCTTCCCATTCCTTGTAGCGCGGGGCCAGCGGATCGATATCGCTCAAATCCACATACGGCACGTTGGCCTGCGGATCCGCGGCCGACGATTTGCTGCCCTCGAGGTTTTCCGCACCAGCCATGAAGCTCGGGTTGGCGTAGGAGACGCCGACTTCCTTGGACCAGTTCTTGGCGACGATGCCGAGATACGACCCGCCCATCAGCAGCAGGAAGAAGACGACGATCACCAGCGCGACCATGCCGACGCGGTCGCGCTTGAGGCGGCGCCAGGCCAGCGTCCACAGGCCCGGCGAGGGTTGGTGCAGGGGCGCGGCGCCCGGCTCGTTTTGGGTCATCACGGCACTCATGGTCCGCTCCTTACTTGAATGTGACGCGCGGATCGACGGCCTTGTACATCACGTCGACCAGCAGGTTGATGATCATGGTGATCATGGCCAGATACACGGTGGCGGCCTTGATCACGGGAAAGTCGGAGCGGTTCACCGCCACCAGGATTTCGCGGCCCAGGCCGGGAATCGAAAAGAAGGTCTCCAGCAGGAACGAGCCGACGAAGATGCCGGGCAGCGCGATGCCGACGTTGGTGAGGATCGGGATCATGGCGTTGCGCAGCACGTGCTTCAGCATCACCACCTTTTCCGCCACGCCCTTGGCGCGCGCGGTGCGCACGTAGTCGTGGTTGATTTCATCGAGGAAGAAGCTGCGGTACAGGCGAAGCGCCGGCGCCAGGCCCACGAAGATGGCCAGCATGATGGGCAGCGGCGCGTAGGTAGTAAGGTTCTTCCAGAAATTGTCCGTCCACCCCTGCACCGGGAACATGCCCCACTTGAAGCCGAAGTAATACTGGGCGACGATGATGTAGACCAGGAACGAAATCGACATCGCCACCGTGCAGATCATCATGATCATGCGGTCCGTGAGCGTGCCGCGCACGTACGCCACGCCGATGGCAAGGATCACGCCGAGGAGGGTCTCCAGCACCAGCACCGGCAGCATGATGGTGAGCGTGGGGCCGATGCGCGAGGTGAGGATCTTCGGCACCTCCTCGTTGGTGGCCCAGGAACGCACCGCCTGGCAGGCGGACGGCTTGCCTTCGGCGCGGGCCTTGTCACGCGCCGGGTCGGTGTAGCTCTTGTAGGTGCAGGTGAAGCCGTTGGCGACCTCGAACGCGAAATACCCCAATTGCACCGGGTACGGCTGGTCGACACCCAATTGCTTGCGGATGTTCTCGATCTGGTCCTTGTTGGTGATCTTTCCCGCCAGCACGAGGGCCGGGTCACCGCCCACCCAGTTGAACAGGAAAAAGATCAGCAGCATGACCCCCGCCAGCGTGGGAATCATCTGCCACAGTCTTCGCAATACATAGGCCAGCATGAAAAACTCCTACTGTTGCGCCGCCTTTTGGGCAGCGGTGTCGATGTCAAGATACTTGAAACTGGTGAAGAGAATGGGATGTTTCTTGTAGCCCTTCACCCAGGGATAGAGGATGTGGTTGAAGATGCGGTGCACGCCGAGCCGCGTCGGCGCGTAGGCCAGGATCAGTCGGTTGAGCTCGCGGTAGATCTGGTTGCGTTCCGGGCTGTCGGGCAGGGTGAGCGACTTTTCATACAGCCGGTCGTACTCCTTGAGCCGGAAGCGCGTCTCGTTGGACTGCTCGGTGTTGGGCCCGTAGAACAGCTGGAGGAAGTTCTGGCCGTCCGGGTAGTCCGCGATCCACGCCGAGCTGGCCATCTGGTACTTGCCGACGCGGCGGTCCTTGAGGTGATCGGCAAACTGGACGGCCTCGGATTCGGCGCGGATGCCGACGGCCTGCAATGACTTCACCCACAGTTCCGCCGCCTGCCGCTGGGCCTGCTCGAAAGCCTGGTACTTGTATACCAGCTTGATCGGCTTGCCGTCCGCGGTTTCGCGGTAGCCGTCGCCATCGCGATCCACATAGCCGATCATGTCGAGCAGCGCGCGGGCCTTGGCGGGGTTGTAATCGAGATACGCGCCGCTCTTGAAATTCGGGTCGTACCCCACCACGCCGGGCGGCAGCGGACTTTGCGCCGGGATGGCCTGGTCGCGGCGCACGATGGTAATTTCCTGGCCGCGGTCGTGCGACAGGATCAGCGCGCGCCGAAACGCGATCTTCTCCGCCGAATAGCCGCCGACCATCTTGTCGTCCATGTTGAAGAGGTCGTAGGTGAACTCCATCTGCTCCTCGCGGAACACCGAGGCGCCCTTCTTCGCAAAGGCGGGGGCGAGCTTGCCGTTGGGGATCACCTGGTCGATGAACTCGAAAGGTGTTTCCTCGATGTAGTCATGCTCGCCGTTGACGAAGGCCAGGTAGCGCGGCTGTTCCTGCTCGATCGGATAGATCTCGACGCGGTCGATGAGCGGCAGGGTCTTGCCGGCCAGCGCCTTGACGGCGCCCTGGTCCCACTCATCCTTCGGGTCGGCGAATTCGGTGTTCAGCGTGTGGCCGCGATAACCCGGATTGCGCTCGAGCACGATCTTCGAGCGCCGCACCCATTCCTTGAGCAGGTACGCCCCGGTGCCGACCGGGTGCGCCTGGGTATCGTCCTTGTATTTTTCGATCACCTCGCGCGCCACCGGCACCACATTGGGCATGGCGAGGAAATACAGGAAGTTGTAATCGGGCGCCTTGAGGCGGATTTGCAGCGTGTAGGGATCGAGCAGCTTCAGGCCCTCGATGGGCGTGTCGAAATCGTACTTGCCGGCCTTCTTGGACTTCTCCGTGTGCTCGTCGAGCCCGATGATCTTGTTTTCAAACAGCCACTCGTAGGGCGAGCGGTTGGCCGGATCGCGAAACCGGCGGATGGAGTATTCGAAGTCGCGCGCGGTGAGTTCGCGGCGCTTGCCGTTGAATGCGGGGTCGTCGGCGAAGTAGATGCCGCGCTTGAAGCGCAGCGTGTAGCGCGCCCCGTTGTCCTCGGGTTCGGGGACGCGTTCGAGCAACATCGGCGCCAGTTTCAGCGGACGCGCCAGCCAATCGTAGGTCAGCGGCGACTCAAACACATTCTCCAGGATGCCCACCGAGTAGCGGTCATAGACCTGGTGCGGATCGAAACCGGTTTCGGCGGCGCGGAACGCCAGCCGGACGGTCTTCAGTTCGGTGGCGGGCACCGCCTGGCCCAGCGAGGGAACGCCAGCCAAAACCAGGCAGGAGGCGGCCAAAAACCGCGAGAGTCGCCTCATCGCCACACCGCCTCCGAAAACAGGAAAGCGCGATTATAGCGGCGGGTCACGGCGGCAATTTCCTTCGACAGGAATGTAAAACACAAGCACTGGCGAGGCGTTTGGGACATTTTCGGCCCAAGACCCGCTCCAGTGCTGGGGTTTGTTGTTTGAATTCCGTACCCGCGGCGCGTCATGGTTTGGCGTTCCGCTTGGACTCGTCGATGTCGAGGTACTTCCAGACCTGCGCGTACAGGGGATGTTTCCGGTACCCCACCACCCAGGGGTGCGAGATTTCGCTGCGCTGGCGGTGGGTCTGGGGAATCCACGGGACATACACCGCGATCAGGCGGTTCATTTCGGTGTACAGCTTGTCGCGCTCCGGGGATGCCGGCATCGCGCGGGATTTCTCGTACAGGGCGTCGAACGCCGCCGACTTGAAGTTCGCATAATTGCTCTGGCCGGCATTGGGACCGTAGAGGTTCTGCAGGAAATTCTCGCCGTCCGGATAGTCGGCGCTCCAGGAGAGTTGCCACATCTGCAACTGCCCGGCCTTGGCCTGCTTGTTCAGCTCCGGCCACTTGGCTACCTTGAAGCGCACCCGCAGGCCGATCGCCGCCAGGTCCTTGCTCCAGAGCTCGTTGAATTGCTTGGAGGTCGAGTCCGGCTCGCTGCCCATCTCGAGGACCAGCGGGGTTCCGTCCGGATTCTCGCGAAACCCGTCGCCATCGACATCACGGTAACCGGCCATGTCGAGCAGGGCCCGCGCACGCGCCGGATCATACTGGAACGCCGCAGTGCGGAACGCCGGGTCGTGGCCCGCGGCACCGGGCGGAATGGCCGACTCGGCCTTGACCGCGCCGCCGTTGCGGATCACCTCGACGTCCTCCGCATAGTTGTACGCCAGCGCCAGGGCGCGCCGCAATGCGATGCGCTCCGGCGACACGCCGCCGACGACCGGATCGTTGAGATTGAAGTAGGCGTAGACGAGGTCCATCTCGACAAAGCGCTGCCCGACGATGCCGCGCCGCGCCAGGTACGGCGCGAGGCGCCCGCCGGGGAATGCCGAGCCGGCGTATTCGGTCGGCACGTTGCCGTAGTCGAGATCACCGGACTGCAGCGCCAGCCAACGCGGCTGCGATTCCTCGATGATGAACACCTCCACGCGGTCGATCATCGGCAGGCGCTTGCCTTTTTGTTGCCTGAGGATGGCCTGGCCGGCGGCGTCCCCGGCGGGCGGCTCCGCGTCGAAAAACTCTTCGCGGAAATTCGGGTTGCGTTCCAGCACGATTTTGTGGGAGCGCTTCCACTCCGCCAGCCGGTAGGGGCCGGTGCCAACCGGGTGCGACCCCACATCATTGCCGTATTTCTCCACCACCTCGCGCGCCACGCCGCCGGTCTGCACCGTGGCAAATACATAGATGAAGTTGTAGTCGGTGGCCTTGAGCCGGACACGCAGCGTGTAGCGGTCTGGCGTTTCGATGCCGGCAATTTGCGCGTCGTAATCAAAGGTGCCGGACCGCCTTGCCGCCTCGCGCGCTTCGTCGCCGCCAATGATCTTGCCCTCCACATACCAGAGCCAGGGCGAGCGGATCTTCGGGTCGTACAGGCGCTTGAGGCTGTAGGCGTAGTCCTGTGCGGTCAGTTCGCGCTTCTTCCCGCCAAAGGCTTCATCGTCGGCGAAAAAGATGCCCGGCCGGATCCTGAACGTGTAGGTCTTGCCGGCTTCGGTGATCTCCGGCAGCGCGGCCGCGGTGTTGGGCTTGAGTTTCGCCGGGCGCGCCAGGTAGTCATAAACCAGCAGCGGATCGAAAATCGCGTCGTTGATGGCGTTGGAATACAAGTCCGAGACGGCGTGCGGATCGAAGGCGGTTTCCGCGATCAGAAAGGCGTGCCGCAGCGTCTTTGCGTCCACGCAAAGCGCCAACAGTCCGGCAAGGGCCGCAGCCGCCCACTTCATTCTTTGGCCAGCGCCTGCTGTTGCATCGCCGCGTCGATATCGACGTGGCGCCACACGGTCCTGAGCACTGGATGGCGGCGGTATCCGAGGACCCACGGATGCGTGAGGTCGTTGTAGATGCGGTGCGTGCCGAGCTTCCACGGCGCGTTTACCAGGAAGATGCGGTTCATTTCGCGATACACCGACTCGCGCTCCGGGCCCGGCGGCAGTGCGCGCGCCTTTTCGAACAGCCGGTCGAACTCCGCGACTTTGAAGCGGGAGTGATTCGCCTGACCGGCGTTCTTGCCGTACAGCATGACGTAGAACGCCTCGCCATCCGGGTAACCGGCTTGCCACGCCAGGCGCCACATCATGAGCTTGCCGGCGCGCGATTCCTTCAACAGGTCCGGCCATTGCGCCTTGCGGAATTTCATCCGGATGCCGATGGCCTCCATGCTCTTGCGCCACACTTCGTCATATTGCCGGTCCAATTGCGTGGGCGTGGAATTCATTTCGATTTCCATCGGCGTTCCATCCGGCATCTCGCGGTATCCATCGCCGTCCTTGTCCACATAGCCGTGCATGTCGAGCAGCGCCCGCGCCCGCGCGGGGCTGTATTCATTGGCCGAGGTCCGGAAATCCTTGTTGTAGCCGAACGCACCGGGGCCCACCGGGCTTTGCGCCGGGATCGCCTGGTTCTTGCGGATGATCTGGATTTCCTCGTTGTTGTTGTAGCCCAGCACGATGGCGCGCCGCAGTGCCACCTTGTCCGGCGTGTAGCCGCCGACGACCGGGTTCTCCATGCCGAAATACGAATACGTGATCTCGAGGCCAGGCACACGATCCAGCTGGATACCCTTCTTGGCCAGCGCAGGCGCAATGCCATTTCCCGCGACGGCCTGATAGGTAAAGTCCGGGGCCACGCGGTCCAGGTAATCGTGTTCCGCATTGAGGAAGGCCAGCCAGCGCGGCTGGGTCTCTTCGACCGGCGAAATCTCGATGCGGTCAATCAGCGGAATGCGCTTGCCCTTCATGCGCGCCACGATCTCCTGCGCCCCCTTGTCGTCCGCCGGCGCTTCCGCATCCCAAACCTCCTCGCGAAAGCCGGGGTTCCTTTCCAGCACGATGCGCGAGCCGCGCTTCCAGTACGTGATCCTGTACGGGCCGGTGCCCACCGGATGCGCCATCATGTCCGCGCCGTACTTCTCCAGCGCCTCGCGCGCCTGCAGGGTTGACACGTTGGTGGAGGCCAGCAGGTAGGTGAAATTGAAGTCCGGCTGGTTGAGCGTGATGCGGACGGTGTAGCGGTCGAGAACCTTCAATCCTTCGACCTGCATGTCGTAATCGAAGCGGCCCAGTTCCTTTTCGCGCGCCTTGAACTTTTCGTCGCCCGCGATCTTGCCGTCCACCAGGTACAGGTTCGGCGACTTGCTCTTCGAGTCGTACAGGCGCTTGATCGAAAACGCGAAGTCCTCGGCCACCAGTTCGCGCTTCCTGCCGCCAAAAGCCGGGTCGTCCACAAAGTAGATACCCGGCTTGAACCGGAGTGTGTAGGTGGTGCCGCCGCCGGTGATCTCCGGCATCGCTTCCAGCAGGTTCGGCTTCAGCTTGAGGGGCCGCGCCAGGTAATCGTAGGTGAGCGGCGTGTCGAACAGCAGCGAAATCACCTGCGAGGAATAGGTGTCCGAGATTTGCGGCGGATCAAAGCCGGTTTCGGCGATCTCGAACGCGTAGCGCAGCACCTTTTGTTGGGCGAGCGCGGGGAGCGCCACGCCGAGCAAGCCCAGCGCCAGCGCGCCGCATTTCAGGAATCCGCGCATGTCAGCCCTGCTTCTTGGCGCCGAGGTAGGCGGCTTTGGCGTCGAGGTCGATATCGACAAAGCGCCACCAGTTCTCGGTCTGGATCAGCGGCCGCCGGAAACCGATCACGTACGGGTACCACATGTCCACCATGATGCGGTGCATGTTGACCTTCCACGGTGTGTAAGTGGCGAAGATGCGCGTCATTTCCTGGAAGATCTTCGTGCGCTCCGGCCCGTGCGGCAGCACTTCCATTTTCTTGAACAGGCGGTCGAACTCATCGACCTGGAAGCACGCCAGGTTGCCCTTGAGCCCGCAATTGGGACCGTACAGGTTCTCGAACGACGACTTGGCGTCCGGCTGGGAGGCCGAATAGGCCAGGTACCACATCATCAGTTTCCCGTTCTGCGCCTGTTTCAGGAGGTCCGGCCACTTGCCCTTGTTGGTCTCGAAGCGGATGCCGATGGAGTCCATGGACTTGCGCCACACTTCATCGACCGTGCGGTCCTTTTCCGTCGGCGTGGAATTGCTGCGCATCACCAGCGGTGAGCCGTCCGGCATTTCGCGGTACCCGTCGCCGTCGATGTCCCGATACCCGTACATGTCGAGCAGCGCCTTCGCCTTGGCCGGGTTGTATTCGGCGATCGTGGTCTTGAAGTTCAGGTCGTATCCGGCCACGCCCGGGCTGTAGGGCGTGCTGGCCGGAATCGCCAGGCCCTTGTACACCAGCGCGATCTCGTCCTTGGAACGGTAGGCCAAAGAGATGGCGCGCCGCAGGGCGATCTTGTCCGGCGTGTACCCGCCGATGGTCGGATCCTTCATGTTGAAGTACATGAGGGTGACGTCCAGCAGCGGCGTGAAGGACGCCTGGATGCCCTGCTTCTTCAGGTTGGGCGCGAGCGTGGTGTTGGGCACCGCCTGCGTCGCCACATCCTCGGGCATGCGCCATAGCAGATCGAATTCGCGGTTCAGGAACGAAATCCAGCGCGGCTGGCGCTCCTCGATGACGGACACCTCGACGCGCCCCACCATCGGCAGGCGCCGCCCCTTGAGCTTCTTGAGGATCGCCTGGCCCTCGGCGTCGTCCGCCGCGGGCTCGGCGTCAAAATACTCTTCCCGGAATTTCGGGTTCGCCTCGAAGACCATCTTCGAGGAGCGTTTCCATTCCTTGGCCACCATCCGGTAGGCGCCGGTGCCGACCGGGTGCGAGCCGATGTCCAGGCCGTATTTCTCGACCACCTCGCGCGCCATCGTGCACGCCACCCGGCAGTCCGCCAGCGAGTAGATGAACGTCGGCTTCGGGGTGTTGAACCGGATCTGGAAGGTGTAGCGATCGAGGGCCTTCAAGCCTTCGATCGGCGCGTCGAATTCGAGCTTCCCGGACTTTCTGGCGCGGGCCAGCCAGTCGTCCGTCCCCGCGATATGGCCCTCGACCTCGCCCAGCTGCGATGCCGACAGCTGCGGATCGAACAGGCGCTTGAACGAGAACACCATGTCTTCGGCCACCAGTTCGCGCGGCTTGCCTTCGAACGCCGGGTCGTCCTGGAAATAGATGCCCGGCTTGATTCTCAGCGTATAGACGCGGTAGTCGGGCGACACCTCCGGCATCGCCACCAGCGTGTTGGGCACCAGCTTGAGCGGCTTCGCAAGGTGGTCGTAGCGCAGCGGCGTGTCGAACACCCCCTTGTTGACGATGCTCGAATAGACATCGCTGATCTTGTGCGGATCGAACGAGGTCTCGGCCACCTCGAAGGCGTAGCGCAGGACCTTGTTCGGGTCCGCAGGCTGGGACGCGGCGTGCAACGGCAGCAACGCGGCAAGGGCCAGCAGGAAGCGATTGGATTTCATGGAACGCCCGTTAAAAAGCGCGCTAACTATACCGGAATCGACCGCTCCGGTTTGTACCGGTTTGCGCCCTTTCCAGAGCGGAAACCGGCCCCCTTTGGGCTAAACTTCCGGCAGATTTTCTTGGAGGCAAATCATGGGCTTTCTGGCAGGAAAAAAGTTCCTCATCACCGGGCTGCTGTCCAGCCGTTCCATCGCCTACGGCATCGCCGGCGCCATGAAGCGCGAGGGCGCGGAACTGGCGTTCACCTATGCCGGCGAGGGGATCCGCGAGCGCGTCGAGCGGCTCGCGCCCGATTTCGACGGCAAGATCGTGCTGCCGTGCGATGTCACCAAGGATGCCGAGATCACCGCCTGTTTCGACGCCCTCGGCAAGGCCTGGGGCGGGCTGGACGGGTTTGTGCATGCCATCGCCTTCGCCCCGAAAGAGGCCATCCACGGGGATTTCCTCGAAGGCCTCTCGCGCGAGAGTTTCCTCATGGCGCATGACATTTCGTCCTACAGCTATGCGGCCATGGCCAAGGCGGCGTTGCCGCTGATGGAGGGACGCAAGGGGGCTGTCCTGACACTTTCCTACCTCGGTGCCGAGCGCGCGGTGCCCAACTACAACACCATGGGCACGGCCAAGGCGAGCCTCGAGGCCGTCACGCGCTATCTGGCGGCCAGCCTCGGGCCGCGCGGCATCCGCGCCAACGCCATTTCCGCCGGGCCGATCAAGACGCTCGCGGCCGCCGGCATCGGCGGCTTCGGGAAGATGCTCAAGTTTTTCGAGGAACAGGCGCCGCTGCGCCGCAACGTCACGCAGGAGGAAGTCGGCAACGTGGCCGCCTTCCTGATGAGCGACCTCGCCAGCGCGGTGACGGGCGAAATCACGTACGTGGACTGCGGATTCAACATCATCGCCAGCGGCATGCCCACCGGCTGAGCTTGGTGAAACACAAGACCTGGCGGGGCGTTCATGGCATTTCTGTCTCAAACGCCGCGCCAATACACGAGTTTTCAGGAATTCTCCAATGAAGTCATTTGATGGGAAGGTCGCCGTCATCACCGGCGGCGCGGGCGGACTGGGCCGTGCATTTGCGGAGCGCGCGCGCCAATCGGGCATGTCGCTGGTGCTCTCGGACATCGACGCCGCGGCACTGGAGGCCGCCCGCCAGGAACTCGCCCAGGCGGGTGCGCGCGTGGCCGTGCTGGCCGGCGACGTCGCCCGGCCGGATCACATCGAGGCGCTGGCTGCGCTGGCGATGAAGGAATTCGGCGCCGTCCATTGCCTGTTCAACAACGCAGGCGTGGGCTGCGGTGGGTTCATCTGGGAAAGCACCCCGGAGGATTGGGAGTGGGTCATGCGCGTCAATGTGATGGGCGTGGTGCACGGCGTGCGCATCTTCACGCCCCTGATGCTGGAGGCGGCGCAGCGCGATGCGGATTACACGGGGCACATCGTCAACGTGGCCTCGGTGGCGGGCCTGCTGACGCCGCCGCTGCTGGGGATCTACAACGTCTCCAAACACGCGGTGGTGGCGCTGTCGGAAACCCTGCACCATGACCTGGGCCTGGTCAGCCCCCGGGTCAAGACGTCGGTGCTGTGCCCGGGATTCACGCCCAGCGGCATCGCCCATTCGCACCGCAACCGCCCGGCCGACGTGCAGGCGAAATCCGCGCCGACGCCTTCCATGATGAAGGCGCAGGCGATGATCACCAAGGCGGTCGAAACCGGCAAGCTCACGCCCGCCGACGTGGCGGGGCAAACCTTCGACGCCATCCGCGACGATCGCTTCTGGATTTTCACGCACCCGGCGTTCAAGCCGCTGCTCGATGCGCGGCTGGAAGACATGGGCAAGCTCGCCAATCCGCGCAATGTCGCCGGGATGAAGTAGGCAGCGGGCCGGCGCGGGGTAAGGCCGCAGGACCCTCGCGCACCCACAAGTCACAGCCAAAAAAAAGGCGCGTCGGTTGACGCGCCTTCGGGTCTGGCTGGGCTGGAACGCCTAGCGCAAATCCTTCTTGGCCGTGGCATCCTTCGCCACCGTGACGCTGGTTTGCGAACGTGCCTGCGCAACCAGGGATTGCACTTCCGCCTGGGACAGCGTCTGCGCGATGCGCGTCTTCACGGACTTGAGCTTCGCTTCATCCGCGGCGGGCGGCTCCACCACCTTGGTGATCTGGACCAGCGAGTAACCGCCGGACGGATTGTCCACACCCAGCACCACGGGCAGTTTGGAAGTGTCGGATTTGAAGGCCGCGTCGATGATGTGCGGGCCGAGTCCGGCGGGATTGGCGCGGCTCACGGCGAGCACCGCCGGCCATTTCACGTCGCCCTTGCCTTCCCTGGCCTGCGCGAGCTTGGCTTCGCCTTCCTTCTTCGCGAGCTTGCCTGCCTCTTCACGGGTGAGCTTGGCGATGATGCCCTTTTCCACGTCTTCGAACGGCCGCACGGATGCGGGTTTGAGCTCAAGGAGGCGCGCCACCACCAGCGTGTTCTGGCCCACGTCCACCGCTTCCGTGTTGCGCTTGTTCTTGAGCACTTCTTCGGAAAACAGCGCCGACGTCAGCTTGGGATTGTTGAAGGGCGGGATCCCGCCGTTCTTGCCCATCCACGGCGATTGCTTGATCGCCAGGCCGGCCACTTCGGCCGCGGCCTTCAGGCTGCCGGATTGCTCGTACGCTGCATTGGCGAATTTCTCCGAGATCTCCGCGAACTTGCGCGCCGCCTTGCCCTTCTTGAGTTCACCCTCGATTTCCGGCGTGGCCTCGGCAAGCGATTTCCCCTTCTCGGGGCGGATTTCCTTGACCACGATGATGTGATAACCGAAGTCCGACAGCACCGGACCCACGATGTCATCCTTCTTGGCGCCGAAGGCGGCGTCCTCGAACGGCTTCACCATCTGGCCGCGGCCGAAGAATCCCAGGTCACCGCCGTTGTTGGCCGAGCCGGGATCCTGGGAATATTTCTTGGCCAGTTCCGCAAAGGACTTCGGGTCCTTCTTGGCCTGGGCGAAGATCTCATCCGCCTTGGCCTTGGCGGCCTTTTTCACATCGTCTTTCGCATCCTTGGATGCGTTGATCAGGATGTGGCTGGCCTTGCGCTCTTCCTTCTGGATGAAGCGGTTGGCATTGGCCTCGTAAAACGCCTTGACCTCCTCGGGCGGCACGCTGACCGTCGGCGCCAGCGCGTCGGCAGAAAGCTCCACATATTCGGCGCGAACCTGCTCGGGAATGGTGTAGTTGGCCTTGTTCTTCTCGTATTCGGCCTTGGCCTGCTCCGGCGTAATCTTGACGCTGGCCGTGAACTGTTCCGGCGTGATGTTCACCACGGCGACTTCGCGCGCCTGCTCGGTGGCGGCACGGAAGGCTTCGACGCTGGCGTTGGACACGAAATGCGTGTCCAGCAGGCTGCCGGCAAACTGGTTGCGCTCCAGATCCTTGCGCACCAGATTCTCGAAGGCCACCGCGGACAGGCCCTGCGACTTCAGGTACAACTGGTATTGCTCGGGAGAGAACTGGCCGTCGCGCTGGAACGGCGCCTCGCTGGCGATGCGTTCACGCAAGGCCGCGTCGCTCACCGTGGCCCCGGAGGACGTTGCCACTTGCGCGAACAGTTTCTGATCGATCAGGGAATCGAGCATCGACTTGCGCATTTCCGGCGTATCGAGCAGGTTGGTATCCACCTGCCCGCCGAATTGGCGCTTCATCTGTTCGATCTGGCCGCGCACGGCCTCATTGAATTCGTTTTGCGAGATCTCGACCTTGCCCACCTTGGCCACGGAATCGAGCTTGGGGTCGGTGCGGACGTAGGATTCGATCCCCCACAAGGCGAAGGGAACGGTAATGACGACAAGAATCGCCTTGGCGAGCCAGGTCTGCGTGGCTTGGCGGATGGTCTCTAGCATGGAACTGTTTGAATTTTCTGGAGAAAGTGCCGGCGGGGCCGGTGGCCCGCGCGTTTGGCGGAATCGCCGATTTTAGCCCATTTCGGTCCGCAAACCGGAGTCCGCCTTGAGTAAATGCGCGTCCGTCCGCTCCCTTGAAAGCAACAGGCGGTCGCCACAGGCATAGGGATGCGTCCAAGCCGCAAGCAAAGGCAAAATGCCATTCCCAACGCGCCCCACCTGATGAAATGTCGATGACCTCAATTGCAAGCGACGCATTCCTGGAGGTCCCCGGCGGCCGGGTGTTTGCCCGCACCTGGACACCGCCGGCAGCCGCGGGCTCGCCCATCCTCCTGATCCACGATTCCCTGGGCTCCGTGGAACAGTGGCGGCAATTTCCGGATGTCCTGGCGGCCCGGACGCGTCGCACCGTCATCGCCTACGACCGCCTCGGTTTCGGGAAGTCGACGCCGCGCAAGGAGCCAGCAAAGCCTTCGTTCATCGATGATGAGGCGCAGGTTTACCTGCCCGCGGTGGCCGATGCGCTGGGCCTGGGACGCTTCATGCTGTTCGGACACAGTGTCGGGGGCGGCATGGCGCTGGCGGCCGCGGCCGTGGCCGGCAGCCGTTGCGTGGCGGTGGTGACGGAATCCGCGCAGGCCTTTGTGGAGGCGCGCACGCTCAAGGGCATCGAGGACGCGGAACAAGGCTTCCGGGACGCGAACCAGTTTGCCAGGCTGGCCAAGTGGCATGGCGACAAGGCGCGCTGGGTGCTGGACGCATGGACGGATGTCTGGCTCTCCCCGGCGTTTCGGAATTGGTCGCTGGACCCCTGGCTTGAAAGGGTTCATTGCCCCGTGCTGGCACTGCACGGGGATTCCGACGAGTTCGGGTCCGAGGCGTTTCCCCATCGCATTGCCGAAGCGGTGAAGGGCCCTTCCAGGATGCGACTCCTGGTCTCCTGCGGGCATGTGCCGCATCGGGAGAAGGAGGCCGAGGTGCTCTCGCACGTGGACGATTTCCTGTGCGAACACGCCGTTCCCTAGCGATGGTATTCTGGATCGGTGCGCCTGCCGGACCCATCCATCGGAAGAGCGCGCATCAATCTGCGCCGGGCGGCGACGCCCCAACCCACGGCTTCACGGAGTGTGTCGATGGCTGAAACCAAAACCAAGCCCACGGGCGCCAGCGTCGAGGAATACATCGCGTCGCGGGCGAACGAGCAGCAAAGCCTGGACTGCAAGAAACTGATCGCCCTGCTCAAGAAGATCACGCGCAAGCCGCCGCACATGTGGGGCCCCAGCATCATCGGGTTTGGCTCCTACAAGTACACCTACGAGAGCGGCCATTCCGGAGAAGCCCCGCTGACCGGCATTGCCATCCGGGGGCGCGACCTGGTGGTGTACCTGCTGGCCGAAGGCAAGGACCAGAAGGCCCTGCTGGCAAAGTTAGGCAAGCACAAGATGGGCAAGGCCTGCCTGTATTTCAGGCAGGTGGCGGACATCGACGTGGCCGTGCTCGAGCAATTGGTGTCCAACTCGGTTGCCGATGTGAAGCGGCGGCACGGTTGAACCCTTCGCATTGCGGCAGGAGCTTGGCGAGATGCTGCCCGGGCTCACCCGCGACAAACTACGGACCTGCCTGATGGAGGTTGGCAAGGCAGGGCCCAAAGACCGATTGGAATGACAGGACCGCCGCCATGACCCGTGTACGCGTCGAAAGCTTCACAATTTCCATCGATGGCTTTGGAGCCGGGCCGGAACAACGCCTGGACCAACCGATGGGCGCGGGGGGCGCCGGCCTGCACCAATGGGCACTTCCCACCCGCACCTTCCAGCGCGCGCTGTTCGGCAAGGAAGACGGCACCACGGGCGTCGACGAAAACTTTGCAGTGCGCGGCTTCACCAACATCGGCGCCTGGATCCTGGGCCGGAACATGTTCGGCCCGATCCGCGGACCTTGGCCGGACCTGGAATGGAAAGGCTGGTGGGGGCCCAGCCCGCCGTATCACGTACCCGTGTTCGTCCTGACCCATCATGCGCGCCCTAAGCTGGACATGGAGGGCGGCACCACGTTTCACTTCGTCACGGGCGGCATCCACGAGGCCCTGGAGCGTGCGCGCGAGGCGGCCAACGGGCGCGACGTGCGCATCGGTGGCGGACCCGACACCATCCGCCAATACCTGCGCGAAGGGCTCATCGACGAGTTGCATATTGCGGTCTCGCCCGTGCTGCTCGGCCGCGGGGAACCCCTCCTTGCCGGTATCGACTTGAAGGCCCTGGGATACGAATGCGCCGAATTTGCATCCTCGCCCAAGGCCAACCACATCGTGCTCAGGCGCGTTCGCTGAACTGACCTGCCCGCTACGCGGAACAACCGGCTGACCGCCAGGCGTCGAGTGCAGTGCGGCCGGGCAGCGCTTATTTCAGCGTGCGGTGCGCCAGCGCCGGCAGGCTCTTGCGGACCGTCTGCTGGTAGTGCGGATTGATACCCGCAACCACGACGCCGGATCCGCGCGGCAGCCGGTCCAGGATCACACCCCAGGGATCCACGATCATCGAATCTCCGTGCGTCTCGCGGCCGTTCACATGGAAGCCGCCCTGCGCGGGAGCGATGACATAGGCCAGGTTCTCGATCGCGCGCGCGCGGATCAGGGCCTCCCAGTGCGCCTTGCCGGTGGTGGCGGTGAACGCGGACGGGACGATGATGATGTCCACATCGCCCATGGCGCGGTAGAGCTCGGGAAAGCGCAGGTCGTAGCAGATGGACAGGCCGATCTTCCCGTACGGCGTGCTCAATGTGACGACCTGGTTGCCCGGCTCGATGGTGCGTTCCTCGGAGAAATTCTCCGTGCCCAGCGACAGGTTGAACAGGTGGATCTTGTCGTAGCGCGCGGCGAGCTTGCCTTCCTTGTCGTACACCAGGCAGGCATTGCGCACCTTGCCCGGTACATCCGACTTGATCGGGACGGACCCACCGATCAGGTACACGCGATGCTTTGCCGCGGTTTCCGACAGCCACTGCTGGATGGGGCCGTCTCCGGGCGTTTCGGCCACCGCCACCTTGTCGGTGTCCTTCAGGCCCATGATGCAGAAGTATTCCGGCAGCACGATCACGCGCGCGCCGGTGGAGGCGGCCATGTCCACCAGGCGCCCCGCCTCTTCGAGGTTGGCTTTCACGTTCGGCCCGCTGGCCATCTGGATGGCCGCGACGCGGAAGAATGATTGAGTGGATTGCGCCGCCTTGAGCAACGCGTCGGGCACCTGCCCGGATTGCTTGGTGATGATCATGATGCCTTCTTCGCCTCTCCCCCCGCCTCGGCGGGCTTCCCTTGCTCCGCATCCTTTTTCGGCTTGTCGCGGTTCTTCTTGACCGTGGTGACCTCGGGATTGGACCATGATCCCATAATCATCACTTCGTAGGAAATGGCTTCCTGGAACAGCTTCGACACCAGCCACACACCCGCGCCGACCGCGGGGTTGACCAGCACGATGGCGCCGAGCGCCGCACCCTCCCCGACCAGCGGAAACACCTGCGCGCGCATCGAGACCGTTTCGGCCGGCAGGGAGATGGACCCGGACAGCTGGATGAAGGCCGCAGGGCCCTTCAGTTCAAAGTTTTCCGTGCTCATCACGCCGTTGGCGATGGCCACATCCGCGTTGATGCGCCGGAACGCCAGGCCGTCATCGTAGATGTCGCGGAAATCGAGGGAAAGACGGTTGCCCAGCGATTGCAGGCTCAGCAGGCCCAGCAGTTTGCCGGCGCCCGGTTCGATCTTGGCGAACTGGCCGTCGCTGGCGTCGAGGCGCAGCTGGCCTGACAGGTTGGCGGTCTTGAACTGGAACGCATGCCCCGGCCACGCGAGCTTGCCTTCCAGCTTTCCCCTGCCGCCGCGCAGCTGGTCCTGATAGCCGAATTGCGCGAGCAGCGCGTTGAGATTGCTGGAATCCAGGCTGACGTCCAGCGCGGTACGGGCGCGCCCGTCGGGTTTTTGCGGATCCCCGTAGCGCTGGTAGATGCCGTGGGCCTTGAGCGAGGCGTGACCGTTGGTGATATCGAGCTGGTCGATCTTCCAGTTGGCGCCCAGCGGCGTGGCCTTGAACTCAAGCTTTCCAAGAAATTTTTCGGACATCGTGAAGCGATCGGCCACGATGTCAAACGCCGGCAGGTCGGTCTTGTCCGTTTCCGGCGCCGGCGATGGCGCGGGCGGTCCGATCGCGGGAAGTTCATCCGCGATCGACAGGCGTTCCAGCCGCGCCCGCACCAGGCCGCGATCCGAGAGCGTCGGCGCGCGCCAGGAAAAATCGCCCTGTGCCTCGGCGCTTTCGACATTCATGCGCCAGTCTTCCCCCGCGTGGCGGCCCTTGATGGTCAGCGCCTTGAACGGCCGGCCGTACGCCACCAGTTGGCCGAGCTTGAAGTCAAACCCCGCGATGGGCGACTCGCTCTTGGCGGACGCACCGGCCTGCGCGCTGCCCGCCGGCGCCGGCGGGTCGAATGCATCGACGGCATTGCGCCAGGCATCGAAGTCGAGTTGCGGCAACGTGCCCACCAGCCACATGCCGTCGGGCACCGGGCGCGCGCCCACCGGTTCCCCCACGCTCGCCACCCCGCCGCGGAAGGCGCCGGTGGCGTCCGAACCCTCGACGCGGCGGCGGAACTGCGCATCGATGCGCGACTCCGGCGCATCGCCCTGCGGCGTCATGTTGCCCGCCAGCGTGAGGTGGATTTGCTCGCTGGGCTGCCCGGCATTGGCAAAGGTGAGCAGCAGCTTGCGCGGCTCATCGGCGCGCTTGGTCAGCGGAAACGGCAGGGCCGAGGTGGCGCCGATCAGGTTGGACGCCACCTGGATCTCGGTGCCGGAGGTGCGCCCGATGATCTTGCCGGTGAGGTCCACCGTGCCCGAGACCTGTTGCGGCAGGCGGATCGGCAGCAGCGCGCCAAGCGGCGTGGCGGCGCCCAATTCGCCGCGCGCGGTGAACTCGGTGGTCACGCCGGATTCCGCCCCGCCGGTCAGCGTGACGGTGACCGGAAATCCCAGCGCGGTGCCGGTGATGCCCTGGCTGCGCGCGGCCGTCTCGCTGAAGCTGACCGACCCCGACACATTGTTCACTTCGGCCTTCCTGTCCCCCACCGTGACGATCGCACGCCCGCGATTGAGCGCGTACTGGCCGTCGAAACGGAAAGGCACGCCGTGGCGTTCGGCATTGCCGAGGGGAATCTTGAGCGTGAGGTCGAGCTTGCCCGCCCCCTCAAGCGACACGAAACGCGTGAAGCCGCCGATGGAATTCATCAGCGGGCTTTCGCGGATATAGCGTGTCGCCTCCTCGGCGCGCGCCGCCGTGCTTCCCTGGATCAGCAGCATCGGCGGCTGGTTCGCCAGGTCATCGATGGCGATGCGGGTCTTGCCCAGGCGCGTGGACAACACCTGGGAGGATTCGACGAGCGCCTCGAAATGGGTGTTCTCGTAGTTGACCGTGCCGGCGATGGCGCTGATCTGCGGCCAGCCCTCGTTGTGGCGCAGGACGACATCCTCCAGGGACCCGGAAATCCTGAACTGGCCGTGCGTACCGTTGCGGAAGGGAAACTCGTAGAGCGGCCCCTTGAGAACGACGTTCGCATTCTTCACCTGGCCGCCGCGAATCGCCCAATCGAGATAGTCGGTCACGACCTTGGCGTTCTTGTGCAGGTAGCGCCCCACGGCGCGCGCGTCGATGCGCGCGAATTCGCCGGTGAGGTCGATGCGGCCCGGGCCCTTCTCCTCCTTGGCGCGCGCACCGGTGGAACTGAAGCGCTCGTAGCTGCCCGAAAACGCCCCCTCCAGGTCCGCGTTCGAAAGCGCCAGCGAACGCAAATTCACCCGCAGCGCCTCGCTATCCAGGGTCCACTCCCCCTTGGCGTCGAAGGTGGCAAAGCGCAGGGGATCTTCATAGATCTGCGGCAATTCGATCGCGAGGTCGCGCGAGGCAATGTCGAACTTGCCGCCGTTGTCGCTGCCCTCGATCGTGCCGGTGAATCCGGACACGCCTGGCAGCGCCTCGTGCTGGGCCAGCGAAAACCCGGACAGCGTTCCCTTGAACTCGTAACCGGTGGGCGCATCCAGCGGGCCGCGCCACGCATAGCGGGTGTTCTCGATGGTGCCGCGCGGGGAAAACTCGCCGGCCACGCGCCGCACGTCCTTCCCCACCGGAAAGAACTCGATCAGCGCGGTCATCACCTTGAGGTCGATGCCGTTGCCGGTCATTTCCCCGCCGGCCTTCGCGGCCTCGTTCTGGTCCTTCAACGTGAGCGAAAAATCGGCCGGCGCCATCTTCACGCCGTGCGTGGTGCGCAACGCCAGGCCCTTGCTGGCAATCGTGAAGCCGGCGTCCGCGGCGCGATACTCGAGCCGGCCGCTCAGTTCGGCCACGTCGAGCGGTTCGAGGTCATCGCCCAACTTCGCCTTCGCGCCCCTCAGGTGCACATCTGCCGTGATGGCCCGCAGCGGCGTGGACGCGCGCATCGCCTCGTTGGGCACGGCCAGCGTGGGCGCCGCGGTATCGAAGTCCACCCAGACGCGCGCATTGCCGTTCCCCGCGATCAGCGCCTTGGGCACCGTGACATGGCGGCGGATTTCGTCGAGCCGGGCATCGCTGACCTGCGCGTAAACCGTGCCGGCGGCTTGCAGGCGCGTGTCCTCCTGCCGCAGCTCGGCGAACGCGCGCACCTCCACGGCGGTGGCCAGCGCGGCCGGCGGACGCGCCCGGAATCCCACCTCGTGCCCGTTGCGACGCTTGTGGATGGCGATGTTTACCTCGGCAAAGGCGAGCTCGCCCCCCTCGGTCATCGCGTCATTCCAGGTCAGCGTGGCGTCGCGGATGATCAGGCCGTCCTGCGCGAGCAGCCACTGCAGTAAGCGCCCGTCATCCGGCTCGGGGCTCGGCGCATTGAGCGCGCGGCCGGCGAAATAGACCAGGCCGTCCGCCCCGCGCGAGAGCGACAGGGCCGGCGTGTCCACGGTAATCTCGCCGAAGCGCAGCTGCCCCACCGCCAGCGCCCACCACGACAGCGATGCCGACACATACGGCAACCGCAGGGCCTCCTCCCCGCCCGGGCGCAGCTGGGACTCCGGCGGCTCGCGGAACACCACCTCCTCCATGTCCACCCAAGGCCGGAACCCCGACCAGCGCCCGCGGATCGATTTTGCCGAGACGTCCATGCCGGAGGCGGCCGCGACGCGGCTGACGATCTCGGCCTGGTAACGCTCGATATTGGGCATCACCAGGTACTTCACCGTCGCCACCAGGGCGCAGATCAGGAGGCCGATGGCGACGGCGGACCAATAGCACGTCTTTGCGCTGACCTTGCCGATGCGAAATGCGAGCTTTTTGATGATCCAGTCCTGGTGGTGTTGCCGGATGGTGCCGCTTTGGCGTGCTATTTTAGCGGCGTGCGCGACCGCCAAATCGGACGCTGCAATTCATCCCACGGTTCGCCCCTTCGCCCCCATGCCCACCGACGCGCCGTTTGACACCCGCCTCCAGCGCTTGTTCCGCGCGTCGCGTTTTGCGGAGCGCCTGCTCCACGCCGACGCGTCGCTCCAGGATTGGCTGCGCGCGCAGGCGCATGCGCCCTTCGACGCGGTCGCGGCGGCGGCCGGCTTGTTGCCCGGGCCGGACGCCGGGATCGAAGCCTTCGACGCCGGACTGCGCGCCCTGCGCCGCCGCGCCATGGCGCACCTGCTGTACCGCGACCTCAACGGCCTGGCCACGCTCGACGAGGCGCTGGCCGGGTTCACCCAGCTGGCCCGCGTCACCATCCGCGCCGCGGTCGATCGCCATGTGCGCGACTGCGCGGCCCGCTTCGGCGTCGGCGAACCCACCCTGCCCCAGGCGCAGCCGCTGGTCATCGGCATGGGCAAGCTCGGCGGCGGCGAACTCAATGCCTCCTCCGACGTGGACCTGATCTTCGTGAATGCGGAGGATGGCGACACGCCCGGCGGCCGCTCGTGGCACGAATTCCACTGCGAAGTCGGCAAGCGGCTGATCCGTTCGCTCGACGCCGTCGACGCCGGCGGCTTCGTGTTTCGCGTGGACATGCGCCTGCGGCCGTTCGGCGCCAGCGGCCCGCTGGTGGCCAGCGTGGCGGCGCTCGAAAACTATTTCGTCTCGCAGGCACGCACCTGGGAGCGCTACGCCTGGCTCAAGGCCGAGGCGCTCACCGGCGCACCGGCGGTGATTGCCGAACTCGAATCGCTGGTCACGCCGTTCGTGTACCGTCGCTACCATGACTACGCGGCCATCGACGGCATCCGCGACATCCACGCGCAGATCCGCGCCGAAACCGCGAAAAAGCGCGCCCGCGACGACATCAAGCTCGGCCCCGGCGGCATCCGCGAACTCGAGTTCGTGGTGCAGATGTTCCAGCTCATCCGCGGCGGCCGCGAGCCGCTGCTGCGCACGCGCTCCACGCGCGCCGCGCTCGACGTCATCGAAAAACTCGACCTGCTGCCCGGCGGCCAGGTGGAGCGCCTGCGGGCCGCCTACACCTTTCTTCGCAACCTCGAGCATCGCCTGCAGTACCTGGACGACCAGCAGACCCAGGCGCTGCCCTCGGACGAGGAGGATCGCGCGCGGGTGGCCGAAGCGATGGGCTTTGGCGACTGGAGTGAATGCCTGCGGCACCTGGATACGCACCGCGCGGATGTCTCCGAGGCATTCGACGGCCTGTTCGCCTCCCAAGCGCCCGCCTCCGCACCGAGCCCCGAGGGCGGGCCCGCCGCCGCCTGCAAGGCGCTGCTCGAGTCCAGTGAAGCACCGGAGGACGATCGCGCCGCCATCCTGCGCCGCGTGGAAAGCTGGATGACCGCTTCGCGCACCCAGTCCCTGCCCGCCAAATCGCGCGCCCGGCTGGAGGCCCTCATCCCGATCGCGCTATCCGCCTGCCTGGCCTCGCCGGCCACCGCGGGCCGCACGTTCTCGCGCGTGTTCGACCTGCTCGAGGCGATCGACAAGCGCGAAGCGTACTTGGCGCTGCTCGCGGAGGTGCCCGCCGTGCTGGCGCGCGTGACACGGATCGCACGGCAAAGCGCCTTTGCCGCCGGGTTTCTCAAGAAACATCCGATCCTGCTCGACGACCTCATCGACACGCGCGAACGCGACGTGCCCATCGACTGGACCACCCAGCGCGCGCGCCTGCGCACCCTGTGCGACAGCGCGATGGACGACGTGGAGCGCCAGTACGAGATCCTGCGCCACACCAAGCAGCTGCTCACCATGCGCCTCAATGTGGTGGACATCGACGGCGGCATCGGCGTGATGGCGCTCTCGGACGAGCTGACCGCGCTGGCGGACCTGCTGCTGGAAGCCACCGTGGTGCTGGCTGCGCGCGCGCTGCGCATGATTCCGGCGGATTCCTGGACACCACCGGGAGGTTTCGCCGCCCTCGCTTTCGGCAAGTATGGCAGCAAGGAATTGGGCTACGCCTCGGACCTCGACCTGGTGTTCGTCTGCGCCGACGCGGCCGACGCGGGCGCGCTGGCGCGGCTTGCGCAGCGCATCGTCAGCTGGCTCAACGCCATGACCGCCGGCGGCGTGCTCTACGACACCGACCTGCGCCTGCGCCCGGACGGTGATGCCGGGGTCATGGTGTCGCGGTTGGGCGCGCTTGACGAATACGAGCGCACCCGCGCGTGGACCTGGGAGCACCAGGCGCTGACGCGCGCGCGCTGGTGCGCCGGAGACCCGGCCCTGCGCGCGCCGTTCGACCTTGTCCGCGCCAAGATTCTCTCGATGCCGCGCGACACCGACAAGCTGCGCGCAGAAGTCGCCGCTATGCGCGAACGCATGCGCGCGGAAAAAAAGGACGGGGCGGACCAGCTCGACCTCAAGCACACGCGCGGCGGCATTGTGGATGTGGAATTCATCGTGCAGTTCCTGATCCTCGCGCATGCGCACCGCCATCCGGAATTCCTCGGCAACCTCGGCAACTTCGCGCTGCTCACGCGCGCGGCGGCGCTGGGCTTCCTCGATGAGCGCCTCGCGGCAGCGGTCGGCAACGCCTATCTCGCGTTCCGCGAGCGCCAGCACGTGGCGCGCAACAACAATGAATCGAAGACCTGGATCACGCCCGGGGAACTGGCCGACGAGCGCCGCGCGGTGCAGCAGGCCTGGGACGCCTTGCTGGCGTGAGGCGCGCCGCGGCGCGAATTCGCAATACAAAACTCAAGCACTGGCGAGGCTTTCCAGCCAAAAATGCCTTGAAGTGCTCGTCTTTCCTTGAGTTTGTGTGGGGGGCGCGGCCCGCGCCCCGGGGTTCTTGATCCTGCGGTGTGCGGGAAACGTCAGCCTTCGGCCCGCTGAAGCATTTCCGAGGCCGCCTTGCGCGTGGCTGCGGTGATCGACAGGCCGCCCAACATGCGGGCGATTTCCTCCACGCGCGCCTTGTCCTTCAAGGGCGTGACCGCCGTGGCCACCCTGCCTGCGGCTTCGGACTTGCTCACGCTGAACTGCGCATGCGCGCAGGCGGCCACCTGCGGCAGGTGCGTCACCGCCAGCACCTGGTGCTCATGGCCCAGGCGGCGCAGCAGGCGGCCGACGATTTCCGCCACGCGCCCGCCGATCCCGGCATCGACCTCATCGAACACCATCACCGGCACACCGCCGCGGGCGGAGGCCATCATCTGGATGGCGAGCGAGATGCGCGAAAGCTCGCCGCCGGAGGCGATCTTGGCCAGCGGGCCGGTGGGCTGGCCCTCGTGCGCGCAGACAAGAAATTCGCAGGATTCAACGCCCAGCGCGGAGGGTTCGCGCGCGGCAAATTCCACCGACAGGCGCCCGCCGCCCATGGCCAGTTCCTTGAGCGAGCGCGTGACCTCGGCGGCAAACCGCTTGGCGGCGGATTGGCGCGAGGCGCTGAGCGCGGCGGCGGACCGCGTGAATTCGGCAAACGCGGCACGCTCCTGCTCAATCAGCGCCTCCAGCGAGCGTCCGCCGCCCAGTGAGGCCAGGCGGTCTCGCTTCTGCTGCAGCACCTCGGGAATGCGCGCCGGTTCGATGCGGAACTTGCGCGCCACCTCATGGACATCGCCCAAGTGGCGGTCGAGTTCGGCCAGGCGCGCGGGATCGGCATCGAGCCGGCGCAGGTAATGGCGAAGCGACGACACCGCCTCGGACAATTCCACCGCCGCCGATTGCACCAGCGACGCGGCGTCCTTGAGCTCGGCATCGGTTTCGGCCTTCTCCTGCAAGTCGCGCGCCAAGGATTCGATGGTGTCCAGCGCGGGCCGCTCGGATTCGGACAAGGCCTCGATGGCGCTCTCCGCGGAGGCAATCAGGCTGGCCGCATTGGCCAGGCGCCGCTGCTCGGCCTCGACCTCGGCAAACCGCTCCGGGGTGAAGTCCAGCTTGGCCAGCTCGCCGATCTGCCAGGTGAGGTCTTCGAATTCGCGCGCGATGGCCGCTTCGTTGACTTCCCGCGCGCTGCGCATGCGCGCCAGCTCCGCCCAGGCGCGGTGGCGCAGAGCGGTGTCGGCCAGCAAGTTCTCATGCCCGGCAAAGTCATCGAGCAACGCCAGTTGCGCCTCGCGCTTGAGCAGGGTCTGGTGCGCGTGCTGGCCATGGATGTCGATCAGCCGCTCCGCCAGGTCGCGCATCTGGGAGAGCGTCACCGCGGTGCCGTTGATGAACGATTTCGAGCGCCCGCCGGTTTCCAGCACGCGGCGGAACAGGCAAACGTTGGCGTCCTCGTCCGCAAGTTCATTCTCCTTGAGCCACGCACGCGCCGCCGGCGCGGCGGACAGGTCCCACTCAAGTCCGATTTCCGCGCGCGCGGCGCCCGAGCGCACCACGTTGCCCTCGGCGCGCGCACCCAGCGCCAGCGTCAGCGCGTCGATGAGGATGGATTTGCCGGCGCCGGTCTCGCCGGTGAACGCCGTGAAGCCGGCAGCGAAGTCGAGGTCGAGCGCCTCGATGAGGATGAAATCTCGGATGGAAAGGGTTCGAAGCATGGGAAATCGGCAACCGCGAGCCAGCCTCAGGAGGCCCGTTCGTTCCAGTGCAGCTTGTTGCGCAGGACCGAAAAATACGAGTGGCCTTCCGGATGCAGCAGCGTCAGCGGCTTCGGATGCGCGCGCACCGTGATGACATCGTCCGTGGCGGGATCGAAAAACGCCTGCACATCGAAATTCACCCGCGCGTTCTTGCCGTGCAGCAGGCGGATCTTGACCACCGAGCTCGAGGCGATGGCGATCGGCCGGTTGGACAGCGTGTGCGGGGAAATCGGCACCAGCGCGATCGCCGGCAACGCCGGTTGCAGGATCGGCCCGCCGCTGGACAGCGCATAGGCGGTGGACCCGGTGGGCGTGGCGACGATGATGCCGTCGGCGCGCGCCGAATAGACAAACTCGCCATCGACCTCCACCGAGATCTCGATCATGGTGCCCATGGCGCCGCGGCTGACCACCACGTCGTTCAGCGCCACCGAGCGGAAGATCGGCCGACCGTCGCGTTCGATCTCGCCCTCCAGCAGGATGCGCGATTCCGTGGTGTATCTGCCGTCGAGCACTGCGCCCAGCGTTTCGGTGACGTTGTCGGCGGACAGGTCGGTGAGAAACCCGAGGTGGCCCAGGTTGACGCCGATCACCGGCGCATCGTGGCGCGCCGCCACCCGCGCGCAACCGAGCAGGGTGCCGTCGCCGCCGACCACGACGGTCAGGCTCGCGCCGTCCAGCAGCGCATCGAGCGGCTCGCGCGGAAACACGGCGTCCGGCGCCACCGGGGAGAAGCCGGCGGTGCGTTCGTCGGCGCGCACGGTGTAGCCGCGCGCCTTGAGCAGCGTGATGATCTGGCCGAGCGGCTCCCCGACGCCGACACCGTCGTGCTTGGCCACCACCGCGACCTGCTTGGGCTTGGAACTCATGAGGCGGATTTAAGCACAGAGTCCGCGCCTTCCCGCACCCGGCGCGGGCAGGGACTTGAAATTCCGGCGGCGCGCACCGATTTCGCGCGCCAGAGGATCCCGATCTCGCGTTTTCCCCGGCCTGCTCCGGAAGGATGTTCTGGGTGAGGACGGCGCGAGAAGGATCCAATCCGCCTGCAATTCACGCTAACATCCCGCCATGCTTTCCGATCGCGCCCAAACCCTGCTCAAGTTCCTGGTGGAGCGCTATATCGCCGACGGGCAGCCCGTCGGGTCGCGCGCCTTGTCCAAGTTCTCCGGCATGGAGCTCTCGCCGGCCTCGATCCGCAACGTGATGGCGGACCTGGAGGAAATGGGCTACATCGCCAGCCCGCACACCTCGGCCGGACGCATCCCGACGCCCAAGGGGTATCGCCTGTTCGTCGATTCCCTGCTGACCATCCAGCCGCTGGAGCCGGTGGCGATGGAACAACTGGAAAACAACATCCGCCCGGACGACCCCAAACAGCTGGTGGTGGCCGCGTCCCAGCTGTTGTCGGACCTGACGCACTTCGCCGGCATCGTCATGGCGCCGCGCCGCCAGGGCGTGGGCCTCAAGCATGTGGAGTTCATGCAATTGTCCGAGAAACGCGTGCTGCTCATCATCGTGGCCACCGACGGCGATGTGCAAAACCGCATCCTGGTCACCGACCGCACGTTTTCCCCCTCGCAGCTGACCGAGGCGGCCAATTTCATCAACGCCAACTACGCGGGCGTGGAATTCGATCAGCTGCGCGATTCCGTCAAGCGCGAACTGTCCCAGCTGCATCGCGACATTTCCACACTCATGTCCGCGGTGGTGGAAGCGCGCGGACAGGGATCGGACTCGGCCGGCGTGGTGGTCTCCGGCGAACGCAACCTGCTGGACGTGAACGAGATCGGCTCCAACATGACGTCGCTCAAAAAGCTGTTCGACGTGTTCGAGCGGAAATCGCAGCTAATGGAATTGCTCGACGTGAGCCAGCGCGCCGACGGCGTGAAGATCTTCATCGGCGGGGAATCGAGCCTTGTGGCGCTCGACGAGTTCTCCGTGGTGACGGCGCCGTATGAGGTCGACGGCCAGATCGTGGGCACGGTGGGTGTCATCGGCCCGACGCGCATGGCGTACGAGCGCGTCATCCCAATCGTCGATGTCACGGCCAAGCTGTTGTCGTCCGCGCTCTCCCAGCACTGAGCCGGCATCCCCAAATCCAAGCACCAAAGTCCAATACGGGCGCGCGTTTCTAGGCGATTTCGGCCTGGACGCCGCGCCAGGCCTAGAGTTTAGTCATGCAATTCCGCCCTGAACCTCCCTACACCCACGGCACCGCGCCGCGCACCGGCATCCTGCTGGTCAACCTGGGCACGCCCGATGAACCGACGGCGCCCGCCGTGCGCCGCTACCTGCGGCAGTTCCTGTCGGACTCGCGGGTCGTGGAAATCTGGCGACCGATGTGGTGGCTGATCCTGAACGGCATCATCCTCAACACGCGTCCGGCAAAGACGGCGAAGAAGTACGCGAGCATCTGGCGCAAGGACGGTTCGCCGCTGCGATTGATCACCGAGCGACAGGCGCAGATGCTGCGCGGTTATCTCGGCGAACGCACGGGCGTGAAGTTCCCCGTGGCGGCGGCCATGCGCTACGGAAATCCCTCCATCCAGGCCGGCATCGACCAATTGAAAGCCAAGAACTGCGACAACATCCTTGTCCTGCCGCTGTATCCGCAATATGCGGCGAGCACCACCGCATCGACACTGGATGAAACCGGCCGCGTGCTGGCGGCGATCCGCAACGTGCCGGCCCTCCGCTTTGTGCGGAGCTTCCACGACCACCCGGCGTACATCCGCGGCGTCGCAAAGAATGTGATGGCGGAATGGACCAAGATCGGCCGCCCGGATTTCAAGCAGGACAAGCTGGTGATGAGTTTCCACGGCCTGCCGAAATTCCACCTCGACCGCGGCGACCCGTACCACTGCCAATGCCACAAGAGCGCGCGCCTGATTGCGGATGAACTCGGCGTCAAGGAAGGCGACTACGTGGTCGCGTTCCAGTCGCGCTTCGGCCGCGCCGAATGGCTGCAGCCCTACACCGACAAGACGCTGGAAAAGCTCGGCAAGGCCGGCACGCGCAGGCTGGATATCATCGCGCCCGGATTTGCGGCGGATTGCCTCGAGACGCTCGAAGAATTGGCGATTGAAAACCGCAATGTGTTCCTGGAGGCCGGCGGCAAGGAATATCACTACATCCCGGTGGCCAATGACACCCAGCCGTTTGTGGAAGCGCTGGTGGACGTGGCCACGGAGCACCTCGGCGGCTGGATGGACGCGGGAGCGCGTTACGACGCGGCGGATTCGGCAGCGCGCGCGAAAAATTTGGGCGGCGCGTAGCCCTGCAAGAACGCGGCCCCGCCTGCCCTCAGGCCCCCGGCTTCTTCACGCCGAAACAATGGTCCAGCGAGGGAAAGACGCCTCCCCGTACCTCCTGTGCATACTTCGACGCCGCCTCGGAAACCTTGGCGCCCAGGTCCATGTACCGCTTGGCAAACTTGGGCGTGAAATCCGGGAACAGGCCGAGGATGTCTTCCGTCACCAGCACTTGACCATCGCAGGCCGGTGAGGCGCCGATGCCGATCACCGGCACCGAGACCGATTCGGTCACCGCACGGGCCACCGGCTCGACCGTCCCTTCGATGAGGATGGAGAACGCCCCCGCCGCTTCGAAATCGCGCGCGATACGGGTCCATTTTTCAGTGGCATCGGCTTCCTTGCCCTGCGCCTTGAAGCCGCCGAGCGCGCTCACCCGCTGCGGCATCAGGCCGATATGGGGCATGACCGAAATGCCGCGCGCGACGAGGAATTCCACGGTTTCCACCATCTCGGCGCCGCCTTCCATCTTCACCGCCTGCGCGCGCGACTCGGCCAGCGCGCGCGCGCAATTGCGGTAGGCCTGTTCCTTCGATTCCTGGTAGCTGCCCCAGGGCATGTCGAGGATCACCATGGCGCGATCCGAGCCGCGCATTACCGATTGGGTGTGGGCGATCATGGTGTCGAGCGACACGTTCATGGTGTTGTCGAGCCCGTAGACGATCATGCCCACCGAATCGCCCACCAGCAGGATATCGCAATGCGGGTCGAGCAACTGGGCCATCGGCTTGGTGTAGGCGGTGAGCATCACCACCTTGGCGCCACCCTTCATGGCGCGGATTTCGGGTACGGACAGGCGCTTCTGGATGGAGGCAACACTCATGGCGGATTCCGGGTTGGGCGGATGAGGGGTCGATCGTGGGGCTAAACAGACAACGCGGTATTATCCGTGCTGTTTTAGAACAAATCGTCCAATCGACATGACCTCCCTGATCATCCGCTGGTTCCTCAATGCCCTCGCCCTGATGGCGGTGGCGTACCTCTATTCCGGGGTGAAGGTCGAGAGCATTTTCGCCGCACTGATGGCGGCGCTGGTGCTGGGCCTGGTCAACGCCGTCATCCGGCCGGTGCTGGTATTGCTGACCCTGCCCGTCACGTTGCTGACGCTGGGGCTGTTCATCTTCGTCATCAACGCCTTCCTGTTCTGGTTCGTCGCCGAGATCGTGAAGGGCTTCACGGTGACCGGCTTCATGGCCGCGATGATCGGCTCGCTCATGTTCAGCGTCATCACGCTGCTCACCAGCTGGATTGCGGAGCCATCCAAGAAGAAGTAAAACTCCAGGATTGGCGCGGCTTTCGGGCCGAAAATGGCCTGGGAGGCCCGCCGGTGCTGGAGTTTTGACAATGCCCGCTAGGGCATCACCGATCCGGATTTTGACTTCACGATGCTCGTGTCGCTGGAGCCAACGGTGCCATCGAGGTTGATGTCAAATCGCGCATTCGACGCGTTGACGGGCCCGTTGCGCGATTTGATGGCGCTGATGTCGGCTGCATTCACGCGCCGGCTGGAGGTGACATCGCCAGGCATGAACGCAAGCGGAAACGATGTACCGGAACCCGCACCGTTGAGCGCGTCCACCAATACGGTCAATCTCTGAACCGCCGGCAGACCTGTCAGCGTCAACGTCGTGTCAAATCCGTTGTAGGACGCGCTGGCACAACAAAGTTCCACATTCATGGGGTCGTTCAACGTCAGTACGCCAATGCTGGCGATCGGCACGTTGAAATTCATCACCACGCGATGGCCGGTCCCCACGTTGCGCGATTCGACCGTTGGATCGCCCTCGACATCGGTATCAAGCCTGATCGGAATATCCTGCTCGCCTGCAACGCCATGAAGTTTTCGATACACCGCCGACAGCAGTATGGGCGCGACGTTTGCGTCCGGCACGATGTTGGACGACATTGAATCCGGCCCGGTGCCCATGGCATTGGTCGCCGAAACACGGCATGCATACGTCGTCAGATTGGTGAGCCCCGTCACGAGCGCCGGCGATTGCGCCACGTTGACGACCACATCGCCACTCCCGTTGTTGCATCTCACGTCGAAGGACAAGATGGGCTTGCCCCCATTGCTCGCCGGCGGGAGGAAACTGACTTGCACGCGGCCATCGCCGCCTACGAGGGTGGAGAGCGTGGGCGCACCGGGAATGGTGGCTGGAGTGACGATGATTTCGGCAGTGAACGGGCCAAACAATCCCGCCGCGTTGCGGGCCCGCATGCTGCACGCGTAGCTCACACCATTCGTCATTGCGCCGACAAACATCGGCGAGGACAATCCGCCGCTGAGTTTGTCCCCCCCGGGGGACGTGCAGAACACCGTGTAGTTGTCGATCATGCTTCCCCCGTCGCTTGCAGGCGGGTTGAAGGTCACCATGACGGAAGAGTCGCGAGGGCTCACCATGAAATTGAGGGGCACGCCGGGTGGGCCGACAGGCGTCACGTTGACGGATGCGGATGCTGCGCCCTGCCCGGCGCTGTTGGTCGCCCTGACCGTGCAATCGTAAGGGGTGCCGTTGGCAAGGCCCGTCACCACGAGCGGGCTGCCGGGGCCCGATTGCGAAAACGGTCCCGGCGTGCAAGTGACCGAGTAGCTGGTGATTGTCGCGCCCCCGTTGTTTGCGGGGGCCAGGAAACTGATGGAAGCTTGGCCATTGCCGGCGGTTGCTGTCGCACCGGTCGGCGCGCCGGGGACCGTTGGTGGAGGCGTGACGGCGCCCGTCATTCCGGCGAAGTTCGTCGGGGAGTTGGCTGCATCGCCGCCACCAAAGGTTCTCGACAGGGTTCCATTGGTGGGCAGCGCCGTGTACGGTCCGCTGTTGGTGCCAAAAAAACTGATCGTCCCGCCGTCTGTGAACAGGAATCCGTTAGGCATGATGTAGTCCGGCGGCGGGCCACCGGCGGCCTGAATTCCCGCCGTGCCGATCAGAAAGCGCCGGTTCGCCGTTCCTGTAGGCAAATTGTTGGGAAGCGTAAACGTGTTCGTTTGTGTGCCAGCCACATTAGTGACCGTGATCGCATGCCCGGCAACAAACTCTTGACCGGAGAATGCCGTGGAGAACTCGATGAATTGAAGCGTGCCGCTGGCGTCTGAATACAATTCGACGATAGCCCACAAGTGGAATGCCGCATGTGAAAAACCGCTTGCAGTTGAGATCAAGGCGCACAACAAGATCCTCAATATCGAATTGCGCATCGTGGGTTGCTACGTGGTCAACCGGAAAAATGATACCCGGCAAATGGCCCATTCCCGGAATTGCAGCGACGAATCGGCGATTTCGTATAATCATGCTGCACCGCACCAACGACGGTTAATCACGGGAACCGACATGTCCTTCCTCGCCGAACGCCTTTCGCGCGTCAAACCCTCCGCCACGATCGCCATTTCCGCCAAGGCGGCTGCACTGAAAGCCTCGGGCAAGAGCGTGATCGCGCTCTCGTTCGGTGAGCCGGATTTCGACACGCCGGACAACATCAAGGCGGCGGCCATCAAGGCGATCCAGGCCGGCGACACCAAGTACACCGCGGTGGACGGCACGCCGAAACTGAAGGAAGCCATCGTTGCCAAGTTCAAGCGCGAGAACGGGCTCACCTACACCACCAAGCAAGTCACTGTCGGCACCGGCGGCAAGCAGGTGCTGTTCAACGCGCTGATGGCCACGTTGTCGGCGGGCGACGAGGTGATCATCCCGGCGCCCTACTGGGTGTCGTATCCGGAGATGGTGTTGCTGGCCGAAGGCACGCCGGTGTGCATTCCCTGCCCGCAGGAGACCGGCTTCAAGTTGCGAGCGGCGGACCTCGAAAAGGCCATCACGCCGAAGACCAAATGGGTCATCCTCAATTCCCCCTCCAACCCGACCGGCGCCGCCTACACCCGCGCCGAACTGAAGGCCATCACCGACGTGCTGGTGCGCCACCCGCACGTCTGGGTGCTCACCGACGACATGTACGAGCACCTGGTCTACGACGACTTCGAATTCGTCACGCCGGCGCAGATCGAGCCCTCGCTGTATGAGCGCACGCTGACCATGAACGGCGTCTCCAAGGCGTATTGCATGACCGGCTGGCGCATCGGCTATGCGGGTGGCCCGGAGCACCTCATCAAAGCCATGGGCGACGTGCAGTCGCAATCGACTTCGAACCCGTCTTCCATCGGCCAGGCCGCAGCCGTGGAAGCACTCAACGGCCCGCAGGATTTCATCCCGAAAAACAACGCCGTGTTCAAGCAGCGGCGTGACCTGGTGGTGAAGATGCTCAATGCCGCGCAGGGCCTCTCCTGCCATACACCGGAAGGCGCGTTCTACGTGTATCCGAGTTGCGCGGGTTTGATCGGCGCCACCACGCCGTCCGGCGCGGTGATCAAAAACGACGAGGACGTGATCAGTTACCTGCTCGATTCGCAGGGCATCGCCGTGGTGCATGGCGCAGCGTTCGGGCTGTCGCCGCATTTCCGGGTCTCCTATGCCGCGTCGACGGAGTTGCTCGAGCAGGCCTGCATGCGCATCCAGAAAGCGTGCGCGGAACTGAAACTGGCGCAGAAGATCGCCGCGTAGGAATTCAATCGCCCGGCCTGCGCGTTGCCTCCAAGGCAATGTGGAAGGCCCCTCTGCGTCGCTTCGATGAAAGATTGACGCAACTCAAGGGAATATAATGGCGGACTTCCCAGATCCGCGATTTTCCCAATGACTTCTCCCGCCGAAAAGAAGAAAGCCTCGCAACTCACCGAGGTGGCCAAACTCACGGCCAGCAAGGTCGCCGCCGCCCACAAGGCCCTCGCGTCCGTGTTCGTTTCGCGCTTTTACCGCGATGTCGATGCCGATGAATTCAATGCGCGCGACGCCGCCTCGTGGGCCGGACTGGCCGCCGCCCACATCGCGTTCGGCACGGAATTCAAATCCGGCGCGGCAAAAATCCGTGTCTTCAATCCGACCCTGACCGAGCACCGCTGGACGGCGCCGGTGACGGTGGTGGAATTCATCAATGACGACATGCCCTTCCTGGTCGATTCCATCGCCATGGAGATCAACCGCATGGGCTTCGGCGTGCAACTGGTGGTGCATCCGCTGTATGCCGCCGAACGCGACGCCAAGGGGCAACTCCTCAACCTGGCAGATCCTGCTCAAGGGCAAAAGCTGGAATCGTGGATCCATGTGGAGACCGACCGCATCACGGACCCGGACCGCATGCAGGAACTGATCAGGAATCTGGAGCGTGTGCTGGGAGACGTCCGTGCCGCGGTGAGCGACTGGTCTGCGATGTCGTCGCGCGTGAAGGAAACGCTCGACTCCATGACGGGCGCCGCCAAGGCCGTGCAGTTGGCGGAACTCGACGAGGCGCGCGACTTCCTCCGCTGGGTGGGCGACAGCCACTTCACGTTCCTCGGTTGCCGCGACTACGAGTTGAAATCCGAAAACGGCGCGGACCAGTTGTTCATGGTGCCCAAGTCCGGGCTGGGCATCCTGCGCCATCCGGAACAGGGCGGCCCGTCCAAGAGTTTTGCCGAGCTGCCCGACGACATCCGCGCGCTGGCCCGCAAGCCCAACCTCCTGGTGCTGACCAAGGCCAATTCGAGGTCGACCGTGCATCGCGCGGGCTACCTGGATTACATCGGCGTCAAGCGCTTCGACGAGGCGGGCAAGGTCATCGGCGAGCGCCGTTTCATCGGCCTCTATACCTCGTCCGCGTATCACGCGGATCCGGCGGACATTCCGCTGCTGCGCAAGAAGGTGGCGGCCGTGCTCGCCCGCACCGGCTTTCCGCCCACCAGCCACGCCGGCAAGAACCTGGTGTCCATCCTCAACGCCTATCCGCGGGACGAACTGTTCCAGATCAGCGAGGATGAACTGTTCGACAACGCGATGGGCATCCTGCACCTGGGCGAGCGTTCGCGCACCCGCGTGTTCGTGCGGCGCGACATTTACGGCCGTTTCTATTCCTGCCTGATCTTCCTGCCGCGCGAGAACTACAACACGGAAGTGCGCCTGAAGCTGCAGGACATGCTGATGAAGACTTTCAACGGCACGTCGACGGACTTCAACGTGCAGTTGTCCGACTCGGTGCTGGCGCGCATGCACCTCCTGGTGCGCACCTCGCCGGCAACCGCGGTGCAGGTGGACGTGAAGGCCCTCGAGCAGCAGATCGCCGCCACCGTGCGCCGCTGGGAGGAAGGCGTGTTCGCGCTTGTGATCGCCAACGCCGGCGAAGAAGCGGCCACCCAGGCGCGCCGCGAGTTTGCGCTGCCCTTCCCTGCGGCCTACACAGAGGCCACCAGTCCCGAGCAGGCGCTGGCGGATTTCAACGCGGCGCGCACGCTGAGCGAGGCGCAGCCGATCGCCATGACGCTGTACCACGAGCCGGGCCAGCGGGCGCGCAATGCGTTGCGCTTCCGCCTCTACCATTTGGGCAAGCCGGTGCCGTTGTCCGGCAGCCTGCCCATGCTCGAAAACATGGGTGTGCGTGTGGAGGGCGAAAAGAGCTTCACCATCGCACGCAAGGATGCGCCGTCGATTTTCATCCACGACTTCTCCCTGCTGCCGCTATACGGGGCATTTCACCTCCGGGACATCAAGGACAAGTTTGAAGCCGCGTTTGCCATGGTGTGGCGCCGGCAGGTCGAGAACGACGGCTTCAACCGCCTGACGCTGGCGGCCGGGTTGGCGGCAGAGGACATCATCGTGCTGCGCGCGTATGCCAAGTACCTCAAGCAAACCGGCTTCACGTTCAGCCAGCAGTACATCGAGAACACGCTGGCCGCGCACCCCGGCGTCACCTCCGAGCTGGCCGCCCTGTTCCACTCCCGGTTTGACCCGGCGCTCGACAGCGACCGCGCGGAAATGGTGGCGATGGGCGTCTCGACCATTGAAGCGGCGCTGGAGCGCGTCTCCAACGCCGATGAAGACCGCATCCTGCGCCGCTACCTGGCCGTCATCATGGCCACGCTGCGCACCAACCAATATCAGCCGGACGCCAACGGCCAGCGCAAGCCCTACTTGTCGTTCAAGTTTGAATGCGCCAAGGTGCCGGAGCTTCCGGAGCCGAAGCCGCTGTATGAAATCTTCGTCTATTCACCGCGCGTCGAGGGCGTGCACCTGCGGTTCGGCAAGGTGGCGCGCGGCGGCTTGCGCTGGTCCGACCGGCTCGAGGATTTCCGCACCGAGGTGCTGGGCCTGGTGAAGGCGCAGCAGGTGAAGAATACCGTCATCGTGCCGGTGGGATCGAAAGGCGGATTCGTGCTCAAGGCCGCGCCGCCGACCTCAGACCGCGAGGCCTTCCAGAAAGAAGGCGTGGCGTGTTACCAGACCTTCCTGCGCGGGCTGCTGGATCTCACGGACAACCTCGTGCAGGGCAAGGTGGTGCCGCGCGATCGCGTGGTGCGCCATGATCCGGACGATCCGTACCTGGTGGTGGCCGCCGACAAGGGCACGGCCACGTTTTCGGATTACGCCAATGCCATCTCCAAGGAGTACGGCCACTGGCTGGGCGACGCATTCGCCTCCGGCGGATCGGTCGGC
>CAZTYC010000003.1:0-2243 GCA_964617435.1 uncultured Burkholderiales bacterium
ATCATCGGCACATTGGCAGACTTGGCGTGGGCAATGGCTTCCTTGGTTTGCGGCATGACCCCGTCATCCGCAGCAACGACCAGCACGACGATGTCGGTGATCTGGGAGCCGCGCGCGCGCATCGCGGTGAAGGCTTCGTGGCCCGGCGTGTCCAGGAACGTGATCACGCCCTTCGGCGTGGTCACGTGATACGCGCCAATATGCTGCGTAATGCCGCCGGCTTCCCCGGACGCCACCTTGGTGCGGCGGATGGTATCGAGCAGGGAAGTCTTGCCGTGGTCAACGTGACCCATGATGGTGACCACCGGCGGGCGTGTGACCTTTTCGCTTTCCGCATGCTCGACGGCTTCGACGAGGTAGGCCTCCGGGTCGTCGGCCTTTGCCGCCTTGGCGGTGTGTCCCATTTCCTGGACCAGCAAAATGGCCGTGTCCTGGTCAAGCACCTGGTTGATGGTGACCATGGAGCCCATCTTCATCATGGTCTTGATGACTTCAGCGGCCTTGACCGCCATTTTCTGGGCGAGTTCACCCACGGTGATCGTTTCAGGCACCAGGATTTCGCGAACGATGGGCTCGGTCGGTGCTTGGAAATTTGTGCCGGCGTCATCGTCGCCCTGCCGATCTTTCCCGCGGCGCCCGCGCCATCCTTCGCGCCCGCCGGAGGCGTCGCCGCGGGTCTTGATGCCCCGGCGTTTCGCCATTTCGTCGGTCCACGAGGTGGCCGTGGCCGGCTTTGCAGTTTTCTTGACGTTCTTCTTGTCGCTCTTGACGTCGCCGTCCGCCGTCTTGATGACAGGCCGATGCAGGGTCCCGGTGCTGGCCGGTGGCGCGGCGGGCGGATCCTTGCGAAGGACGACACGCTCACCGACGCGCGGCCGGTTTTCCGAGCCTACAGCGTCGGCCTCCGCCGCAACAGGCCCGGCGGCCGGCTGGTCTGCGGCCGGTTTCGCATCGCTCTTGCGGACAACCTTCTTGCCCTTTTCGATTGCCACGGGCGCTGGAGCCGGTACGGGCACCTCGTCCTGCGCGGGAGCCGCGGCCTCGGCTTCGCCATCCGCCTTCTTGCGGCGCTTGGGAACAGCCTTTGCCTTCTCCTCCGCCTGCTTCGCCAGCAGGGCGGCCTGCCGGTCTTCCTCGGCCTGCCGCTTGGCAAGTTCCTCTTCGCTGATGACCGGTTGGGTCGGCTCGACCACCTTGGGCGTCTCGACCGGCTCGGCCTTGTCGACCTTGACGAACGTCCGCTTCTTGCGAACCTCAACCTGGATCGTTCGCGCCTTGCCCGACGAGTCGGCCTTCTTGATCTCGCTGGTTTGTTTGCGCGTCAGCGTAATCTTCTTTTTTTCTTCCTTATGGCCGTGGGCTTCCTGGAGGTATGCCAGCAACAGCGCCTTGTCATCCTCGGTGAGTTTTTCCGAGGTGCCGTTCTTGGAGACGCCGGCAGCCGACAACTGCTCCAGCAGGACCTCTGGAGTCAGTTTGAGCTCGGTGGCGAATTGGGCAACGGTGGTTTGGGCCATGCGGTTCCTGTTTCAGCAGCGTGTATCGCAGCAATTACGGGTGTCAGAATTAAGTTGGGTCAGCCTCAGGCTGCCGAGTGCGCTTCTTTGAACCAGGGCTCGCGCGCGGTCATGATGAGTCCCTTGGCACGCTCCGCATCCATGCCCGTGAGCTCCGTCAGTTCTTCGATGTCGAGGTCCGCCAGATTGTCCATCGTGCGGATGCCCTTCGCGGCCAGCATATGGGCCGTATCGGCATCCATCCCGTTCATGTTCAGCAGGTCTTCGGCTGCCGACTCGATGGACTCTTCCGACTTGATTTCCTCGGTCACCAGGGCGTCGCGCGCGCGGCGGCGCAGTTCATTCACTGTGTCTTCGTCGAAGGCCTCGATCTCGAGCATTTCGTTGAGCGGCACATAGGCCACTTCTTCGAGGTTGCTGAATCCTTCGTCGATCAGGATCTGCGCGACTTCCTCGTCCACGTCCAGCTTGTCCATGAACAGCTGCTTGATGTTCCCATGCTCGGACTCGCGCTTTTCGCTCGCCGCCTGTTCCGTCATGATGTTAAGTTGCCAGCCGGTGAGCTCGGAGGCCAGGCGGACGTTCTGGCCGCCCCTGCCGATCGCCTGGGCCAACTGTTCCTCATCGACCACCACATCCATGCTGTGGCGCTCTTCATCGACGATGATGGAGGACACTTCCGCCGGAGCCAGCGCGTTGATGACAAATTGCGCCGGGTCGGTGGAC
>CAZTYC010000003.1:2253-35483 GCA_964617435.1 uncultured Burkholderiales bacterium
GTCGACCACAGGATGATGTCCACGCGCTCGCCGGCCAGTTCGCCGGTCACCGCCTGCACCCGCGAACCGCGCATGCCCACGCAAGTGCCGATGGGATCGACACGCGGATCGTTGGATTTGACCGCGATCTTGGCGCGCAAGCCCGGATCGCGCGCGGCAGCCTTGATTTCGATGATGCCTTCCTCGATTTCCGGGACTTCAAGCTCGAACAACGCGACAATGAATTCGGGTGCCACGCGGGACAACATTACCTGGGGACCCTTTTGGGTGCGGTCGATGTTGAGCAGGTATGCGCGCACTCGATCGCCGACGCGCAGGTTTTCCTTGGGGATCACGTGATCCCGGCGGATCTTGCCTTCGATGCGCCCCGACTCCACGACGACGTCGCCGCGCTCAATGCGCTTGATCGTGCCCGTCACGAGTTTTTCATCGCGCTCCAGGAAGTCGGCAAGGATTTGTTCGCGTTCGGCTTCTCGGATCTTTTGCAGGATTACCTGTTTGGCGGCCTGCGCTCCGATGCGGCCGAAATCGACGGCTTCCAGCGGCTCTTCGATCACATCCCCCAACTGGAGGTTTTCGCCATGCTCATGGGCATCGGAAATGGCGATCTGCCGCGCGGGTTCCTCGTGCTCTTCGTCCGGCACGACCGTCCATTGTCGATATCCCTGGTATTCCCCGGTCTGGCGGTCGATTTCGACGCGAACGTCGGACTCCTCCTGGAGAAACTTGTCGGCGAATTTTCGCTTGGTGGCCGAGGCCAGCGCCTGCTCCAGGGCGATAAACACGGTTTCGCGAGGCACGCTTTTTTCACGCGCGAGGGCATCGACCAACAACAAAATTTCACGGCTCATCTGAACATCACTCCTGCACATCGATTGGTGCCATCCTGGCACGCTCAGTTCGAAAAACGGCTCACTCAAATCTCGGGGATCAATCGGGCTTTCTCGATTTGATCCAACGCCACGCGCAGACGCGGCCTTGCAGGCGCCACCGCGGCTTTCGATTGCTTTCCAGCCTTCTGGCCATGCCCACGCTTGGACGGGGCCGGGCTTGGTTCGACAAGCTCCAGTTCGACGAACCCGTCTTCCGCGGAAACCAGCACGGCATCGAACCGCTTGCGGCCTCCAACAGGAGCGAAAAGCCGAATTCTTGCAAGTGCTCCGCCAAATCGCCTGAAATCCGCCTCGGACTTCAGGGGCCGGTCCAAGCCCGGGGACGATACTTCCAAGCGGTCAAATTCGATGTTTTCGACTGCGAAAACTCTCGTTAAGTGGTTGCTTACTTTTTCGCAATCACCAACAGCAATTCCCTTCGGCTGGTCGATATAAACACGGACCAAGCCTCTTCCGCCGGTTTCCAATTCAACCAGCTCATATCCAAGACCTTGGACTGTGGCCTCCACAATCTTCTCTAGATTTCCTGCCACCGTGAGCCCCGGCGCAGCCAGTCCGACACCACCAGCCCCGCAAAACCTGCAACACAAACAAAAAATGGGCGAAACGCCCATCTTCCTTTTGCCACAACTCTCGATTATAGCATTGGCGACTAGGCGTGAAAACTGCATTTGCCGGCAGCTGCGTACCGCCCCGATTTCCGCAGATCCCAATTCATGCGCGAATTGGTCACGATTCGTCGTCGCTGGTGCAGTGTAATGTTATGTGTTGCAAAAAAGTAACAAAATCGCAATTTTCACATGCCTAAGTCGCGGCGAGACGGCAAAATTGGTCCAATCTGTGACGATCTCGGCACGAGTGTTTTTTGCCGCGACAAATTGATGCCGATTAATCCAAATTTCGGAAGGGTTGTAAATGATCATCCGTGCCAATAGAAAGCAGCTTTGCCAGGCGATTGTCCTGGCGCTTGTGCCCGTCTGTGCCGCCCAGGCTCAAACCCCAGCGACGACGGTCCCGCAGAAGGTCGAAAAGATCGAAGTGACGGGATCGAACATCAAGCGCGTGGACGCAGACTCCTCGTCGCCGATCCAGATCATCACCAAGGAACAAATCCAGCAGACAGGACTTTCCTCACTGGCGGAAGTTCTGCGCGATGTACCCGCGATCAGCGGCGGCAGCGCGAACGACTTCGACTCCGGTACCGGTTTCCAGCGCGGCAACCAGACCGCCTCCTTGCGTGGCCTCGGGTCGGTGGCAACGCTTCTTCTGCTGAACGGCAAGCGTGTATCTCCGGCCCCATACGCGGATCCCAACATCGGGCAGGGTACGTCGTTCAACCTCAACAGCATTCCGTTGTCCGCCATCGAGCGAATCGAAGTCCTGAAGGACGGCGCTTCCGCCGTGTACGGTTCTGACGCCATTGCCGGCGTGGTGAACATCATCCTTCGCAAGGATTACAAGGGTGCCGATTTCACGGTCACGCGCGGCCAGCAGGTCCGGGGTGGTGATTATGTGACGAACACTGTAAACGGTTCGTTCGGGTTTGGCGACTTGGCCAAGGACAAGTACAACGTGCTCGTCGCCATGGAGTATTACAGTCGTGATCCCGTCGGCCTCCGCCAATCCGGCAATGGCATCCAGAATGATGCCTACGCCTTCCTGGCCGGGCGTTTGATCCCGAACTCGACGGTTTCTTATCCTGCCAACCTTCGCCGGGAATCGGTGGCCAACAGCGGCGTGTTCAACGTCGTGCTGCCGCTCGATCCCCGCTGCCCGCCGGCATTGACGTTCGGTACCTTGTGCCGCTCCGACACGCTGGAGAACCGCCAGACACAAAGTGAGGCCGAGCGCAAAGGTGCATTGGCGCGCGCCACGTTCAGCATCACCCCGACGCTGGATGCCAGCATCGAGGCCAATTTCTCGCGGGCGGACAACATTTTTGTCGGCGCGCAACCCGGTCTTGACGCTGCGGCGCCGTCAACCTGGTTCCGTCGTGATGGATCTCGCTTGAGCTACACGCTGTTCCTCCCGGTCGGGCACCCCGACAACCCGAACAACTTCCGCCTGGGCCTGCGCTATCGCTTCATGGATTTCGGCCCGTCGTACACCTTCGTGACGACTGACACCATGCGTGTGGTCGGTGGGTTGAGCGGCACGTGGGACGCGTGGGATTGGCAATCCAACCTCTTGTTCAGCAAAACCAAGCGCGAAGAAGATGCCAACGGGCAGATCTACTTCCCGGCACTGCAGTCCGCCATCGCCAACGGCACGTACCGCTTTTTTGGCACCAACTCGCAGGCGGTCATCAGCTCGCTCAATCCGTACAAGCACAACGAGGGCGAGTCCAAGCTTTCCCAAGTCGATTTGCGTGGTTCGCGTGAGTTGGGCAACCTCGCCGGCGGCTCCATCGGTGTCGCTGCAGGTATTGAAATCCGAAAGGAAGAGATGGACATCGTGTCCGATCCGCGGACCGTCAACGGTGAATTCATCGGCCTCGCATCGTCCACCGTCCGCGGTTCCCGCAATGTTTCTTCCGTGTTCGCGGAACTTTCGCTCCCGTTCATCAAGGATGTGGAGACCCAGCTTGCCATCCGCCAGGATCATTATTCGGACTTTGGAAACTCGACAACCCCCAAGATCGGCGTGAAGTGGAAGATTCATGAAACTGTCGCCGCGCGTGCAACCTACGCACGCGGTTTCCGGGCACCGTCGCTGTTCCAGATCTCCAATTCGAACGTGCAGTCGTTCAATGCGGGGATTGTCGATCCGGTACGCTGCGTAAATGCGCAAACCACGCCGGATGATTGCAGCAGGACGATTTCCTCCCTCATTCAAGCCAACACCCAGCTGCAGCCGGAGAAGTCGTCCAGCCACACCCTGGGTGTCCTGTGGTCGCCGACCAAGGACTGGAACGCGTCGGTGGATTTCTGGTATATCCATCGCACCAACTTCATTGACCGTTTCGACTCCCAGACGGTAATCAACAATGAATTCAATCCTGCCTTCCAGGGCGGTTCCGTGATTCGCGATCCGAATCCGCTGACATGGTTGCCGGGCGTGCCGAATTCCGGCCCGATCCAAAGCACCATCCGCAAGTTCGACAACTTCGGTGGAACGGCAGTGCGTGGGATCGACTTTGACCTGGCCGGCCGGATTTCCATCGGGCAGTGGGGTCGACTGGGATTGGCCCACAACAGCAGCTACTACGATGAAATCAAGTGGCAGCTGGGCAAGGGCAACGTTCCCTACATCAACAACGCCGGCAACTTCTATGTCTTCGAAGCGCCGCGTTACCGTGGCAACACGACCGTGACCTGGACCAAGGGTGACGTGACGACCTTCGTGCGCAACAACTACGTGGGCCGTTGGCGTTATGGCGATCCGACCGTCGCAAACAACTGCTACCTCGCGGCAACCAGTGCGACGCTCGCGTACTTGGGCGGCGCATTTGGCGGTTGCTACGTGAAGGAGTGGTCCACGGTGGATATTGGTGCCACGTATTCTGGCATCAAGAACTTGACCCTCAGCCTGATCGTGAGAAACGTGGAAGGCAAGGCCGCGCCCTACGATCCGAACCAGACAACGGCCGGCTTCAATTCCACATTCCACAACCCGTACGGCCGCTACATGCAGGGCTCGATCAGCTACCGCTTCCGGTAACTGATTTCTCAAGGCTGTAGTGAAAGGGGGGCAATGCCCCCCTTTCTTTTTTTATTGCCTCCAAAAGTTGTTGTGAATTCGCAACAAGTCCCCCGAACTTTCCGAATTGATGCAGGCTAGCGCTAGAATTTGCAAGTTTGTAACAATGGGTCGCGGTTGGCGTTTATCCATGCCGCCAAATCCCTGAATGAGAAACGATGTGCAACCAAAAGAGGCTCAAATGACTCGCTCCAATATGAAGGCTCTGCCCCAGGCATTGCTGGCGACGCTCGTGGTGACCCCGCTGGCATTCGCGCAAGCGCCTGCTGTCGCCCCGCAGAAAGTTGAAAAGATCGAAGTGACCGGCTCGAACATCAAGCGTATCGACGCGGAAACCCCCGCTCCGGTCCAGATCATCACCCGCGAAGACATTGAAAAGTCTGGCAAGTTGACCATCGGCGAAGTCCTGCGCGACCTCCCGGGCAACACCGGCAACAGCTTCAACGAAACCTTCACCAATAGCTTCTCTCCGGGCTCTTCCGGCATCGCACTGCGCGGTCTGGGCCAAAAGGCCACCCTGGTGCTGATCAACGGCCGCCGCATGGCGAACTATGGCTTCGCACAAAATCTGCAGGACACCTTTGTCGACCTGAACAGCATTCCGAATTCGGCCATCGAACGGGTTGAAGTGCTCAAGGACGGCGCATCGGCCATCTATGGTGCAGACGCCATCGCCGGCGTGGTCAACATCATCCTGCGCAAGGATTACAAGGGCCTTCAGCTGTCGGGTTCCGCTGGTACGCGCTATGAAAAGGGCATGAACGAATACCGCACTGCGCTGACCGCGGGTGTGGGCGACCTGGCGCGCGACCGTTACAACCTGCTCGGCGTGGTCGACTTTTACCATCGCGATCTGCTGACCTGGTCCGAAACCAGCTGGCTGCGCGACGGTGACACCCGCCAATTCCCCGGCGGCACGCTTTCCGGTTGGAGCGGCGGCGTAGCCACGTTGCAATTGGGTGCCAACCCGGCCACCGGCTTCGGCAACCGCCTGGGCCTGACGCCTTGCCCCAACGGCTCGATCCGCCGTCCTGCAAGCGACTTTGACAACCGCCGCCTTGGCGACCATTGCGCTCTGAATATTGCGCCCTACCTGACGCTCTTCCCGAAGACGGACCGCGTCGGCGTGCTGGTGCGCGGCTCGATGGACTTCTCGTCGAACACTTCGGGCTTCTTCGAGGGCAACTTCAGCCAGAACAAGACGTTCCAGAAGTTCAGCGCCGCGTTTGCGCCGACCTCTCAGGTGGATCAGGCAACGGGCCTCACCGTCACGACCAACATCATTCTTCCCGCCACCCATCCGAACAATCCGACCGGTGCCAGCCGCATCCTGCAGTATGCGTTCTATGAATTGGGCGGGCGCGATGCCGACATCGAAACCAAGTCGGGCCGCCTTGCAGCAGGCCTGAAAGGCGTGGTGGGCGCGTGGGATTGGGAAGTCGGTCTGGGCGGCGCCAAGTCCAAGTCCGAGCAGATCAATTACAACCGCGTCAACCGCTTCCTGCTGACACAGTCTTTCGTCAACAGCTACAACTTTGCGAATCCCAATGCGGCGACGATGGGCGCACTGCGCATCACGCCCGTTCGCAATGCCGAGTCGAAGCTGACGTTTGTGGACGGCAAGGTGTCGTCTGAAATTGCCCAACTGCCGGCCGGTCCGCTCGGCTTTGCAGCAGGTATCGAATTCCGTCGTGAATCCCTGGCCGATCGTCCGGATGCACTGATCACCTCTGGCGCGGTACTCGGGCAGGGCGGCACCGCCACGGATGGCTCGCGCAATAGCAATTCCCAGTTCGCGGAACTCTCCGCGCCGCTGACCAAGTCCCTGGAAGCGCAACTTGCGGTCCGTCGCGACGACTACAGCGATTTCGGCTCCAAGACGTCGCCAAAGGTCGGCTTGAAGTGGACGGTATCCAAGGAGTTTTTGGTACGCGGCACCTGGTCCAAGGCGTTCAAGGCACCGACCCTGCCGGAAGTTTCGCCGTCGCGCGCAACGTTCTTCACGGTCATCTTTGATCCGATCAACCAGGGCTTCTTCCAGATCGCCGGCACCGCGCTGTCGAATCCGAACCTGAAGGCGGAAACCTCCAAGAACGGCAACTTCGGGTTTGTGTGGGAGCCTTCGAAGGACACCAATTTTGCGGTGGACTTCTACCGGATCCGCCTGAATGACACGATCCAGCTGCCCATCCAGTCCGACTTCAATCGCGTTGGACGCGGCCAGTCGATCGGCGCGAACCAGATCATCCGCGATTCGAACGGCTTCCCGCTGGCTTGGTCCGGTCAATACCTGAACCTGGATTTCCAGGAAACCTCGGGTATCGACTTTGAAGTCAACCACCGCATGCCGTTGTGGAACGGCAAGTTCGGCATCACGGCGAGCTTCAATTACGTGAGCAGCTTCTATGTGCCGGAAGAGCCGGGCGGCAAGCGTACGGATGTCGTCGACCTGAACTCGGGTGACTTCACCAGCTCGATCCCGCGTTACAAGGGTTTCGTGACCGGCAGCTACGAAAAGGGCAACTGGACCACGGCAGCCACGTATCGCTACACGCATTCGGTGGACCAGAACGCGGCCGGCACCCCGGCGCGCCTTGGGGCCACGGCGCCTGAAGACCGTGTTGGCGCGGCATACTTCATCGACTTGTTCGCCGCCTACAACGGCATCAAGAACCTGCGCCTGACCGCAAACGTGCGCAATGCGCTGAACCGTCGTCCGCCTTATGATCCCGCCTACGGATCCGGCATCGACTTCACGCAATATGACGCCCGCGGCCGTTTCTTCACGGTAGGTGCCACGTACACGTTCAAGTAATTGAACTGAAGGGCAGAAAGAAAAGGGGGCTTCGGCCCCCTTTTTGTTTGCATCGCCCGGCCGACCGATCCTGATTTCCGTTTTCAACGATTGGCGTCGGGCTTGCTGCACTGCATCAACGGATGTTGCAGATCAGCAACAATTGGCGTCACTCAAATCGCATTGAGATACAAGACGCGGTATTCTGCGACAGTTTGTCATATCGAAAATTGGCTGACGCCACGCCTATGGCGCGGAAGATCGGTCATGCGTCCAAGTAGTCCCTCTGAACCGGCGGCTGGAAAGGCACTCGCGACAAAACCAATGGCCGTGAATTCATCTCTTGGATTCGCCACTTGGATCTCGAGGGGACGGAACGGCCAACGGTGCCAGAGCCCCGCCAAATACATCAACCCGATGTTTAGCAGTTCGTTCCATCATTCACAGGAGGTTTCACAATGAGAGTCAAGCTGAAAGCGTCAACAGTCGCCGTCGCCGGCGTCCTGCACGCCGGCATGATCGCGTCGCTGGCTGTGCCTGCATTTGCACAGACGGCCGCCAAGCCGGATGAACAAAAGGTCGAGAAGGTCGAAGTCACAGGTTCACGCCTTCCCGCGCTCAACGTCGAAGGCGCGAGCCCCGTCACCGTGATTGACGCGGCAACCATCAAGGTCGACGGTGTACGCTCAGTTGAGAACTTGTTGAACAACCTGCCGCAAGTGTTCGCAGACCAGGGTGGAACGGTGTCCAACGGTTCGAGCGGAACGGCAACGGTCAACCTTCGTGGCCTCGGCCCGACACGCACCCTGGTGCTGGTGAACGGTCGCCGCCTCCCTGGTGGTAGCCCCCGTGCAGGTACCGCAAGCGCAGCAGCTGACTTGAACCAGGTTCCCGCACCGCTGATCAAGCGGGTGGAGGTCCTGACTGGTGGCGCAGGCGCTGTTTACGGCTCCGACGCTGTGGCCGGCGTTGTGAACTTCATCATGAACAACAAGTTTGAAGGCGTTCAGGTCGAGTTCAACCAGAGCTTCTACAACCATTCGCAAAACAATCCTTCGGGTATTGCAGACGTCATTCGCGGTCGCGCAGCCACCAACCCGGCGCAATTCGCCGTTCCGGGTGACAAGAGCTCCGACGGCAAGATCTATGACGCCAACATCCTGATGGGCGCCAACTTCGCCAACGGCAAGGGCAACGCCACGGTGTTCTTCAGCTACAAGAAGGAAGATGCGCTGCTGCAATCCGAACGCGATTTCAGCGCCTGTTCCACGGGGTCGACCAACACCACCTTTACCTGCGGTGGTTCGAGCACGGCGTTTCCCGGCCGCTTCCTGATCTTGAGCACTGGCGCGAGCCGCACGGTGGCCAACACGGCGGGCAACACGCGCGCCTTCTCCGCCGCGCTGGACCAGTACAACTTCGCCCCGACCAACTTCTTCCAGCGTCCTTCGGAGCGTTACGGCTTCAACGCGTCGGCCAACTACGATGTCTTGCCGAACCTGAACGTGTATTCCGAGTTCTCGTTCCACGACGACCACACCATCGCCCAGATCGCCCCCAGCGGCCTGTTCTTCGGTGGCGCGACGTTTACGATGCGTTTCGAGAACCCGCTGCTGTCGGCGGATTGGAAGCGCGACATGGGCCTCACGAAGGCGGGCGATACGGCTGACATCTTCATCGGTCGCCGTAACGTCGAAGGCGGCGGACGTCAGGACGACATTCGCCACACTTCGTTCCGCACGGTTGTCGGCGCCAAGGGCGAGTTTGCCGGCAACTGGAACTACGACGTTTCCATGCAGACTGCCAAGGTGATCTACCAGGAAACCTACAAGAATGAATTCCTGTTCTCTCGCGGGCAAAAGGCCTTGGACGTGGTGGCTGGCCCGGGTGGCGTCCCCACCTGCCGTTCGGTCATCGATGGCACGGACCCGAACTGCGTGCCGTATAACCTGTGGGTGCTCGGTGGTGTGACGCCTGCGGCACTGGGCTACATCCAGGCGCCCGGCTTCCAGAAGGGTTCGACGGAACAGACGATCGCCGGCGGCAACATCGCGGGTGACATGTCGGCCTATGGCTGGAAACTCCCCGGTGCCAAGAGCGGCATCTCCGTGGCGTTCGGTGCCGAACAACGCACTGAAAAACTGCAACTCGACACCGACGTCGCTTTCACCACCGGCGATCTCGCCGGCCAGGGTGGCCCGACCATCGGCGTGGTGGGCAAGTACACCGTCAAGGACGTCTACGGTGAAATGCGCGTGCCGATCCTCGAAGGCCAGCCGATGGCGGACCTGTTGAGCCTGAACGGCAGCGTACGTCACTCCGACTACAGCACCAATGCGAAGACCGATTCCTACGGCTTTGGCCTGGAATACGCCCCGGTCAAACAGATCCGTGGCCGCGCCAGCTACCAGCGTGCTGCACGCGCTGCGAACGTGCACGAGCTGTTCGACCTGCAAGCCATTGGCCTGTTTAACGCCAGCTCCGATCCTTGCGCAGGCGCCACGCCGACCGCATCGCTGACGGCTTGCCAACGCACGGGCGTGACCGCCGCGCAATACGGCAAGATCCTCGACAGCCCCGCAGGCCAGTACAACGCGCTGTTTGGCGGCAACCCGAACCTGAAGCCCGAGAAGTCGGACAGCTACACGTTTGGCCTGGTTCTGGAGCCGATGCGCAACATGACGGCGTCGATCGACTTCTTCGACATCAAGTTGAAGGACGTCATTTCGACCCTGCCGCCGAACGTCGTGCTGTCCCGCTGCCTGTCCACCGGTGAGTTCTGCGGCTTGATCCAGCGTGACATCATCGGTTCGTTGTGGGCGCAGCCGACCGGCCGCATCATCGCGACCAACGTCAACATCGCTGCAGCGCGCACCTCGGGGATCGACCTCGGCTTCAGCTATGCCGACAAGTTGCCCACCGGATGGGGAAGCTACAACGTGACGATGAACGCCACGCTGCTGCAAAAGGCTGAGAATGAGCCGATCCCCGGCGGCGGTTCGTACGACTGCAAGGGACTGCATGGTCCGACCTGCGGCGTGCCGGCACCGAAGTGGCGTCACAAGGTCCGCGGCTCGTGGATGAGCCCGTGGAACTTCGACCTGGCCCTGACCTGGCGCCATGTCGACAAGGTGGACAACGAGGCAACCAGCTCCAACGCGTTGCTCAACGGCGCCTTGAACGACATCAACCGTACGTTCGGCAAGCGCGATTACTTTGACCTGGCCGGTTCGTGGAACGTCACCAAGCAGTTCACGCTGCGCGGTGGCATCAACAACCTGTTCGACAAGGATCCGCCGATCGCTGACTCCACCACGCTCGCCGCGGTGTTCGGTAACGGCAATACCTATCCGCAGGTGTATGACGCCCTGGGTCGTCGCGTGTTCTTGAACGCCACCTACAAGTTCTGATTCCCGAACTTGCGCAATGAGAAAACGGCGGACTTCGGTCCGCCGTTTTTGTTTGTACCCCTAAAATTGCCGGATTCCTGGCGCGGTCCAAATCGAGCCGCCACCATCCAGTCGAATTGCCGACATGTCCACCCAGTCCCCCACGTTTGAAAATCAACTGCGCGCTGCGGTGGCGGCGCAACCCGGTTTGCCGGGGCCCGTCGCTGCGCTTGCAGAATTCCTGGCCAATGACGGCCACGCCGATAAAGCCTTGGATTTGACTGAAGGTTTTGTGACCGAAGGACGCGCCACACTCGACATTTGGAACGCCCGCGGGCTGGCCTTCAAACTGGCTGGCAACCTCAGCGACTCGATTGCCGCCTATGCGCGGGGCGTGGAAAGCGCGCCCCGCAGCGGCGTGGCCGAGCACAATCTGGCCGCAGCCCTGGGTGATGCCCAGCGCTTTGCCGAAAGTGCGTCTGCTGCGCGCCGCGCGCTGGCCAAGGGCGTAGATGCGCCGGAGACCTGGCTGGTTTTGGCGCGAAGCCTGGCCGGCGCGGGCCAATTCGAGGACGCCACCGCCGCATTTCGCGAAGCGATTCGCCGGCGCCCCGATTATTTCGAAGCGCACGCCGATCTTGCCCTGTTGTTGTGGATGCAAACCGAGGATATTGCTGCTGCCAGCGCGACGCTTGATGCGGCGATCCAGGCGAGTCCCGCTGCCGCGATGCTGCGCGCCACCAAGGCGAAGCTGCTCGACCATGCGGGCGACCGCCAGGGCGCCATCGACGTGCTCCTGCCCCTGGCCGCAACTCCGGACATCGATCCCGAGGTCCTGCTGCACGCCTCTGAATTGCTGACGCACAGCGATCCGGCCCGCGCATTGGAACTGGCGTCCAGGGCGGTGGAACGGATGCCGAACAACGCCACGGCGCTGAGCAAACTGGCGGAAGCACTGCTGGCCAACGGACAACCGGCGGAGGCCGCGCGCGTGGCGCATGGGCTTCTCGGTTATGCACCGCTGGAACAATATGCGATGGCATTGGTGGCGACGGCCTGGCGGCTCTTGGGAGATCGGAGGTACCAAGAGCTTTACAACTACGATCAACTGGTCCGTGCGTGGACCATCGATGTTCCGCACGGCTGGGGCGATCTTGGGAGCTTTCTGCGGGACCTCAAGGCCAGCCTGGAAAAATTGCACCCGATGCGCGGGCATCCGCTCAACCAGTCCCTCAGGCATGGCACCCAGACGCTGCAAGGGCTGGAGCTTGTCGATGATCCGGTTATCCGCGCGTTCTTCGCCGCGATCGACGGGCCGATCCGCCAGCACATTGCTGCGCTGGCCGAAGGACGGGAGACCAGCCGCGATCCGGTCCGCGCGCGAATCGGATCGGGATACAAGTTCAACGGCGTGTGGTCGGCGCGTCTGCGATCGACCGGGTTTCACACCGACCACGTGCATCCGATGGGGTGGTTGTCTTCCGCCTGCTATGTGTCGCTGCCGGACGCGGTTGAACGCGGGCGCGAGGGATGGATCAAGTTCGGCCAGCCCGGCGTGGTCACGGATCCGCCACTGGAGGCGGAACATTTCGTCAAGCCGGAACCCGGGAAGTTGGTGCTGTTTCCATCTTACATGTGGCACGGCACGGTTCCGTTCCAGGACGACCGGGAACGCCTGACGATCGCGTTCGACTTGGTCCCGGCTTGACGCCAATTGGAAAGCCAACGCCAGATAATCCCGGCAATTCCAAAACCCTAGCATTGGCGCGGTGTTCCGGCCGAAATGCCATGGAAAGCCTCGCCAATACTGGACTTTTTGCTCTCACACCTTTTGCTACAGTTCGAAGCCCCCGAACTCCCCCGTGAATCGGTTGAGCCCCTCTGCGAGTGACGAAACCATCCTGCGTTCGGCTTCCGACAGCATGGGATGCCAGATGTCAAAGATCAGCACCACGCGCAATTTGTCGCTGTCGTTCCACGCCTCGTGCTCGATGGTGTCGTCAAACACAAAGGCCTCGCCGGGCGTCCAGCCGCGCGTCCGGTTCCCGCAGCGAAACCCGCAGGATTCCGGGACGATGAGCGGAACGTGCGTCACCAGGCGAACATTGGACACGCCCGTATGGGGCGGGATCCGCGTCTTCGGCTTGAGCAGGGAAAACATCGCGGCGGGTGTGCGTCCGGCCTGCTTGGGCTGGGGAGCCGAGGCGAGCAATTCCATCGTCCGCGGGCACCGCGCGGCGTTGGACTCAAGCCGTTCGCCATTCTTGAAAAAATGAAAGGCGCTCCAGCGAGGGGAATTATTCAGCTCCACCCATTGATTGAGCGGCAGGCCCTCGGGATAGGAAATGTAGGGCTCAAAGCCGTCGTCGCGCTCGAGCACCGCGAGAAACTCGTCCCTGATGGTGGCCGTGGCGGATTCAAACGCACTCAGCCAGGGAAACAGGTCCTTGTCGAAGAACTCGATGGCCGGCAAGCCCGGATAGAAATAAGCCAGCGGTAGAGACTCGTAGCGCCGCTTGCGCCCCACCATGATGTCAAGCGCATCGCGAAACCGGTCGAGCCGCTCGCCCCTGCATTCGTCGAAGGCTGCGGAAAGATGCTGGTCCAGGAAGGCCGCGCATTGGCGATCGTAGTCTTCCTTGTAGGTCAGCGCATGCATCAGGGATGGCCGCAACTCGGGTGAGAGCCGGTCCAGCGGCGGCGCGACAGCGGCAGCCGCGCCGAACGCGCGTGCCGCTTCATGCCGGTTGCCCCGGCGTTCCTGCAATCCGCCCTTGAGCAACAGGGCAAGCAAGTCGGAGGGATCGGCCTTGAGCGCTTGCTTCAGCGCGGCTTCTTCGGCGCCGTCGTCCTTCATCTGCTGGTGGGTCAGGGCCAGGTTGATCCACGCGCGCGGATCGGCAGGATTGCTTTCGGCGGCGACCTTGAAGGCGGACAGGGCATCGGCAAATGCGCCCCGCCGGAAATGCCATTGGCCCAGCGCGGCAAGCGTCCGTGCATGGCGTGGATCCAGACCGAGGATGCGGTTCCAGAGCCCCAACAATTCCTGCTCCCGGCCAGCGCGGTGCGCCTGTACCGCCAATGCTTCCAGTTGGTTGATGGTGGCCAAGGTGGAGTCGTGACTGGAAACCATGGGGCTCAAATTTCCCAGCGCGGTGGCGCGCCGTTGCGTGCGTCGATGGCGCGGAACAGCGCCAGAATGGCCTTGCGTTCGATCTCCGTCAGTTCAGGGCGCCAGATCTCGAACAACAGGATTGCGCGCGTTTGCGCGCTTGCGTTCCAGGCTTCGTGCTCGATACTGTCATCGAACACCCACGCCTTGCCCTCCTGCCACTCGCGCGTTTCGCTGCCCACCCGGAACCCGCAGCCGGGTGGCACGATCAGGGGCAGGTGGCAGATCAGGCGCGTGTTGACCATGCCGTTGTGCGGCGGAATCCGCGCGCCTGGCAACAGGCGGGAAAACAAGACCGACGGCGCGCGCCCCGGCATCCTGCAAAGCGGAATCCTTTCGATGACCTCCGCAGTCCGCGGGCAGCGCGCGAGGTTCTCGCGGACCGGCGTGCCGTCCTTCCACAAATAGAACGCGCTCCACGCCGGATTGTCCGCCATGCCGAGCTGGTCCTCCCTCGGGCGATCCGGATCCCGCTTTACGTAGGGCTCGAATGCGGAGTCCGTGCGCATGACGTCCAACAATTCGCGCCGGATGTCCGCGGTGGCGGCCTCAACCGCGTCGAGAAAGGGAAACTCGGCACGCCCGAAAAAGCGCCGATGCGGCAATCCGGGAAAGAAATAGTATTTGGGCGCCTGGAAAAACAATTCCTTGCGCTCAAAGAGCAGGTCCACGGATTCCGCAAAGCGCTCCCCCGCATCGTGGCCCCGGGCATCGAGTCCGTCGGCGGCCAGTTCGGTGGCCAACAGGGCCTCGATCTCGCGGGCCTGGTCGAGGCAATACGCCTCCACGCGTTGCAACTCGTTGCGGATTTCGATCGGTGCGCCGGGATCGTCTCCCACCAGCGCCTTGGCCGCCCGGTAGTGCCGCACCGCGCCTTTCGGGTTGCCCTGCCCGGCAAGCAGGTCGCCCTTGAGCAGCAGCGCGCGGACGTTTTGCGGGTCGGCATCCAGCGCCTGGTTGACCCGCATCAGGGCCAAGTCGTGCGCGCCGTCATCGCGACAGGCCAGCGCCAGCGCGACCAGCAGCACCGGCTCCGAATGGCCCAGCTCCGCCACGCTTTCCAGGATGGCTCTGGCTTCGCGTGCGAAGCCGCCCTTCAATTTGGCAATACCGGACCGCATCAACTCCTGGCGACGCGCCAATTCCATCGAGTTGGGCGCAAAAACCGCTCCTCGCCCGCTTGCATGCCGCGTTTCCATGCGCGAATCTTACTTGTTAATGGTCGCAGGTTCGATTCCAACCCCGGATCGCTGCAGGAGAGCCAGAACGGGCAATCCGAGCCCCAAAAGCGGTCTATTGGGTCGGAAAAAGTCTTGAACATCGGAATCCGGAAAGCGATAGAATGCGCGTTCGATCAAAACGGCTGGCCGGGATTTCCGGACGAGCCCGTTGGAGGAGAAGGTATGAATTATGCGGAGCGGCAACGGAACCCCGGCAAACATGTGGCCGGTATTTCCGTTGTGATTGCTTTTCACGTCCTGCTGGTGTGGGCGCTTGCCAATGGCCTGGCCCGCAAGGTCGTCGAGGTCGTGAAGGGCCCCCTCGAGACCAAGATCATCGAGGAGGTCAAGAAGCCGCCTCCACCAGACACACCGCCGCCGCCGCCGCCCAAGATGGCGCAGGTCATGCCGACATTTGTGCCTCCGCCGGAAGTGCAGATTTCCGCGCCCGCGCCCGCGCCGGTGATTTCGAATCCGACGCCGGTTGCCCCGCCGGTGTATGCGCCGCCCGCGCCGCCCGCACCGCCCGCTCCGGTGGCGGCGCCCACGGTGGGCGTGGCTTGCCCCAACTTCAAACAAACCTTGCAGAACGAGTTGAAGTATCCGCTTCAGGCGCGCAAGGATGGAATCGAGGGTGAAGTGCTTCTGGAGTTCACCGTGGCAGCAAGCGGTGAAATCAAGGAAGTCGAAGTCAAGAGTTCATCGAATCGGGTTTTCAACAACCCGTCCATCAACACCGTGAGGCAGTTCAGGTGTCAAGGCCAGGGTCGGGATGTTCGCGTCCAGGTTCCAATTTCTTACAAGCTCACAGATTGAATTGACGCGACCGCCGGATCATCCGGTCCGGCGCGATTGAATTTCAAAACCGGCGCAAGCCAAAACGTAACGATTGTTGTTTTTTCTCGGAGGAATCATGTCTTTGACCAAAAAATTTCAGGCGGCCCTGATCGCCATTGTGATGGCTGCGATGCCGGTTGGCGTGGGTTTGGTGGCGTTCAACGCGCCTGAAGCCGCTGCTCAGGCCCCGGATGCGGCCAAGCCGGCGGATGCCGCGCCTGCGCCCGCCGCCAAGGCGCCTTCGGCCCCGGGTTCGGTGTCCAAGGAAAGCGTGGACAATCCCTACGGCTTGAAGGCGATGTGGGAACACGGTGACTGGGTTTCCAAGGGCGTCCTCTTCCTGCTGGTGATCATGTCGATGGGAAGCTGGTACATCCTGGTGGTGAAGTTCGTCGAACAGCGCCGCATCCTGAAGGATGCCAAGGAAGCGTCGGAGAACTTCTGGCAGGCGGGCAGCCTGCAGGCAGGCGTCCAGGCGCTCAAGGAAGACAGCGCATTCCGCTTCATTGCCGAATCCGGCGTGAGCGCGACGCAGCACCACGAGGGCGGCATGACGGCCGACATCCCGCTTTCCGAGTGGGTGTCGATGTCGGTGACGCGTGCGGTCGACAACGTCGGCAACCGTCTGCAGGATGGCCTGGCCTTCCTGGCCACGGTGGGCTCCACCTCGCCGTTCGTCGGCCTGTTCGGCACGGTGTGGGGCATCCTGAACGCGCTGACGGCCATCGGTATCGCCGGCCAAGCGTCGATCGACAAGGTGGCGGGCCCGGTGGGTGAGGCGCTGATCATGACGGCGCTCGGCCTCGCGGTTGCCGTGCCGGCGGTGCTGGCCTACAACTGGCTGATCCGCCGCAACAAGGTTTGCATGGAAAAAGTGCGCTCCTTCACCGCTGACCTGCATGGCGTCTTGATGAGCCAGGCTTCGAAAAAGAAGTGATCCAGCCATCCCCTTGAGTCAATTGAGCAGGAGTCAGTCATGGGAATGAGCGTAGGTGGGGACGACGGCGAAGACACCGTCATGTCCGACATCAACACCACGCCGTTGGTGGACATCATGCTGGTGTTGCTGATCATCTTCCTGATCACCATCCCGGCCATTGTCCACTCGGTGGCGGTGGAGTTGCCCAAGGAAAAGAACGTCGTCACGGTCACCAAGCCGGAGAACATCCTCATCTCGGTGGACAAGGATGGCGACGTGTATTGGGGCGACAAGAAACTTGCCGACATGGATGCGTTGTTCGACAAGCTCAAGGTGGAAGCAGTGAAGAACCCGCAGCCGGAAGTGCATATCCGGGGCGACATGCTGGCCCGGTATGAATCCATCGGCCGCGTGGTCTACACCTGCCAGCGAGCAAGCATCTTGAAGGTCGGCTTCATCACCGAACCGCCGCCGCGGTCGTGACCGGCGAAGGGGAGAACGCAATATGGCTATGAGTGCAGGCAGCGCCAAGGAAGGCGAGCCGATGATGGACATCAACACCACCCCGTTGATCGACGTGATGCTGGTGTTGATCGTGATGCTGATCATCACGATTCCGATTCAAACCCACGCGGTGAAACTGAACATGCCGGTGGGAAATCCGCCGCCACCGACGGTGCCCCCGGTCGTCATCCAGATCGACGTCGATTTTGACGGCACGATCTTCTGGAATGGCGAGACGGTCGCCGGGCGTGAGCCGCTGGAGGAAAAGCTCGCGGGGGCCGCGGCCACCGAGCCGCAGCCGGAAATTCACCTGCGGCCCAACAAGCTTGCGCAGTACAAGGATGTGGCGATGGTCATGGCCACCGCACAGCGTCTGGGGCTGACCAAGCTCGGTGTGGTGGGCAACGAGCAGTTCGTGAAGTAAGGGCCGGAATATTCACCTGACGCCACATTGGGGTATAAATGAAACGCGGCATCTGCCGCGTTTCGTTTTTGTTGGGTTGGCATGACAGGGGCCAGTGTCGCCCCACATTACAGATAACGGCGGCGTGAGCCGCCACGGAGAATGGCATGTCTGGCATCAAGTCTTTGAAGATCATGGCAACGGGACTGGCGGCGAGTCTGCTGCTGGCCTTGTCGATCAACACGCCTGCCGTTGCGCAGGAAAAGGTTCGCCCGGAAATCGGCAAGCCGTTGCAGGCGGCCAGCGATCTCATGCGGACAAGCAAGTTCAAAGAAGCATTGGCCAAGATTCGTGAGGCCGATGCCGTCGGCGGCAAGACGCCCTACGAGACCTACATGGTCGAAAGCATGAGGGGTTCCGCTGCAGCTGGTGCGCGCGACAATGCCGCTGCCATTGCCGCATTCGAGGCCGTGCTGGCCACCGGCAAGGCGCCGGCCGCCACCCAGTTGAAGATCTACGAATCGCTCGCGACGACTTACTACGGACTCGGCAAGTACTCTGAGGCCATCAAGTACGCCAACAAGTTCAAGGAGGCCGGCGGCGGTGCCGGCGGCTCGATGCGCACGCTGCTGATCCAGTCGTATTTCCAGAGCGGGGACTATGCGGCCTCGGCCAAGGAGTCGTTGGCCGACATCCAGGCGGATGAAAAATCCGGCCGCGCGCCTGCGGAGGAAAAGCTTCAGTTGTTGGCCAACAGTTACCTGCGCCAGAAGAACACCGCCGGCTACGTGGCGACGATCGAAAAACTCCTGGCCTATTACCCGAAGAAGAGCCTCTGGCAGGACATCATTTCGCGCTTGCAGCAAAAGCCCGGCTTCTCGGACCGGTTCGCGCTCGACGTCCAGCGCCTGCGCCTCGCCACGGGCAACATGAACGCGACCAATGACTTCATGGAAATGGCGCAACTCGCGATCCAGGCCGGCTTTGCCACGGAGGGCAAGAAGATCGTCGATGACGGTTTTGCAGCGGGCGCCCTGGGCAAGGGCGGCGAGGCGGACCGTCACAAGCGCCTGCGGGACCTCGCCGAAAAGCGTGTTGCAGAAGCGAAGGCGAATCGCGACAAGGATTTGGCGGAGGCCAAGGCCGCCAAGGATGGGAATGCGCTCGTTCGCCTCGGATATGACTACGTGACGTCGGGCGAAGGCGCCAAAGGTGTGGCCCTGATCGAGGAAGGTATTGCCAAGGGCAACCTGAAGCGCCCGGAAGACGCCAAGCTCTATCTAGGCATGGCGCAAATCCTCGCGGGCAGCAAGAGCAAGGGAATTTCCACGCTCAAATCCGTGAAGGGCAACGATGGCGTGGCAGACCTTGCCAACCTGTGGGCCTTGTTCGCCCAGCAGAAAGGTTGATCGGACGTACTGCATTGTCCCGACGGCAAACGCCCGCGAAAGCGGGCGTTTTCATTTCGGCAGGGATCTTGAAGCGAGCAGATCGAATGAAACCGGTCATCGGATCGTAAAATGTCCTGCGTCCTGCCTTCACCTTTGCCCCTGCCGCCCCCATGAACCCCACCGACCACGCGTATCACGCGCTCCTCACCCACGTGCTCGAGCACGGGGTGCAGAAATCCGATCGCACCGGCACAGGCACGCGCTCGGTGTTCGGATACCAGATGCGCTTCGATCTCGGGGCAGGGTTTCCGCTGCTGACCACCAAGAAGTTGCACCTCAAATCGATCATCCACGAGTTGTTGTGGTTCCTCAAGGGCGACACCAATACGCGCTACCTGAAAGACAACGGCGTCACCATTTGGGATGAATGGGCGGACGCCGACGGCAACCTGGGTCCGGTCTACGGCTATCAATGGCGGAATTGGCCCGCGCCGGGCGGTGGCCAGATCGATCAAATTGCCCAGGTGCTCGAACAGCTGCGCACGCAGCCGGACTCGCGCCGCATCATCGTCTCCGCCTGGAACGTGGCCGACCTCCCCAAGATGGCCCTGGCCCCCTGCCATGCGTTCTTCCAGTTCTATGTCGCGGAAGGCCGGCTGTCCTGCCAGTTGTACCAGCGCAGCGCGGACATTTTCCTCGGCGTACCGTTCAACATCGCCTCCTACGCGCTGCTGACGCTGATGATCGCCCAGGTCTGCGGGCTGAAGCCCGGCGACTTCGTGCATACGCTGGGGGACGCGCACCTGTACCTCAATCACCTCGATCAGGCGCGTGAACAGTTGGCCCGCACGCCGCGCACGATGCCGACGATGCGCCTCGATCCTTCAGTCAAGGATCTGTTTGCGTTCAAGTTCGAGCATTTTGCGCTGGAGGGCTACGATCCCCACCCGGCGATCAAGGCGCCGATCGCGATCTAGGCCACGTCCTTGCGCCTCAACCTCATCGCGGCGGTGGCCGACAACGGCGTCATCGGGCAGGGCAATGCAATGCCCTGGCATTTGCCGGCCGATTTCGCCTGGTTCCGCAGGCACACGCTGGGGCACCCGGTGCTCATGGGCCGGAAGACTTTCGACTCGATCGGCAAGCCGCTTCCAGGAAGGCGCAATGTTGTTCTCACGCGTGACCGCTACTGGAGCGCGGCAGGCTGCGAGACGGCGGCGAACCTGGATGCGGCGTTGCACATGGTCCGGGATGCGCCGGAAGTGTATGTCATCGGTGGAGGCGAGTTGTTTGCGCAGGCCCTTCCGCGCGCACACCGCCTGGTTTTGACCACGGTGGCGTGCAGTCCGGAGGGTGATGCCCGGTTTCCGCCCTGGAACGCATCCGAATGGCGGGAAACGCACCGTGAAACCCACGGTGCGGACGCCAGAAATGCGTTTGCCATGACATTCCAGGTGCTGGAGCGCCTCCCGCCGGCCTGAGTAAAGTCAAGGCGGGGCGCGGCGATTCAGGCATTTTTTCCTGGAAACGCGCGCCAGTCCACGAGTTTCCCCGGCGCGCCTTTCGGGTTTCATCCAGAATGCACGCACCGGGACCTGCACTCGCGTCATTGACGCAACCGGCGTTTCAAAGGCAATCTGCACGCTCCCGATGGATTCCACCGTGCCCAACGACCCCTCCGAGACCCAAATGACTTCGTTGCCGCGAAAGCTCGGCAAGTACGTGCTCAAGCGCGAACTGGGCAGCGGCGCGACCAGCACCGTGTACTTGGCGGACGATCCGTTCCTGGTGCGTGAGGTGGCGGTCAAGGTGGTCCGCTGGCAGGGCTCCGAGTCCACCGAGCGCGATCTGGCGGACGCGGCGCTGAGCACGGAAGCCATGCTGCTGGGCAAGCTCAACCATCCGCACATCGTCAAGGTGTTCGACGTAGTCAACGACGGCGACGATCACTATGTCGTCATGGAACTGGTCGGCGGCGGCTCCATGGAGAGGTACACCCGCAGGGGATACCTGCTCGATTACCCGAAAGCCGTGGACGCCGTCTTCAAGTGTGCCAAGGCCCTGCAATACATGAACGGGCTGGGCCTGATCCATCGCGACATCAAGCCGGCGAACATCCTGCTGACCGTGCTGGGAGACGTTCGCCTGAGCGATCTCGGCGCCACACTGCTGTCGTCCGACGAGGGCGCGCACAGCCTGAATGCGGGGACGCCGTTCTACATGTCGCCCGAACAACTGCTCGAAAGGCCGCTGGAATTCCGCAGCGACATGTTCTCGCTTGGCGTGGTGTTCTACGAATTGCTCACCGGCGAAAAGCCGTTCGACGCGCTGAACGTCAACCAGCTGATCTTCCAGTACGTGCATGAAAAGCCGCGCCCGCCTAGCGCGTTGCGGCCCAGCCTGCCCCCAGAAGTCGATGCCGTGGTCCTGCGCATGCTCGGGTGCCTTCCCTCCGAGCGCTACCTGGATTGGGAGGAATGCCTCGCCGCGCTGGGATCGATCCCGTCGGATCGCGCGGACCTGGCGGCCTCCATCGGGGTGACCTCCGCCGCGGAGAAGTTCCGGCTGCTGCGCGAATCCCCGTTCTTCCGCGCCTTTTCCGACGCCGACCTTTGGTACGTGGTGGAGATCGGCCGCTTCGTGCGCATCCACGCTGATGAAATCCTCATCCGCGAAGGCGACCCGGGCGGTTTTTTTCTGGTCCTGCTCTCCGGCATGGTGCGCATTTCCAAGGCCGGCCGCTCGATCGACGTGGTGACCGACGGAACCAGCCTGGGCGAGATTTCCTACGTCCTCGAGGGGCGGGTCAAACGCAACACCACCTGCGTGGCGGAACAAGACGGCATCGCGCTCAGGATTGAAGACAGCGTGTTGCGCGGTGCGTCGGAAATCTGCAAGTCGCGTTTCGAAAAGACGTTCCTGCAGGCGATGGCCAGCTGGCTCGTGGAAGCCGACCAGCGCCTCGTGGTGGGAGGTTGACGCGGCGCCGGTCTACACCTTGTGCTTCATCAACTGCTGTTGCTCGCGCTTCCAGTCGCGTTCCTTCTCGGTCTCGCGCTTGTCGTATTGCTTCTTGCCCTTGGCGAGCCCGATCTCGAGTTTGATGCGCCCCTTGTTGAAGTGCAGGTTGAGCGGCACCAGCGTGTACCCTTTCTGCTCGACGCGGCCGATCAGCTTGCTGATTTCGTCGCGGTTGAGCAGCAGTTTGCGGGTGCGCACCGGATCGGCCTGCACGTGCGTGGAGGCCGATTCCAGCGGCGAGATATGCGCGCCGATCAGGTGAAATGCGCCATCCTTGAGGATGACATACCCCTCCTTGATCTGCGCGCGCCCGGCGCGGATGGCCTTGACCTCCCAGCCTTCCAACACCAGCCCGGCCTCGTATCGCTCCTCGACAAAGTAATCGAACAGCGCCTTCTTGTTTTGCACAATGCTCATGCGCGGATTCTACCCGCCGGCGAATGGCCGATAATGCGCCTGCACCTGATTGACGCCTGTTCGCCATGCCTGTTGTCGAAAAATCCGCTCTGTTGCCGTATCCGGCGCACGACCTGTTCTCATTGGTCGATGCCGTAGAGCGCTATCCTGAGTTCCTGCCGTGGTGCCGGTCCACGCATGTGGACTACCGTGATGAGTTGGTCACGCGCGCCACGCTGGACATCGACTATCGCGGCATCCGGCAATCGTTCACCACCGAGAACACCAAGTTCGGCACGGAGCGCATGAACCTGCGCCTGGTGCAGGGCCCGTTTCGCCGGCTCGACGGGGAGTGGACCTTCCTGCCCCTGGGCGACGCAGGGTGCCGCGTGGGCCTCGCGCTGCAATTCGAAGCCGCCGCGGGACCGATCGCGTTGATGGTCGCCCCGGTGCTGGGGCATATCGCGGAAACATTGTTCGACCGTTTCGTCGCACGTGCGGAGGCGATTGCCGGGAGCAAGGGATGATGCGCATCCGGCTGCTGACGCCCCGGGGCGAAATCGAGCGGGAGATCGAGGGTCCCGTCACGCTCGGCGAAGCTGCCGCATGGATGGCGCCCTTGCCGCAGGCCGCAGCGGCGCTGGGCATCTGGGGACAGGTGCGGCCTGCCGACACACTTCTCAAGGACGGCGATCGTGTCGAGTGCTACGAGCCGCTGCGCGCTGATCCCAAAACCGCGCGGCGCAGGAAAGTCGTCCGACCCAAGGGTGTCCGCCCCGGCAAGTTCTAGCGCGCCAAGGGCGGGGCGGTCATTTCTTGCCGATCACTTCGAAGCGCAGCCCGATCCAGTCGCGGCCCTTGCGAAGCACCCGGTTGATGCGCACACGGAAGTTGGTCTCCAGGGTGGACAGCTTGAACACATTCTTCAAGCCGAAATCCCCGGCCGGCAGTGCAAGGATGTCGCCTTTTCCCTCGGGATCGCGGCCCGGCAGGTAGATGGCCTCGACGGGGGCCACATCCGGATCCGGGTTCGCGTCGCGGGGATGGTGGTAGCGATGCAACACCACGGGCAGCGGCCGGTAGCTCAGGATCTCGACGCCGATCAGCGTCTCCCCCAGTGCGCGCTGCGTGACCTTGCGGACCGCCACGCCGGCAAGGAAATGCGGGAATCCGTCGACCCGGATGGCGATGAACTCGCCCACGATGGTTTGCTCCCCCGTGGCGCGATCCACATTCAGGCCAAGGCCCTTGGACGACATGTCATGCAGGCGCCAGCGCGGGAAGTCGCCGGCCGGCGGGCTGGCGTCTCCGTCGAATGAAAACTCGAGCACGCTGCCTGCGTCGCGCGGCGCCAATGAAGCGCGGGCAGCCGAGAAGCCCGTCACGACCTCCGCCGTGCGGCCCGTCACCGGGGTACGCTCCTCGATGCGCGACGCGCTCGCCTGGAGAATCGTCGTGTAGAGCCGCTCGACGGCGCCGAGCAGCGCCACATGCTCCTCCACGGCAAAGTGCCGCGTCGTGGCGCGGCCGAGGTACGGCTGGCCGCTGCGAAGTTGCGATTTCACCGCTTCGATCTGGGACTTGAAACCGTCCAGGCGCATGTAGCGGTATCCCGGCTTGGGCGTGCTGCCGGTGACCAACTGCAATCCGGCCATCGCGTCGAGGTCCACGACCATCGCGTGCGAGCGCGGCGCATAGGCCTGGTCCAGCGAATACTCCGGGCACCATTCGGCTAGCCAGCCATCGGCGATCTCGATCTGCGGCATCGTCAGGCTGCCGGTATTGAGAACTTCCAACAGCAGCGCGCGCAGGTACAGCGCAAGGATGGAGGTCTGCTGCCCGGTCTCGCGCGAGAGCAGGGAAATCGGCAACGCCGCGGTGCCGGCCTGTTCGGCAAACCGGTAGAGCGCGTGAAGGTCCGGCCATAGCGTCGGCTTGACCGGCTCGTGCCGGTAGAAGCACCACTTCACGCTTGCGGCGAGGTGGAACAGCGCATAGGCCATGGCCCGATGCAGCACCGGATCGGTGTCCGATGCGGCCCATTCCCCGCGGCGGTCGATCAGTTGCCGAAGGGCCTTGGCTGCGACGCTGTGCAGCACGTGGAGGTCGCGCGAAAACTGCACCGCCTCGACCCGCCCGAGGCTGTCGAAGAACCACGCCTTGTCCGACTGGATGACCGGATACAGCGCATCCTCAAAGTTAAACAGCTCCTGCACCCGCTCGGCCGTCAGCGGGGCGGGGAGGTCCGAATAGGCCTTGAACTCGGCAATGATCTGCGCGCGCTGCTCGCGATTCTGGATCGACGCGCTGCCATCGCCCAGCAGGGCCACCAGTTCCGGGTTCATCGATGCTCGCTCATGCGCGTGGACAATGTGTCGAAATCGGAGCGGTCCACGTTGAATTGCTCAAAGATTTCGCGCCGAAGGTCCGACAACAGGGCATCCGCCGTGAAGTCCATCGGCGCGTGGAGCCAGTTTTCCACCACCGGATCGAAGTGCGAGTCGCCCGCAAGCACGTCCCGTCCGGCGGCGAACAGCGGGTTGGCCGGATCGAGTTCATGCCCGACGTGGCGCACCTTCGGCCACGACGGGGCATAGCTGAACAGCACGTGAAACTTGCCGGCCAATTCGGAAAAATCCGCCGCGCGATTTTCCAGGCGGAATATCTCGAATTGCGCCAGCCAGAACCGCACTTCCTGCGGGCGCTCCTCGACACCGAACGTCAGCAACTCGCACGCACGATCAGCCTGGCCTTCCTCGTAATAGAGGCGCGCCGCATTGATCACGGAATCCGCGTCGTCGATCGACACCGTGCGGGACATGAGCTCCGGAAAGCGTTCGTACATGTACTGCAGGCGCCGCACGCGGTCTTCATCCGGGCGGTCGTCGAGCGCCAGATCGAGCGACGCCGCCGGTGTGGGATCGAGGTCGAAACGCGCGGTGGATTCGTCGTGCGCGGCGCTCTCCAGCGGAAGATCCGGAACCATCGGCGCGTCGAAGCGATGCGTCTCGACCATGTCGGACGGGTCGAACTCGGATTCGGCCGGTGCCTTGAGGTGCGGCACGACAAGCGGCTCGGCGTCGCTTGTCGGTATTGCGCGCGGCGCGGCCGCTGCGTTGCCGCCTGCCGCCGTTGGCACGGCCCGGACCGGTGCTCGGCTGCGGCGTGTCCACAGCCACAGCCCGGAGAGCGCCAGCAGGCCTGCGACCGCCGCGCCGAGACTCCAGGCGTTCATTCCGATACCGGACGTGTCCGGCCCCGGCGCTGGCGGACGCGCGGCGGCAGGCGCCACGGTCGTTTGCGGAACTGGGACCGAAGCCGCCTGAACTGCCGGCTTGGGCTCGGGCGCCACGGCCATGTCCGCCGGTGAGGGTGCAGGCACAGTTGCGGGCACTGCGGCGGGCGCGATCGTGGTGGCAGGCACCGGGGCACTCGCCGGAGCAGGGGCCGGAGCGGGGGCCGGAGCGGGAACCGCCGCAGGCGCCACTACTGCAGCCACTTTCGGCTGCGCCTCCACGGCGGCCTTGGGCGGCGCGGGCTCGACACGTTGCGCCGGCTTGAGTTGCAGAGAGTCGCCGGTTGGCGCGGGTTGCTCGCGCGACGCGCGCTTGTTTGGCGCTTCCGTCGACAAGGCTTGCAGCCGCGACTCGAGTTGGCGCACGGCATTCTGCAGCGACAGGATGGCGGCCATCTGGTCGTCCGCATCGAGCAGCAGGCGCCGTTGCCGCATGGCCGCCCGCTGTTCCGCGCTCACGTTGCCGCTGCGTGACAGGTCGATTTCCGGCGCCGACAGACGCAGGACCTGCGATTGCGGTAGGGGGGCCTTCGGTGGCTTGGGCGTCACGGCGCGTGCGGCGGAATGCACTTCGGTTTGCGCGTGTTGCCGCGGACGCGACGGCGGCATGGCAGCGCCGGGGCGGGACGCGTGGGCCACGCGCGAAGGCGGCGGTGCGGGTATGGCCATCGCGTTCGGCTCGCCACGGGCCAGCGTCTGCGCGGGCGCAATACCCGACAGGTCTTTCAAGTCCGGAAGGAGGATGCGGGTTCCCGGCGCCATCGCGTCGTCGATGCCCGCCGACGGCAATCCGGGGTTGTGCGCGCGCACGGCGGTGATGAACTGCGCCTGCCTCGGGCCGTCTGCCGGATAGATGAGCCGCGCGAGGAGGGCCAGCGTGTCACCCGCGCGTGTCACGATCGTCGTGCCGGGATCGGCGAACCGCTTGGTGTCAGCACCGGCTGTCTGGGGCGGGGACGACGCGCCGGGCGTCACCGCGGGCTTGAGGGACAACTCGACGGCCCGCGTGATGCGCGAGGCGGGAATGCAGCCGATGGTCAGCGCCACGCGCACGCGCGGTTCGGCAATGGGCGCGCGCGTTTCGAGCTTGATCGTGCGCCGCCCGCGTATTTCGATGACGGTCAACTCGAGAGGCAGCCCGGCAGGTTCGCTGGCCTCCGGCAACCATCCGAAACACTCGCCATCCGAACTGTCGCGATCGACGGAACCGGCATCGATCCGCGCGTCGAGCGGCGCGCCGACTGTGGAGCGCACCTCCACAGCAGTGTCGGGGAACGCGGCCGGACCGGCGAACGACAAGCCCGCGCAGCCTCCCGCAATGCCCGCCAGCCAGGCGCCCGCGCGCAGCATCGGCCGGGCCGTCACGGGCGCCCTGTGCGTGCTACTTGCAGCTCTTGGCCGCGATGTCCTTCGCCCGATTGAGGCCGCTCTGGCGCTGTTCATCGCTGAGGAAGTACGACTCGCCGCTCTCGGTGGTACGCGCCATGGGCCGGCCGCTTTCGAGGTTGCGGATCATTTCGCGCGCCTGGGCGCAGTTCTCCGCCGCGTTGTCCGCAAGCTTTTTCGCGTCTTCGTCCTTCTTCGCCTGCTCTTCGCCCTTCTTGGCTTCGTCCTTCTTGCGCTTGTCAAAGTCCTTGGCCTGGTCGGCGATGGACTTCTGCGGTGTCGGCGCGGCGGACGCCGTGCTGCCTGCTGCAGGGCCTTCACTGACCTTCTTCGGATCCGCCTTCGTGGCGCCCGGGGGCGGCGGCTGATCGGAGTATTGCACCTTGCCGTCCTTGTCCACCCAGCGGTAGACCTGGGCGGTGACCGTGGCCGTGGCCAGCAAGACGGCGACGGCGGCGAAGAATCTGATGGGTGATTTCATGGCGGCTCCTTGGCCAGCTGAAACGGTGGGATTACCAGCGCACGGGAGGAGACTCCAGTTGCGCAATCGAGAGAGTGCAAAGTGCGATGGCTTCGCGCGCGTGCAGGATCGTGGCCTCGCTGTCGAAACGGCCTGCGGCTTCACGTGCCTTGTTCAACTGCTCCACGGCCGGGATCCACAGCGAACGCTTGACGCGGGCTTCAATCACTTTTTGTTCCGCGGCCGTCAGGGTGTCCGCGGCCTCTGCGCTGAGCGCGGTGGGCTTCGGTGGCGGCGTCGGTGCGGCCACCGGCGCAGGCGCGGGTGTCGGCGCGGGGCCTTGCAACGCGCAACCGCCAATCCCCAGAACCACCGAGGCGATCAGCAGAAACTTTGTGGAAACATTATTTTGCATCAACAAGTTACACCATCAACTTCGACTTGATTCGATAAGTTAATCGGATTTTCCTTTGGCGTCAACAACTTGCGCCAAAGATCGCATTGTCCGCCTTGGCGGCACCGGGCGTGTTTACCCCCTCGCGTATAATGCCGCTTTTGCCGGAGTCCCGCACCGTGAAAGTGCTGAAGAAAGCCCTGACGTTTGACGACGTTCTCCTCGTCCCGGCCCTCTCGCAAGTCTTGCCGCGCGACGTTTCGCTCGCAACGCACCTCACCCCCCGAATCGCCTTGAACATCCCGCTGCTGTCCGCGGCGATGGATACCGTCACGGAAGCGCGCCTTGCCATCGCGCTGGCGCAGGAAGGCGGCATCGGGATCGTGCACAAGAACATGAGCGCCAAGGCGCAGGCGGCCGAGGTGTTCAAGGTCAAGCGCTTTGAATCCGGCGTGGTGAAGGACCCGCATTGCGTGGCGCCCGGCATGAGCGTGCGCGAGGTGATGGCGCTGGCCAAGAAGCATCACATCTCGGGATTTCCGGTGCTCGACGGCAAGAAGGTCGTCGGCATCGTGACCAATCGCGACCTTCGCTTTGAAACCGCGCTCGACCAGCCGGTCAAGAACGTCATGACGCCGAAATCGCGCCTGGTGACGGTGAAGGAAGGTGCGACGCGCGCCGAAGCGCTGAAGCTGATGCACAAGCACCGCATCGAGCGCGTACTGGTGGTCAACAAGGCGTTCGAGTTGCGCGGGCTCATCACCGTGAAGGACGTGCTGAAATCGAGCGAGCATCCCCTGGCCTGCAAGGACGAGATGGGCCGTCTGCGCGTCGGCGCGGCGGTTGGCATCGGCGCGGACACGGATGAGCGCGTGGAGTTGCTGGTTGAATCGGGTGTCGATGTGCTGGTGGTCGATACCGCGCACGGTCATTCGAAGAACGTGCTCAATCGCGTGAAATGGGTGAAGAAGCGTTTCCCGAAGGTCGAGGTCATCGGCGGCAACATTGCCACCGCCGCGGGCGCGCTCGCCCTGGTTGACCACGGTGCGGATTGCGTGAAGGTCGGCATCGGCCCGGGCTCGATCTGCACGACGCGCATCGTGGCCGGGGTCGGCGTTCCGCAGATCACGGCCATTGCCGACGTGGCGAATGCCCTGGCCAAACGCGGCATTCCCTGCATTGCCGACGGCGGCATCCGTTTTTCCGGCGACATGTCCAAGGCGTTGGCGGCGGGCGCGTCCTGCGTCATGCTGGGCGGCATGTTTGCAGGCACCGAGGAGGCGCCCGGCGAGATCGAACTCTTCCAGGGGCGCTCCTACAAGAGCTATCGCGGGATGGGCTCCGTGGGCGCCATGCAAAAGGGTTCATCGGACCGCTATTTCCAGGACCCGCAGAACAACGCGGACAAATTCGTCCCCGAAGGCGTGGAAGGGCGCGTGCCCTACAAGGGCAGCATGCTCGGCGTGGTGCATCAACTGACCGGCGGGCTGCGCGCCAGCATGGGCTACCTCGGCTGCAAGACCATCGAGGAGATGCACAAGAACGCCGAGTTCGTGGAGATCACCGCCGCCGGCATCCGTGAGTCGCACGTGCACGACGTGCAGATCACCAAGGAAGCGCCCAACTACCGCGTGGATTGATCGCCCGTGTACACGCTTTACGGTTGCAAGGGATGCGGCTCGGTGGCAGTCGAGGCGCTGCTGCGCATGGCGCAGTTGCCCTATGAATACGTGGACGCCATCCAGTGGCAGCCGGAATTCAAGCGGATTCCCGCGCTGGAGCGGCTCAACCCGCTGGGGCAGGTGCCGGTGCTGGTGCTCGATGACGGCAGCGTGATGACCGAAAGCGCCGCGATGTTGATCTGGCTGGGCGAGCAGGTGCCCGGCATGGTTCCCGCTGACCCGCGCGCGCGTGCGCAATTCCTGCGCTGGATGTGCTTTGTGCCGGCGAGCCTTTATTCGGTGTTCAGTTTTCGCGACTTCCCGGAACGCTGGGTGGAGGGCGAGGCGGCACAGACGGCATTTCGCGACAAACTCACCGAGCGCCAGCGCGACATGTGGCGCACCATGGAATCCGCGCTGGCGCCCGCGCCGTACGCGCTGGGAAAAGACATGACCGTGCTCGACGTGTACCTGGCCATGCTGTCGCGCTGGTCGCCGGGCCGCAAGTGGGTGCAGGAGAATTGCCCCAAGCTCGCTGCAGCCGCCGAACTGACCGAGCAGCACCCGATCGTGCGGCAAACCTGGAAAGAGAATTTTGGAAGCTGAACCCAGACCCGCGGGATCCGCGCCAAATGCATCGGACGTGCATGCCGCCGCCGCGGACCTTGAGGCGGTACGCAAGCGCGGCTTCCGTTTTGTGCTGGCGGTGGTGTTTCTCGACATGCTGGGCATCGGGATCGCCGTGCCGGTGCTGCCGCTGCTGGTGGGCGACTTCGTCAAATCGCCCGACGAACAGGCGCTTTGGTACGGCGTGTTGGCCTCGGTCTTCGGACTCATGCAGTTCTTCTGCATGCCCGCGCTCGGCGCGCTGTCCGACAAGATCGGCCGGCGTCCGGTGCTGATCTTTTCCTCGGCGGGCATGGCCGTCAATTTCCTCGCCACCGCCTGGGCGCCCAGCCTGGCCTGGATGTTCTTGGGGCGCGTGATCGGCGGCGCCTGCTCGGCCTCGATGTCCACCGCCTCGGCATACGCCTCCGACATCTCGACGCCGGCCACGCGCGCCAAGTCGTTCGGCATGATCGGCGCCGCGTTTGGCGTCGGGTTCATCTGCGGGCCCATGCTCGGCGGCATCCTGGGCAGCATCAATTACCACCTGCCGTTCTACGTCGGTGCGGCCCTGTGCGGCGCTAACGCGGTGTTTGGCTACCTGTTTGTGCGCGAGTCCCTGCCGGCGGACCGGCGCAACACCTTCACCTGGGCCAAGGCCAACCCGTTCGCCTCGCTGTTCCGCCTGATGGCGCGCAAGGACATCGGCGCGCTGATCGTGGTGTTCGGGCTGGTGTCGCTGGCGCAGTACCTCATGCACGGTACCTGGGTGCTTTACACGCACTTCAAGTTTGGCTGGGGTCCGAAGGAAAACGGCATCGCGCTGTTTTTCGTGGGGCTGACCGCGGCGGTGGTGCAGGCCGCGCTGCTCTCGCGCATGCTCAAGCGTTTCGGCGAAATCCGCCTCTCGCTGATCGGTTTCTGGACCGGCACGCTCGTCTATGTCGGCTACGGGCTCGCCACCGAGGGCTGGATGTTCTATGTGCTGATCGTGTGCAATGTGTTTGCGTTTGCCTCCGGACCTGCCATGCAGGCGATTGTGTCCAAGGCCACGGACCCGAAAGAGCAAGGTTCGCTCATGGGGTCCCTGCAGTCGATGGGGAGCCTCGCGATCGTGGCGGGCACCTTGCTCGGCACGCAGATCTTTGCCACCGTCAGCCATTTCCCGCAGGGTGATTGGCGCATGGGCGCGCCGTTTTTCGCCTCCGCACTGTTGCTGGGCACCGCGTGGCTGATCGCGCGGCGTTTCTTTGCGCGCCACGGCACGCCCGTCCACCCGGCCAACCACACCGCGCCGCACGCCGAAGTCCCCGCCAAAGCCTGACCCCCGGTCCACCATGCAAGACAAGATCCTCATCCTCGATTTCGGTTCCCAGGTCACCCAGCTCATCGCGCGGCGCGTGCGCGAAGCGGGCGTGTACTGCGAACTGCACCCGAACGACGTCAGCGACGAATTCATCCGCGGGTTCGGCGCCAAGGGCATCATCCTGTCCGGATCGCACGCCAGCACCTATGAGGCGCACGAGTTGCGCGCGCCGCAGGCGGTGTTCGAAGCCGGCGTGCCGGTCCTGGGCATTTGCTACGGCATGTTCACGATGGCCGTCCAGCTGGGCGGCACGGTCGAGGCTAGCGAGCATCGCGAGTTCGGCCACGCCGAAGTGCGCGCGCGCGGCCACACCAAGCTGCTCGACGGCATCGAGGACGCCCGCAATGCCGAGGGCCACGGCCTGCTGCACGTGTGGATGAGCCATGGCGACAAGGTCACCGGCATGCCGCCCGGGTTCAAGCTCATGGCGTCCACCGACAACTGCCCGGTGGCCGGCATGGCCGACGAATCGCGGCGCTTCTACGCCGTGCAATTCCATCCGGAGGTCACGCATACCAAGCAGGGCCGCGCGCTGCTCAACCGTTTCGTGCACGAGATCTGCGGCTGCGGATCGCACTGGAACATGCCGGAATACATTCCGGACGCGGTCGCCCGCATCAAGGCCGAAGTCGGTGCGGACGAAGTCATCCTCGGTCTGTCGGGCGGGGTCGATTCCTCGGTCGCGGCGGCGCTGATCCACAAGGCGATCGGCGACCAGCTCACCTGCGTGTTCGTCGACACCGGGCTCCTGCGGCTCAACGAGGGCAAGCAGGTCATGGAAATGTTCCACGACCAGCGCCACATGAACATCGTGCATGTCGACGCCTCGGCCGACTTCCTGCGGGAACTCAAGGGCGTGGCCGACCCGGAGCAGAAGCGCAAGATCATCGGCCGCGTGTTTGTCGAGGTGTTCCAGCGCGAAGCCGCCAAGCGCGTCAAGGCCAAGTGGCTGGCGCAGGGCACCATCTACCCGGATGTCATCGAAAGCGCCTCGGCCAAGACCAAGAAGGCCAACACCATCAAGTCGCATCACAATGTCGGTGGCCTGCCCGAGACGCTGCACCTCAAACTCCTCGAGCCGCTGCGCGAACTGTTCAAGGACGAGGTGCGCGAGCTGGGCGTGGCGCTGGGCCTGCCGCGCGAGATGGTCTACCGCCACCCGTTCCCCGGCCCGGGCCTGGGCGTGCGCATCCTGGGCGAGGTGAAGAAGCCTTACGCCGACCTGCTGCGACGCGCAGATGCCATCTTCATCGAGGAGCTGCGCTCCACCATCGACCCGCACAGCGGCAAGAGCTGGTACGACCTGACCAGCCAGGCCTTCACCGTGTTCCTGCCGGTGCGCAGCGTCGGCGTGATGGGCGACGGCCGCACCTACGAGAACGTGGTGGCGCTGCGCGCGGTGCAGACGAGCGACTTCATGACCG
>CAZTYC010000004.1:0-35349 GCA_964617435.1 uncultured Burkholderiales bacterium
TCAAGGAATACCTGCGCTTCGTGGCCAACCGCCGCGCGCAGCAGATCGGCCTGGACGTGCTCTACCCCGGCGCCACCAACCCGTTCCCGTGGATGTCGGAACTCATCGACTTGAAGAAAGAGAAGAACTTCTTTGAGACGCGGGTGACCGAGTATCAGACGGGGGGGGCGTTGAACTGGGAGTAAGACACTAGCAACACCATCTTTCGAATAGGCAAATGCTTGTTGGAGAAGTGAGTGTCCAGGGTTCGGGGAATACTCGAACGTGCCGTTGCCTAAGCCCCATTAACTGTAATAATATACAGTTAATGGGGCTTCGCATAGATTGAAGCCCTTTAGGCCGCATCAGCGTGTGCGCAGCTAGGGGAACCTTGAAAATGATCAGCCAAAGCAAGAAGACTACTAAAGCCGTCGCTAGGCAAGAAAATGCTGACTTCGAAGTGGCATATCGCAGCGCTGAGCTATTTAGCGGATGCGGTGGTCTCGCATTGGGCTTGTCGCGAGCCGGCTTCCATCATGAATTAATGGTTGAGTGGAACAGCGAAGCGGTAACTACCGTTCAGTTCAATCAAAGCCGTGGTATCAAATTCATTCGTGATTGGCCGTTGAAGCAAGCGGATGTTCGTGATTTGGATTGGGAGCCATTGGCTGGCAAATTGGACTTAGTTGCTGGGGGCCCGCCCTGCCAACCATTTTCCATTGGAGGTAAACATCGCGGGCAATACGATGCTCGAGATATGTGGCCGGAAGCCATCAGGTCAATTCGCGAAACAAAGCCTCGCGCGTTCCTATTTGAGAATGTGCGAGGCCTTGCGAGGCCAACGTTTGCGCCGTATCTTGAGTGGATAGTTGCCCACTTGCAGCACCCAGAACTAATTGGCAAATCGGGCGAAACGCTTGAGTCGCATAGTCGTCGCTTGAACGCTGCACGAGCGCCTGACGCATACCGCATTCTTGTGTTGCAAGTAAACGCTGCCGACTATGGCGCGCCACAAAAGAGACACCGGGTAATCGTTGCAGGACTGCGTGCAGACCTTGGTGTTGAATTAAGTCATCCTTCGCCAACCCATTCGCGAGAGCGACTGCTCTGGGAGCAATGGGTAAGCGGCGACTACTGGAAGAGGCATTCTCTTGCAATGCCGGGCGACATTGCAATAGTGCCGTCGGACATGATTCTTGTGCGAAAGCTGCGCGCAACCAAGGACGAGCCGAAAACACTGGCTTGGGTCACAGTTCGTGACGCGCTTGCCGGGCTAGGCGAGCCCACCGGTAAGGAAAATCACGTATTCCAAGACGGCGCAAAAATATATCCCGGTCACACGGGAAGTGTTCTTGATCAACCTGCGAAAGCGCTAAAAGCTGGGGACCATGGTGTGCCTGGTGGCGAAAACATGATGGTGCGAGATGATGGGAGCGTGCGGTACTTCACCACCCGTGAAGCTGCACGTCTTCAGGGGCTGCCAGATACATATCTTTTCCCCAGATCATGGTCTGAAAGCATGCGTCAGCTTGGAAACGCGGTGCCAACTCAATTGGCGCGGGCGATGGGAGCGTGGATTGTGCAAGCGCTGAACGAAGCTGATCAAAGCAAACGAGTCGCCGCCTAAATGCCGAAGAAAGCAAGTGCACTCATTCACGGTGACGCACAGAAAGCATTGGGCGCGGGTTCGCCAATTTCAGCGGCGCCTTTCAATCCGCTCGCAATTCCCAACGTCGCACTTACCCTGGCGGTCGAACTACTCGAACAGCCGGTCACACGCCTCCCCCCGTCTAAAAGCTTTTCGGGTGCGGGAGTGTATGCGATTTACTATCTAGGAAAATTTGAGCCGTATGCTCGGCTCTCCGAATTGAATTCGGAGAACAACTGCCGCATACCGATATATGTTGGAAAGGCTGTGAGGAAAGGCGCGAGAGTTGGTATCGAGTTCAATGCGACAACTCAGGCGGCTCTTTTCAATCGCCTCAAACTTCACGCAAAATCGATAGAAGGTGGCGGGTTGGAACTGAGCGACTTTCGTTGCAAGTTCCTAGTGATTGAAGATGCATTCGTGTCGCTGGCAGAGTCTGTGTTGATCGGCGTTTTCCGCCCGTTGTGGAATCAAGTCGTGACAGGGGTCGGAAATAACCCAACGGGCGGCCCGCGTTCGAAGCAAGCGCAATCTATGTGGGATACGTTACATCCGGGACGACGCCGGGGAAGTGGGGACGCAAAGGCAGAGATTGAGGCAATTTGTAAACTTGTAGAAAAGCATCTCAACGATAATTCCCTCGGAAGCAAGGATTCTGAATTGCGTCGGATTGCTCAGAGAATTGAGAAATACACTTCCAAATAGATACACCAGCAAGCAAATAGAATAGATCAAAGGTGCAACAATCGGGGACAGTCTGAGGTATCCCGAAAAATCGGAACAATCGGAACAATCGGGGACAGACCACGATTTCTAAACATCAATTGATGAAATCCTAGATTACACGCTGCTCCCCAGTCAAAACCGCCTCAAACACCGCGCCAGCCTTTGACTTTGATCTTTACGGCCTTCATGATCCATCTGAAATCAAAGGGGCCAGGGTCGATTTTCCCAGCGCAATTAGTCAAGACTCCAGCATCCACGCGCCTCCCCAGCCAAAAGTACTTGAGAAGCCGCGCCAGTGAAAAATCAAAGGGGCCAGGGTCGATTTTCCCGGCGCAATTAGTCGACTTAAAGAGGCCAGGGTCGATTTTCCCAGCGCAATTAGTCAAGACCCCAGCATCCACGCGCCTCTCCAGCCAAAAGTGCCTTCGAAAGCGCGCCAGTCATAGACTTTTGCCCCCGCGCTTCCCTCGATTCCACACCACGCCGGGATACCCTTTCAGCGGCCCCAGGCTTTCCCCGAAGTAGGCCCAATCCGCCCGATCCTCGATGCCGATGTGGTATCGGGGCTCGCGCCCGATGCGCGTGAGGAACAGGGCGCGGGGGATGTTCACCATCTTGGGCGAGTGGCCTCGCTCGTAATACACGGGCGTACCGCAGCGCGAGCAGAAGTGGCGCACGGTATGCGTTTCCGAATCTTCGAAATGCGCGATCTTCGTTTCGCCCACCGTCACCCGGAAGCGGCTCTTCCAGCTGCCGACGTACGTGGCATAGGCCGCGCCGTGCGCGCGTCGGCTGGCGGGCGAATGATCGTGCCAGGCCCAGAAGGCCGGAAAGTCAATCTCCATCCGGACCGCCCGGCACAGGCACTCGGCCGTTGCGGTCGCGGCGTTCTTAATAGGGGGTTTCGCGGGGGCGGTCTTTTTCATGATTGCTGTCGAAGGCAGGTACCCGAATAATAGAGGGGCCGGGCGCGATTGCTTCGATGCTGGATACCGAAGGCCGTTGCCCAATCCCCATCGTACCCATTCTTCACTGACATGAACGCCAACATGATGACCGCACTTGCCTTCGTCGCGCTGTTGTCGTTCGCCGCCTGCGCGCATCACCCGCCACAGGTGCAAAACCCGCCGGCGTTATGGGACTCCGAAGCTGCCACGCAGGGGCTGGTCGGCGCGTGGGTGGTGGACCTGCGCGGGAGCCCCGCAGATGCGCCCTCTACCCAGCCCTTCGTCGTCTCGTCGGTTGACCTGGCGCAACGCCGCATCAGCGGCAGCTTTTATGGATCGGACATCTCGTGGTCGCGGGTCAACACCGCCTGGGGAAAGCTGGTGGTCACCTTCATCACCAGCGATGGACAGGGCGAATACACCCACACCGCAACGCTCGAAGGTGACACCCTGGTGGGCACCAGCACGGCGAAGCACCGCAACCTGTTGGTGCCCTGGACCGCGCGACGCACTGCCCCGAAGTAAGCGGGACCGGACACCAATTGTTCCTTGCCGGCCGCGATTTTTCTTTTCGCCGTCGACCCTATCGGCACGGGCAACTGTTGCAGATCCGCGATGAGATGGCGTCTGTGAACACCGACGTGAGGATCTGCACGTAATACGACGTGCCCAAGTTGACGACCAGGCATCCGATGTTGCCGCCGAGGGCCACGTCGTCCGCTGTCAATTTCGTCAGCGAAATCGTACCGAGCGAAAGCTTGCTCAAGCCATCGTTGGGATCGATGACCCGGCTGACCGGAAAGTCGAACTGCACGTCCGCTGCGGGCCCGGGCGCCGAGTCCACTGAAAGCAGGCAATCGCCCACCAGCGATATGCCAATCGGGAGCGACGCCACACTGCGCAGCCGCACGCGCAAGGTGGCATCGATCCGGCTCTGCGCTGGAGGTTCTGCCACCACCAGGCGCGGCAGGTCGCCCGACTGCGCGACAAGGTCGTGCAACATCGGTCCGCATGCCGCCTGTGCAACACCGCCCGGGCAGCAGGTCGTCGGGCTGCCGGTACATTGGGGGGCGACATTTTGGTTGAACGAACCGGCGCTGACGAGGGACTGGAGCACCTGGGTGGCGCAGGCCAGTGGTTCTTGTACGCACGTCACTGCGATGTTGCTGACACCCCCGCCCGGTACGGTTCCGAAACCGTTCGCGACCGTGCAGATCTGCCCGGCAGGTTGGGAGGCCACGGTGACGTTGTAGTTTGCGCCCGTGGCCACGGCGCTGAAAAATGTGAACGTGCCATTCGACGCGACGGCAAGTTTCGCGCCGGCATTCATCAGCACGACGGTGCCGGAGAGCCCGGATACGGTTCCCCCCAGGGTTCGCGCCGGTAGGAGAGAACTTCCCACACGCCCCTTGACCGCAAGAATGTCTGCCGCGCTGACGAGACCGGACAAGTTCACATCGGACGTGAAATTGCTGCGGTCCACCAGCCGGCCCGACCGGCTCTTCACCTGCAGGGTGTCCGCGGCAGAAACCGACCGCGAATTGTCCACGTCGCCCACCAGAAATCCCAGCGCCGCGATGACATCGAATCCCGCGGAGTTCACGTCCGTGACGCGCACGGTCACGCGCTTTCGGTCGGGCACGCCGGCGAGGGTCACGACGATTTCTGTGTTCGAGTTGGTCACGGTCCATGAGTTGATGGCCGCTCCCTCTTCGTCGAGGACCGTCACGCCGGTGAAACTGAAAAGCGTGCTGTCAAACTGGAATACGACCTGATGGCCCGCGCCGGCTGATCGGGGCTCCACGGTGAGTGCGCCGCCAACGCCCTGGCGGGTATCAACGGGCAGGTCGACCGCACCGGCCGCGCCCTGGATCTTGCGCGATTGCACTGCGGTCAGCGAAAAGGCGTCGGCTGGGTTACCGGTGAGTGCAAGCGCCAGCAAGGCGCCCGAGAGCGCGATGCGCCAAGGGGTGGTGCCACCGCGGCAGTCGTGCGGCGCGCGACACGGAAATGTGACGGCACTCGCTTCAGGAAACCATTGCATTCCCAAGTGTACTTCAGGACTCGTGCGACCCCGGCTAAAGAGGCCAGGTCATTTCCCCACGCATCAAACGGCCAAACTCAAGCATTCACGCGCCTTTCCAGCCGAAAACGCCCCGAACGCCTCGCCAACTCTGGCGTTTCTCTTGCGCGTTCCACGATTCCCACTTGCGCCCGGGCACTGCTTCACCCACTTGAAGCATCCTTGGAAAGGCTCAAACCGGTCGCTCTTTGATGCTCGGAGAACGGTGAACGAGGTCAGCTACGTCTTTCACGATGGCATCCGGTTCCGGTTGTTGCTTTCCCCGCGCGCCCCCGCCAGACTGATGAAAACTGTGCAGGGAGACTGCCATGGCCCGAAACGTCGTGTTCTTCTTCATCGCGTTCCTGATCGCGGCGATCATCGGCTTCTGGCCGACGTACTCGGCCCGCATCGCGTCGGGGGCGACGGGGTGGGTGCATGTGCATGGCGCGCTGATGCTTGCGTGGTGCCTGCTGCTGATCGCGCAGGCCTGGCTGATCCGCGACCGCCGCGGCCCGCTGCATCGCCAGCTCGGCAAGGTGTCGTTCGTGCTGGTGCCGTTGATCGTCATCTCGGCCTTGGCCGTGGAACATGAATCCCTGGCGCGCGCCGCCGGCAAGTACGATCTGGAGACCTTGTTCTTTGCCTACCTGATCGTGGCGCTGCTGTTCATCTTCCTGCTTGCGTACGGGCTCGCCATCTTCCATCGTCGCAACCGCGCGCTGCACATGCGCTACATGATCTGCACGCTGCTGACGATGATCGACCCGGTGTTCGCGCGGATCTTCGACGTCCGGCTCGGCATCGGCTACCCGATCGGCCAGGTCATGACCTTTGCCATGGTCGATGCCACTCTGTTGTGGCTGTGCATCGCGGATCGCCATACGCCGCACCGTGCCTTCCACCAGATCCTCGCCGCCTTCCTGCTGGTGCAGATCCCCACCTTCTTCGTTTACAAGACGGCATGGTGGCCCGGCGTCGTTACCTGGTTTGCCGGCGTGCCGATTTCTTGAGCAGGCAACCAATGGTGGGCGAATGAGGGATCCGCCCTGTTGTACTCGGCGGCTGGAGTTAAGACCCGAGATTCCACGCGGCTTTCCGTTCGAAACCGCCTGATTCGCCGCGCGATCGCGCACAACAAAGTGCGCTAGCATCGTGATCGAACCCATCTCGGTAAAGTGCATGGCCGGGACCTTGGGCCACGTCTCGTTTGATCGAGAATTGTCTTTGTCTGCATTCCATGAGTTTGCGCATCCAACCCGCCGGGGCACGCTTGCATGCTTGAGAACAACATCGGCGCCGTGCCCATCCTGCTGCTCGATGACGAGGCGTACTCGGCAAGACTCCTGCTCGACAATCTTGCGGAGCGGGGCTACCGCAATGTGCGCCACATCACGAGGGACGCCGCGCTCGCGGAGGCGCTTGCCCAGCACGCCCCGGTTGTGTTCATCCTCAATTTCCACTACCACCTGCAAGGCGCCCTGGACGCATGCGCGAAGGTAAAGCAGTTGGCGCCGGGGGTGAGCGTGCTGGCCATTGCGTCCGCAGGGCCTGCCATCAAAACCGTTCGGGAATACGCAAGGCAATCGCGCTCGATCGACATGGTCATCGAGAAGCCGCTCTCCGATGAGCGGTTCTTTCTGGTCCTTCGCGAGGTCGCGGAGGCACGCCTTGCGGCGCGCCAGCTCAAGACCAAGGCGGAACAGATGGAAATGCTGCTCCCCGCCGACGCCGTGGCGACGGCCGACCGCAACCCCGGTGGCGAGGCGGAACTGTTCGAAGCGGCGGTGTTGTTCACCGATATCCGCCGGTCCACCGAACTGATCACGCAATCCCCGCCGCAGGAATTCTTCAGCCTGCTCAATCATTCCCTCAGTGCGCAGGCGCGGATCATTTCCACCTTTGAGGGTTCCGTCGTCAAGTTCACGGGCGATGGGGTTTTCGCGATGTTTCGCGGCATGGGCCGCGCGTACCTTGCCGTTCGCTGCGCCATGGCGCTTTCGATGGACGACAGCCAGCAGATCCTGCCGTTCGGTATTGGCGTTGCGGAGGGGCTGGTGTTGTCGGGCTTCGTGGGCGATTCCTATCGAAACGGCGCGCGGCGCCAATACGACGTGGTGGGGGCCACCGTCAATCTGGCCGCGCGGCTCTGTGGAATGGCCAAGCCCGGCGAGGTGGTGGCCACGCTTGACGTTCACCGCAGCGCCAAGTGTCCCGGCGTGACCGCACGCGCGGTCGAACAAGTGTCCATTCGCGGGTTCAACACGCCGGTGGATTGCGTGGCCTATGACGCCCTGCCACCGCGGAAATCAGCTGTCCTCGATGTGTAAAGATCAACGGAGATCCAGCCATGCACCAACAGTACAACGATGCCCAACTCAGCCGGGTGATTGACCAGGCCCTGGTCTACCAGTGCGCCTGTCCTGCACAGGTGTGCAGGGCGATCTTCGAGCTTCGCGAGCTTCATGATTACCAGATGAGGTGCGCGAACGACACCTTGAACGACCGCTTGGTGCACGAAACCATTGCAAAGACCGCGGAGCAGGCGCACGAAGCGATGGAGCGCTGCCTGGCGCGCGTGCTGGAGATCGAAGGCTGGAACCCCGTCGACTTGGTCATGCCCGAGGCCCTCCGCAAGAAGACCGCAAAAAGTTTTTGAGCATGCCGCGCGGGGGTCACGGCAGGCGGAGTGGAGTTCAGGGGTAACCGCAACGCGTGTTGCGTGCGATGGAAGCGGCGCGGAAGTCGCCGTCAATGGCTGGCCGCGTCGCGGATGAGGGCGGTGCCGTTGCGCGGTTGGCCAGCACCTTTTCCGAATTCTTGCCAAACTAGGGCGTCATCACCCGCCCACCCTCAGGAGGTCGCCATGAGCCATGCATCGATGTTGAAGGCAAGACGGAAGCACCAACGGCACCAGCGTGAGCTGGAGGTCGAAGCGAAGCGCGTGAAGCGCGAGGCCAAAATCGCGGCGCGCGGGCCGGTGGTGAAGAAGGAAAAGGTCAAGAAGGAAAAGGTCGAGGCCGAGAAGGTCAAGCCGACCAAGGTCAAGAAGGAAAAGCTTTCGAAGGAAGAACTGGGCCGGCAGGAATCGAAGAAGCCGAAGCCCGACGACAAGAAGAAGTAGCGTCAACGGTTCCATATCCACTTCCGCCTCCCTGCGCCGTGGCGATTCATCGCGGCGGCGCAGGCCGGCGAGCCGTGTCACGCGTGAAATGCTTTACCATTTCACGATGCCTGCTTTCCGCACGACGCCCCGACAATCACGCTGCTTTGCGCCCGCATTGCAGCGCGGCCGCGCGGACATGGAGTTCTGGGTGTTGCTGGCCCTTGCGGTGCTCGGCTTTGCCGGTGGATGGTGGTGGGCCGGCAGCATCTGGTGGGGCCTGGCCGGATTGGTGGTGGCGCCGCTGGGCGTGGGCCTGCTGGTGTTTGCGATCAGCTGGGTGGTGACGCGTGGGGAATAGCGCGGCGCCTTCGGAACTGCTGCGCCACTTTCCGCAATCGCGCCGATGAACGCCGCGTCGATGGCAAGTGACATGCCGATCGATCTCGACTTCCTGCGCGGCTGGATCGGCCGCAGTTCGGTCGCTGAAGACACGCTGTCGGTGCGCCATGCGCGCCTCATGGCCGCCACGCTGGGGCTGAAGCAAGACGAGTTCAAAGCCGGCACGCTGCTGCCGCCGCTGTGGCACTGGCTGTATTTCCTGGAAGGGCTGCCCGCTTCGGAACTTGGCCGCGATGGGCATCCCGCGCGCGGCGGTTTCCTGCCGCCCGTGCCGTTGCCGAACCGGATGTGGGCGGGCGGGCGCCTGCTGTTTCATGCACCCGTCGCCCTGGGTGCCACGGTGCGCAAGCGCTCTGCGGTGAGATCAGTCGAACACAAGCGCGGCCGCAGCGGTGACTTGGTGTTCGTCACCGTGCGGCACGAGATCATTTCAGCGGACGCGGTGGCGATCACCGAGGATCACGACATCGTTTTCAAGGCGCCGACGCCCGGCGCGGCGCGCCCCGCGCCAATCGCGATGCCCGCGCCAAGCCACAGCGAACCGTTCGAGCCGACCTCCACGCTGCTGTTCCGCTATTCGGCGCTCACGTTCAACGGGCATCGCATCCACTACGATGCGGACTATTGCCGCAACGTGGAGGGCTACGCGAACCTGGTGGTGCACGGCCCGCTGCAGGCCACGTTGTTGGCGGGGCTGGCGTTGCGCCTCGCGCCGCGTCCGCTGCAGGGCTTCACGTACCGCGCCCTGCAGCCCGCGTTGCTTGGCACGCCGCTGACCCTCAACGCCGCAGCGAGCGACGACGGCTTGATGCTCTGGGCCGCGCTGCCCGATGGCGCAGTGTCCATGCAGGCCGGGGCTGCGTTTTGATCGTCATCGCGCCTGGTGCGCCGCCTTGGGAGCGACCCCGTGCTTGACCGTCTCACCGCGGCCTCGCGCAAACTCACCCATCACACGCGCCGCGCGCTGTGGATTGCGGCGGGCGCGTTGTCGCTGGTCACCGGCATCATCGGCATCGTGGTGCCGCTGTTGCCGACCACGCCGTTCGTGCTGCTGGCCGCCTTCTGTTTTGCGCGTGGGTCGGAGCGCTGGGAAGCCTGGCTGCTCGCGCATCCGCGCTTCGGGCCGATGGTGCGCAACTGGCGCGCGCGCCGCGTGGTGCCGCTGCGCGCCAAGCAACTGGCCAGCGTGATGATGGTGATCGGTTGCGCGCTGTCCGCGCTGACATTGCCGCTACACCTGGTTTGGATTCCGCCGGCCTGCTGCGCGGCGGTGGCAACGTGGCTGTGGAGCTTGCCGAGCGGATGAAGCTCGCAAGCTGCGGGCCCGCGGTTCGGCCACACAGCAAGTCCAAACACCAGCGCTGACAAGCCGTTTCAGCCATTTATGGCCTGGAAGCCGCACCGGTGCTTGAGTTTCCCATTCGCGCCGAATCAGGCCGCCTCGTCCTTGAGCACCTTCAGCGCGCGCGCCTGCAGGGCGCGATAGGTGCGTTCCCAGTCGCCGTCGCGCGGCGTGGTGTGCGCGAGCACGCGCAATAGGTCATCGACTTCCCTCGCGCGCGCCGTTGCCGCGCGATGCTCGGCCACGTACACCAGCTCCACCTTGCGGTCCTGGCAGACCCCGACGCATTGCTGCGGCGCCTCGATGCGCCCGCACCCGATGCATTGCCACGCCGTGACGACATCCACCATGGCCGTTCCTTTCGCTGCTCAATTGTTCATCGGCCCAACACCTCGCGCAGCTGGCGCGTGTCGAGCGGCTTGTGCAACAACTGGAATCCGCTGGCCTGCGCCTCGCGGATGCGTTCCGGCGAGGTATCGCCGGTGATGATCACGGCCTGCACCTTGTGGCCCAGGCGTGCGCCCACCGCACGGATCACGTCGGCCCCGGTGTGCTGGTCCGCCAGGCTGTAATCGGCGATGAGGAGATCGGTTTGCGGGTGCGCGGCGGCGGCGTCGAGGGCGGCTTCCAGCGAGCCCGCGGTGACGACCGCATGCCCCCATTCGGTGAGCAGCTGCTGCATGGACTCGCGCACCTCGGCGTGGTCGTCGATCACCAGCACCTGGCGCGGCGCCTGGCCTGCTGCATCCGTGGGACGAGAGGGCGCCTGGAGCGGCGCTGCGGCGCGCGGCAGCGTGACGGAGAAGCGCGACCCGCGGCCCGGGACCGACGCCACCTCGATGGTCCCGCCGAGCAACGCCACCGACCGGCGCACGATCGCCAGCCCCAGGCCCAGGCCGTGCTCGCGGTCGCGCGCCACATTGCCCACCTGGTAGAACTCCTCAAAGATGCGCGAGCGCTGGTCCTCCGCGATGCCGATGCCGGTGTCGAGCACCTGGATCTCCACCGCGCCGGGCCGCCGCCGGCAGCCGATCAGGATGCGGCCGTGCTCGGTGTAGCGCACCGCATTGGCGGCCAGGTTCGACAGCACGCGTGCGAGCACCACCGGGTCGGTCTCCACCCACAGCGTCGTGGGCATCGCTTTCAGCGACAAGCCCTTGGCCTGCGCCGGTCCGGCGAACGCATTGGTCAGCTCGGTGAGGCGTTCCTGCAGCGGCACCGGCCGGCGATTCACCTCCACCACGCCCGCCTCCAGGCGCGAGACATCGAGCAACCCGTTGAGCAGGCGTCCCAGGCCGTCGAGCGCCAGTTGCAATCGCGCGGCGATCTGCCCGACGTCCTCGCCCTTCACCTCGGGGCGCCTGGCCATCGAGCGCAGCGTGGCGATGAACAGGCTCAGCGCGTGCGTGGGCTGCCGCAGGTCGTGGCTGGCCGCGGCGAGGAACTGCGACTTCGCGCGGTTGGCCGCTTCCGCATGGTCCTTGGCGGCGCGCAGCTCGGCTGCCGCGCGCAATGCTCGGATGCGCCTACGGATGATCAGCCAGGTGGTCAACGCCAGCAGCACGCTGGCGATGCCACCGATGCTGGCGATGAGTTGCAACTTGCTGATTGCGATGGGCGTGGTGAAGTTGGGCAGTGAGCGCGCCGTCACCGTCCACGCATATCCGCCCACCTCGACGCGCTTGGAGGCGTAGAACAATTTCACCGACGATTCGCCGCCCACGCGATCGGCGCGCGTGTCCATCAGGGACTCGTCCACCGCGTCGCCGCCGTCGTGGACCTCCAGCGCGATATTGGCGCGCTCGCCCAGGATGTTGTCCAGCAGGCCGTCCATGCTGAAGGCGGCGAAGATCCAGCCGACCAGATGCGCGCGGCGCTGCTCGACCGTGTCGTGCGGCTTGCCATTGCGATACACCGGCAGCACCATGCGGAAGCCCGCCTGGATGGTGCGCGCGTCCTCCTCCGGCAGCTTGATCTTGTTCGACACCGCCACCGTGCCGGTGTCGCGCGCCATTTCCATCGCGTAGCGGCGTGAGGGCTCCGCGAAATAATCCGAGCCAAGCGTACTCAGGAATGCGGCGGCCGACGGCTCGAAATAGATCGCCGAGGTGTACATCGCGCGCCGGCCCTCGGGCCGCAGCGCGTAGTTGGGAAATCCCTGCGAGCGCATGCCGGCCACGTGGCGGTCCTTGTCCGCGGCGGGAATCACCAGCGAAAAGCCCACGCCCTGCAGGCCGGGGTGGCTCTCGATGCGCAGGTTGGCCACAAACGCCTGGAACTCGCCGCGCTCCACGCTCACCGAGGACGCGTACAAGCCGCTGATCGCATGCAACACTTGCTCGTAGGCCAGCATGCGTTCGCGGAAGATGCCGACCGCCTCGCGCACCCGGGTGTCGAAATCGGCCTGCATGACGGTCTCGATGTCGCGGCGTTCCTTTTCCCACACCGAGTAGGACACGGCGATCGCCGCCGCCAGCACGGCCAGCGGCAGCAGCACGCCCAGAACGCGAAGCGGGGTGAATCGCGCCCCCGGGTTGCCGGCGGCTGCTTGGCGGTTTGCCGGGGTGGCGGAAAGCATCGCGCGCGGTTACCGCTGGTACGGCCGCAGGATGCGGGCCGCCTCGGCCTGCGCGTCGTTCATCGCCTGTTGCGGGGTCTTGGCGCCGGTCAGCGCCGCGACGAGGCCGGCGTTGAGCACGCGCGTCACGCGCTGGTTCTCATGCGTGGACAGTTCCGCGACGGAAAACTGCAATTGGTCGCGCGCCACCGTGGCGGCGGGGAAGCCGGCGACATGCTGCTTCATTACCGGGGTGTCCCACGCCGCGGGACGCACCGCGATGTAGCCCGAGTCGATGCCCCACTGCGCGGTGCGCTGCGGGGACACCAGCCATTGCACGAACTTGAACGCGGCGTCCCTTTGCGCCGGCGGGCTTTTGCGGAAGATGTAGAGGTTGCCGCCGCCGGTGGGCGAGCCTTGCCGCACATTGCCCGGCAACATGGCCACGCCGAAGGGAAAGCGCGCGCCGTCCTTGATGCTGCCCAGGTTGCCGCTGGTGGTCCAGATCATGGCGGCCTTGCGCTCGAGGAACTGCGTGGGCGTGGCGCCCCACTCGACCACGCCGGGCGGGTGCGCCTTGTGCACCTGGGCCAGGTCCACCCAATACTGCAGCGCCTCGATGGCGGCCGGCTGGTCGAAGCGCGTCTCGGTGCCCGCGGCGTTCATCAGCTCGATGCCGTTGGCGGTGGTCAGGCCCTGGAACAGCCAATACGGAAAGCCGGAGGAGGGAATCTGCAAGCCCCATTGGGTCGTGCGGCCGGCGCTGTCGCGTTGCGTCAGCTTCTTTGCATAGTCGGCCATCTCGGCCCAGTTGGCCGGCGGCCGCTCCGGGTCGAGGCCCGCCTGCCTGAACAGGTCCTTGTTCCAGTACAGCAGGATGGTGGAGCGCTGGAAAGGAATGCCCCAGGTCTTGCCGCCCGCGCGGCTGTTGGCCATCAACGCGGGATAGAAACTGCCCAGCCAGGCTTTGTCCTGCAGCGCGGTGGCGGCCAGTTCATCGAACGGCACGATGGCATCGGCATCGATGAGGGTGTACATGTCCACCGCGAACAACACCGCCACGTCCGGCGGGGCCCCGCTCTTGTGTGCGGTGATGGCCTTGGCCAGGGCTTCCTTGTAGGTGCCGGCATAAATCGGCCTGACCTTGATGTCCGGATGTTCGCGCTCGAAATCCTCCACCAGGCGCCCCACCAGTTTGGCCACCGGCCCGCCGACAGCCACTGGATAGTAAAAGGAGATTTCCACGGCGGCGGCGTGGAGGGCTGCGAAGCCGGCGAACAGCAGGGCGGCCAGCGCGGCGGGCAGGCGTCGGCACATGATGGGGTGGGGCTCCGGACCGGGGCGTGGGACGATACGCGGATAATATCGCCAATGCCAGACGCGCAACGCGCGAATGCCGACTCCATGACCACCGACACCACGATCGTCATTGCCGAAGACCATGCGCTGGTGCGCGATGGCCTGAAAATGCTGCTCTCCATGGAGCCCGGGCTGGCGGTGATTGCAGAGACGGGCGACGGGGCCCAGGTGGAGGCGCTGGTCCGGCGCCTGACGCCGGGTCTGCTGGTGCTCGATCTCGACCTGCCCGGCCGCAACGGCGTGGACATCGCGGCCGCGCTCACCGCGGAGGCCTCGCTGGGCGTCAAAGTGCTGGTGCTCACCGGGAACCTCAGGCCGGAATCGGTGGGCCGCGCGCTGGCGGCGGGCGCCAACGGCTACGTGCTCAAGAATGAGGACTCCGAGGAATTGCTCAAGGCGGTGCGCGCCGTGCTGGCGGGGGGGGAGTACGTCAGCCGCAGCATCGCCGGGGCTTTTGCGGCGAACCGTGCGGGCCGCGACGCCGTCGCCGCCCAGGTGACGCCGCGCGAGCGCGAGATCCTTTCCCTGGTCGCGCGCGGTTACGGCAACAATGCCATCGCCGAGCTGCTCGGCATCAGCGTGCTCACGGTCCGCACCCATCGCCAGAAACTGATGGAAAAGCTCGAATTGCGCAATGCCGCGGAGATCACCGCCTTCGCGGTCAAGCACGGCTTCTACGACCCGTCCTGAGCCGGAATCCACGGGATCGCCCACAGGCCGGGCGGACTACTGCAAAGGTAGTATTGCCGCCCCCATTTCCCGGGCCTATCTTGCCCCCAGGCCGCCTGCATCTCTCGAGCGGCCAGGAGCGCATCAGTGAGTCAAAAAGCAGGCCCGGGGAAAACCGCCATGAACGCCTTGCAAACCAATGTGTTTCGCCTTCGGGAACCGGAGCTTCGCGCGCGCGGGCGCCGGCGATCCGACGCGGGCCTGCAACAGCAGTTGGCGGACACCACGCGCCAGCTGGAAATCGCCACCGCACGGCTGATGGAACAGCAGCGCGAGTTCGAGGCGCTGACCCAGTCGCTCCAGAAGCAGGCGGACCGCGATGCGCTGACCGGGCTCTATAACCGGCAGAAATTCAATGCGCTGTGCGCGGCTGAAATCGCGCGCGGCAAGCGCTACGGCACGCCGCTGGCGCTGATCATGTTCGACATCGACCGCTTCAAGGAAGTCAACGACACCTACGGCCACCTGGCCGGCGATACGGTGCTCGTTGAAACCTCGCGCGTGGTGGCCGACCGCATGCGCGATTCCGATGCGCTGGCACGCTGGGGCGGGGAGGAGTTCATGATCCTCGCCGCGCACGCCGACCTCGCCCACGCCCTGCTGCTGGCGGAGCAGGTGCGCGCGGTCATCGACGACACCGCGTTCACCACCGTCGGGCGCCTGACCTGCAGTTTCGGCGTCACCGAGCTGGAAGAGCAGGACACTGTCGACAAATTGATCTACCGCGCTGACGCGGCCCTGTACCGGGCAAAGCACCGGGGGCGCAATCGCGTCGAACCCGCCTGAGGACGCCCCACATTCCGATCACCTCCGAAGTGAGATTTCAAGGGCCCTCGGGCCCTTTTTTTTGCGCAGCGCAGGAGTTGCCGGAATATGCGGAATTGCGATCCGCGGATGGAGATTGTCGTTCCGGGATCAATCTCGCCGGGTTGCATTGCGCCCGAAGTGTTCAATCCAGCTTGGCGCCCGACTCCTTGACCACTTTCGTCCATTTGACGAGTTCCGTCTTCAGAAGCGCGGAAAACTCTTTGGATCCGGTCTTGATCTCACCACCGCTCGTGGTTGAAAACTTTTCCTGCACATCGGGCATTTTCAGGATCTTGGTGATCTCCGTGGACAGGCGGGCTACGATGGCATCCGGTGTTCCTGCGGGCACCAGCACGCCGAACCAGGTGAGTGCCTCGAAGTTCTTGTAGCCGGACTCGTGAAAGGTCGGGACCTCAGGGACCGATTTCGCGCGCGTCATCGAAGCGACCGCAAGCGCCCGCACGGTCTTGCTCTTGATCTGCGGAATCCCGGTTTCGAGTGAAGACACGAACACATGCACGCGCCCGCCGATCAGATCCGGAAACGCGGAAGCCGCCCCCTTGTAGGGGATGTGCAGCATGTCGACGCCCGCCGTGCGCTTGAACATTTCCGTTGCCAGATGGGCAACCGTTCCATTGCCGGAGGTGGCGAACGTGATTTCGCCCGGCTTGGCCTTGGCCGCCTTGACCAGATCCGCCAGGGTCTTGTAAGGCGAATCCGCCGCGACCATGAAGGTCACCGGCACGGAAGTCACGAGGGTGACCGGCGTGAAGTCCTTGATGGGGTCGTAGGGAATTTTTCCGTACAGCGCGGGCGCGATGGCCAGGTTGCTGGTCTGGCCGATGACGAGGGTGAGGCCGTCGGGGGGTGATTTCGACGCCACGCCCACGCCGATGTTGCCCCCGGCGCCCGCGATGTTGTCGATCACCATGCGCCAGCCGGGGATGTCGTTCATCTTGTTGCCGAGGTGGCGCGCAATGATGTCCGTGCCGCCGCCGGCGGGGAAGGGCACGATGAAGCGGATGGGCTTGGCGGGGTAGTCGGCCTCTGCCCGGGCGTTGCCGGGCTGGAGTGCCGTGAACGCGAATGCGGCGGCCAGAAATTGGATGGCGATCCTCATTGAAAAACTCCTATTTGCGATTGACTTGATGGGTACGGATGACCGCAAGAACGTTTTGTGCCGCGGCAATCCCCATGTTGATGTAGGCGTCGCCGGTCACGCCGCCGATATGCGGCGACAGGGTGATGTTGGGTTCGCCGAAGAACGGGTGATCCGCCGGTGCGGGTTCCACGGCGAAGCTATCCAGCCCGGCGCTGGCGACGTGGCCGCTCCGGACCGCGGCGAGCAGGGCGGCTTCGTCGATCAAGCCGCCGCGCGCGGTGTTGACGAGCATCACGCCCGGCTTCATGCGTGCCAGCGCGTCGGCGTTGATGAGGTTGCGGTTCTCCGCGGTCAGCGGGCAGTGCAGGGAGATCGCATCCGACTGCTGCCAGATTGTTTCCAGGCTGACCGGGGTGATGCAGGCTGGGAGATCGGTGGCGAACGGGTCGAAGCCCATGACTTTCATGCCCATCGCATCGGCCACCCGCGCGACGCGCCGGCCGATGGCGCCCAGCCCGATGAGGCCCAGCGTGCGGCCGTTGAGCTCGACGCTTTTGTGCGTGGCCTTGTCCCAGTGGCCTTGGTGCATGCGCTGGTTCATGCGGACCACGGATTTCGCACAGGCCAGCAGCAACGCAATGGCGTGCTCGGCCACGGCGGCCGCGTTGGCGCCGGTGGCGGCCTTCACCTCGATGCCGCGCTGTTGGGCCGCCGCGACGTCGATGGTATCGATGCCGCTGCCGTGCTTGGAGATCACGCGCAATGCCGGGGCCGCGTCCATCATGGCCGCATCGACCTTGCCGTAACGCACGATGATGGCGACCGGGTTGTGCGCGCGGCACAGGGCGACAACCTCGTCGGGCTGCGGCGTCTTGCCGGCAAACACGATGTGGAAGTCGCCCAGCAGCGCCAGGGCTTGCGGCGCGAGATCGGCCGCAGTGACGAGGATGGCGGGCCGCACGGCGGTGTCCATGGTCATCATGCTTCGGCGGTGACTTCGGCGTCGGCCAATGCTTTCGGCAGCCAGGCCGGCGAGAGTTGCTTGCCGGCGCGAATGCCCTCGATGCGGGTCAGCTCGTCGGCTTCCTTCTTTGCGGCAAGCGCCAGAACCGCCTCGACTTTCTCGCGTCCGACAAAGGTGACGCCATCGGCATCGGCCACCACCAGGTCACCCGGATTGACGGCGGCGCCGCCAACGCTGATGGGCCAGTTCACGCGGCCGGGCGTCTTCTTGGTGGGTCCGCACGGATTGGTGCCCGCGCAAAAGATCGGGTAGCCCTTGGCGATCAGCGCCTCCGCGTCACGCACCGGTCCGTCGAGCACGAAACCGGCGATGCCGAGCTTCTCCGCAAGCGTCACCATGATCTCGCCGATGAGCGCGCAGGTCTGGTCACCCTTGGCATCGACGACGATCACATCGCCCGGTTCCGCCAGCGCGATGGCGGCGTGGATCATCAGGTTGTCGCCCGGCCGCACTTCCACCGTGATGGCCGGACCGGCCAGCTTCATGGTCGGCGCCAACGGGCGGATGCGGCTGTGGGCCGTGCCGCGCCTGCCGTTGACGTCGGCCAGGACGGCGGCCTGGAAACGTGCTGCGCCCTGCACCTGCTGCGGCGCAACGCGCGCAATGGTCTTGATGATGTCCGGCTTGGCGGTGTGGCTCATGTCGATGGATTCCGCGTGGTTTTTTGTTTGCAGGCGCTGTTTTAGACCCGCGTTTTGCATAACGCAACAGTGTTGCGTACAATGAAACAATGAAAAACACGCGTCCCGTGTCAAAACCGACTGACAAAACCGGCCCCAAGGACGGCGGCGTCATCGCGGTCAGCCGCGCGCTGTCGCTGCTCGAAGCCTTCGCCAATGGCGAGCGCGACGTCGCCCTGGGCGAGCTGGCGCGGCGCACGGCCCTGCACAAGACCACGGTGCTGCGACTGGCGCGCACCATGGCACAGCACGGATACCTGGCGCAGACGCCGACGGGTGGCTGGCGGCTGGGTCCGGCGGCCGGCTGGCTGGGCGCGCGCTACCAGGCGAGCTTCGATCGCGCAGCCCTGGTCGAACCGATCCTGCGCGAACTGTCGCTGGCCACCGGCGAGAGCGCGGCGTTCTATGTGCGCGAAGGCGAGCGGCGCGTGTGCATCGCGCGTGTCGATGGCAATCGCTCGATCCGCCATCACGCGCGCATGGGCGAGGCCATCACGCTCAGCAAAGGCGCGCCTGGCCGGGTGTTGCTGGCCTTCTCAGGAGAAGCCGGGGCGCCGTACGATGCGATCCGGCGCGCCGGCTATTTCATCACCGCCGGCGAGCGCGACCCGGAAGTCGCCAGCGTTGCGTGTCCGGTGTTCGGCCTCAACAACACGCTGATCGGCGCCGCCTGCGTCACCGGCCCGGTGGCAAGGTTCACCAAGGCGTCCTACGAGCGCCACGCCAAGGTGCTGAAAGGGGCGGCGTCACGGCTGACCTATGCGCTCGGCAGCGTGCAGGCGGGTGCGAATCCATCAGGCTGATGGGCACGCGTTTGCCAATGCGGCTTTGCGGAGCGGTCCGTTCCTGTCGCGCCCTGTTCCAACGTTTGTTCATGCCGGCGCCTTGGCAACAAGGTCATGGCGTGCGCCCGCCACAAAATCCGGACGCGTCGTGAATGGCCCGCGTGCATACGCAATCACCGAGACGTGCCGGCGGCCATGTCTTCAGCCGCGCATTCATGCGGTCAACCTTGTTGGGCCGGCACCTGAACGCCGGCCGCAACATCCGCAAGCCCTGAGGAGGGCTATTGCTTCTCGTACAACTCGGTGTTGTGCACCGGCTTGCCGTCGGCGCCTGTCGTTTTCACCGTCCGGGTGAAGGACTTGCCGTCCGCCGCCAGCACGGTCTTGGAGCTGCCGGTTTCCTTGCCGTCCAGCGTGGACGCGCCGTCGATGGTGTTGGCACTGGGCCGCTTGATCACGACCTTGGCCGCCGCCGCCGGCGCGCCTTCGGTATAGGCAATCGGCCCGCCTTTCAGTGGGAACGAGTACTTGATTGAAAACGGCTTGTCCATGGCGTCGGTGCCGGTCGCGCTGACGAGAAAGTCGGCGCCTTTTTCGGCGATCACGACGGTGACCGATTTCGGGGCGGGGCCGGGCGAGAACTTCGATTTCGCCACATTCAGCCTCCAAGTGCCGGCGAAGACTTCCGCAGCCGACGCGGTGCCGGCAAACCCGAGAATCATCAATCCCAATATCAGTTTCTTGAGCATGGGGTACCTCCGTGGATGATTTGCGCCTTGTTCCGGCACCGCGACTACGGAGAGGGCATCGCGCCCGGCACCACTCACCCCAAGCGCAAGAGTTCAAGAGTGGGCAACCCCCTTTATACGCCGTTCACGCCCGGATGTCCGCCGGGCCGGCCTCCAGGCGCGCACGGAACCGGCGGTGCGATTGCCCCGGGGTGAAGACAAAACCCCAGATCCGGTGCGGCCCGCAAGGCCAAAAGGCCCGAAACGCCGCGCCGGATCTGGGGTTTCGCATCGGCATGCGCGTGTTGCGAATGCCCACCGCCCGGATTACGATGACGTCTCGGGAAACGCACAGGCTCCCGGATCATCGGCGGTGTCCCCTTCGCCCAAGCGCTGTGCCTTCTCATGAGGCTCGACCATGGACACCGCTGTTCAACTTCCCCTTCCCCAACCTTCATCCAACCGTTCCGCGAAGGTCGCCGTGATCTACCACGGCGACGCCGAGCGCCGGCGCGTGGCGTCGCCGGAGTCAAGCAAGGTCCCGACAATCTTTCCGGCGCTGGCAAACGCCGGCCTTGAGGGCGTGCCTGTGGTCTATTGCGACGACGTGCGAGATGACGTGAAGCGGCAGCTCGCCGACGTGCAAGCCGCGCTGGTCTGGGTCAATCCGATCGAACAAGGATGCGACCGGACGCATCTGGATGCGCTGTTGCGCGAGGTGGCGGCCACCGGCGTCTTTGTAAGCACCCACCCGGATGTCATTCTCAAGCTCGGGACCAAACAGGTGCTCGTGGACACGCTGGACATGACGTGGAGTGCGCCCGGAACGCGGGTGTTCCGCACGCTGGGGGAATTGCATGCGGGGTTGATGGAACATTGGGAAGCCGGCCGCGTCCGTGTGCTCAAGCAGTATCGGGGCCACAGCGGGATCGGCGTCTGGAAAGTGGATGCTTCGGAGCGCGCGGTTTCGAGCAACCGGGAACCGTTCCTGCGGGTGCGCGAAGCGCCGCGCGGCAGCGCCGAGCGCGTATTGACGGTGGGCGAGTTTGCAGGGCACTGCGCCGGATATTTCGAAGGCGAGGGCCGCATGATCGACCAGCCCTACCAAGCGCGCCTTGCCGAGGGCATGACGCGCTGCTATTTGGTGCACGACCGGGTCGAGGGGTTCGGCCACCAGGCGGTGAATGCGCTCTGCCCGGCGCCGGAGGGCGGGCCGCGCGACGCCTTTCCGTCCACCACGCCGCGACTTTACACACCACCGGACAATCCGGCCTTCCAGGCGTTGAAGCGCCAACTGGAAGACGAATGGGTGCCGCAGTTGAAGCACTTGTTCCACCTGACGAGTGAACAACTTCCCGTCTTGTGGGATTGCGATTTCCTGCTGGGCGACAAGACTCCCGACGGAATGGACCGCTACGTGCTGTGCGAAATCAATGTCAGCAGCGTCTCGCCGTTTCCGGAATCGGTGTTGAGCCCGTTGGCCCGCGCCGTGCGTGAACGCGTCGATGCGCGCATGACCTGAGTGGGTGCACTGCGGCGGACGAGCGGCGGCTTTGGCGCGGCCGCGCCTGCCGAGCGCCTATTGCTGGGGCCGATCCGCACTGGAATCTGCGGCACAATGTCCGCTTCATTGTTCATGTGCGCCACGCGCAACCGACCCCATGAAGATCTACTGGATCAAAGCCCAGGCACCGCGCCGCGTGCTGGCGCTGGTGAAGCATCTGGGCATCAAGGCCGAGCTGATCGAGATCGACGCCAAGCGGGGCGGCCTGCGCGCGCCGGACTACGCGGCGCTCAATCCCAACCTGAAGGCGCCCACCTTGGTGGACGGCGACCTGGTGCTGTGGGAATCTTCCGCCATCATGGCGCACCTCGCCATCGGCACGAACTCCGACATGTGGCCGGCCCACGCGCCCGCAGAGCAGGTGGAGGTGTTGCGCTGGCTGTCCTGGAACGATTGCCACTGGCTCACGGCGGTGGGCAAGTACTACCTGGAGTTCATCGTGAAGCCGCAGTTCGGACTGGGCGAGCCGGACGAGGAGGTGCTGAAAACCGCGGCAAAGCCGTTCGGCTTCTTTGCCAAGGTGTTGGACACCCACCTCGCCAGCCGGTCCCACGTGGCGTGCGGCCGGCTCACCATCGCGGATTTCCAGTTGGCGTCGATGGCCTGCTATTGGCGCGAGGCGCGCATGCCGATGGAAGGCTTCCCGAACATCGTGCGCTGGCTCGACACGCTGAACGCGCTCCCCGCGTGGAAGGACCCATGGCCGGAAAATGCCTGAACCTTGGCGTCCGGCAATCCGCTTGGGGACGATTCAGCCACCCCTGCGCTGCATCCAATGACAGCCGTTGAGGACGGCTCGGCAGCGGCGCGCTGCCGTGCCTGACGCAAATTGCGTTCACCTTGCGTTGCGAGATGGAATCGGCGCAACCCACTTAAACTGCGCTGGTGAACTCGCGAATCGCCCATGTTGTGCTCGTCCTGGCATGCCTTGGGTGTGCCGTTCCCGCGGCCCACGCAGCCAAGACCCTGCATGTGGTGAAGCAGACGATCTCGACCGGGCCGCTGGATCCGGCGCAGGTCAATTCGCTGCATGCGGCGCATTTGATCGACAACCTGTTCGAGCCGATGCTCGAATACCATTACCTCGCGCGGCCGCTCAAACTGCAAGCGCTGACCCTGCGCGACATGCCCGAAGTGCAGGACGCCGGGCGCGTGTACATCTGCCGCCTGAAGCCGGGCATCTACTTTGCGGACGACCCGGCGTTCAAGGGGCGGCCACGCGAACTGGTGGCGGCGGATTACGCGTACAGCTTCCGGCGCCTGTTTGATCCGCGCTATCGCTCCAGCCAGTTCTTCATGGTGGAAGGCAAGATTGCCGGTGCCGCGGCGCTGCGCAGTGCGGCGCTCGCCGGGAAACCCTTCGACTACGAGTCGCCGATCCGCGGCCTGACGGTGCTCGACCGCTACACGCTGCGCATCGAGCTGACCGAGCCGGACCTGAATTTCCTGCATGTGCTGGCGCAGCAGAACCTGGCGGCCGTCGCGCGCGAGGTCGTCGAGACGTACCGGGACGATGTGCACCAGCATCCGGTGGGCACCGGACCCTTTCGGCTCCGGGAATGGCAACCGGGCCACCGCATGGTCCTCGAGCGCAATCCGCGTTACCGTGAAGCACGCTACCGCCATGACCCCGGCGTGCCCGAAGACTCCATGGACGTGTCGCGCGCCCTGGAGGGCAGGCTGTTGCCCATCCTGGATCGCGTCGAGCTCGGGTTCACGGTGGAAAGCCAGCCGCTGTGGCTGACGTTCCTGCGCGGGGACTACGATTACCTGATCAACGTCCCCGTGGAGTTTCGTCCCGCCGCCGTGCCCAACGGGCAACTGGCGCCGTACCTGCAGCAGCAAGGCATCCAGGTGCGCCACTATGCGTATCCCTCGGTCTGGTTCGCCTCGTTCAACATGAAGGATCCGGTGGTCGGCGGCTACACGCCGGAACGCGTGGCCTTGCGGCGCGCCATTGCGCTCGCCTTCGACGGTGAGGCCGCAGTCAATATCGTCATGAACGGCGGCGCCATCGCAGCCAACGGCGTGGTGCCGCCGGGCGTGGCCGGTCATGATGCGCAATTCCGCACCGAGACCGTCCTTTACAACCTGCCGCGGGCCAAGGCCCTGCTGGATGCCTTCGGTTACGTGGACCGCGATGGGGATGGATTTCGCGAGGATCCGCAGGGAAAGCCGCTCACCGTAGAGCTGTTGTCTTTTCCGGAGCCGCGCTTCGTGCCCTGGGACGAGCTGTATTCAAAGACCTTTGCAAAACTTGGCATCCGCCATTCGATCCTCAAGGTGCACCAGACCGAGGCCTACAACATGCGGCAGGCGGCGAAGCACCAGTTTTCGCAGGATGCATGGAACATGGACTTCCCGGACGGCGAGGATTTCTACGTCATCCTGAGCGGGCCCGCGGCGGGCAATGCCAACACCTCGCACTTTGCGCTGCCGGCCTTCGATGCGCTGTTCGAGCGGTCGCGCAAATTGACGGACGGGCCGGAACGCAATGCGCTCTATCGTGAAATGGACCGGTTGATGTTTGCCTACATGCCGATCATCCCGCACCTGTACCTGCTGCGCTCCGCAGTCGCCCAGCCGTGGGTCAGGAACTACGTGCCGCACACGGTGCACATCGAGCCGTGGAAGTACCTTGACCTGGACGAATCGAAACGCCCGCCGCCGAATTCAAGGTGACATGAAGCCTTGCGCCACGGGCGCAAAAGCCGGGAATTGTGCGGCTACGCGTCAAACGGCCACATCGGCCGCGGCATGTGGTAGTAGCGCAGCGACTTGAAATTGCGCGAAGCCGTGCCCGGGCTTCCCATGTAGATGATCCTCTTCGCCAGCGGTGCAAACGCCGCGTGGAAGTGCTGCATCGACTTCACCACGATGATGCGCTTGCCTGAAAGGTTTACGCCAAACTGGGTGAACACCTCCGTGCCGTAGGCCTGGGTACGCAGGGTGTTGAGCACGATCTGGATCGGCGCGGCGCCCTCGAGCGCAAGGCTCACCAGCGCGGCATCGCCCATCGGGGCGGGCAACCCGCCGAAGACCATCTGGGCATCACGCTGGAGCCCGTCTACCGTGACAATGGCATCCAGGGGAACGCCCGAATCCGGACCCACCTTGCCGCCGATGCGCAGCCGCAAGCTGGCCCCCTCACCGGCATCGAAGCAGAACTGCGTGGCCACCGGATCCCACAGCGGGCCGACGATGGCGTTGCCAATTCGCCGGGTCAGCAGCGCATGCAGCAGGAAGGTGGAGTCTCCCGCCGCGCCGGCGCCGGGATTGTCGGCCGTGTCCGCGATCACCACCGGCCCGCCGGTGACGGTCAGCGCTTCGGCCAGCGCCTGCTCAAGCGGCGGGTGGTCGGCGGTGGTGCTGCCGCGCGCGGCGATCACCCGCTCCCCGACTTCGGCCGCCAGGCGTTGGGCGAGCGGCAAGTCGTTGTCGGTGACCACCAGCACCTTGGCGCCGTTCTCCGGCACATCCCCCCAGGGAAACCCGTGACCGATGGAGACGGACAGCACGCCGGGTTGCTGTTCCAGCGAGCGGGCGTGCGCGACGATCGATTTCATCGGTTCGCGCGTGGTGTGCATCTGGTCGATCATCCGGCAATCGAACACGGCGGTGGTCGTACGGATCTTCTTTGCCGCCGCGGCGATGCAAAGGTCCACGAGTTCGAACGCGCGCTCCATGATGTCGGTATGCGGATACTCCTTGAAGGCCACCAGAAGGGTGCTCTCGTGCACCATGGCGTCGGTCAGGATGCAATGCAGGTCGAGCTCCGCACCGATCACCACGTCCGGGCCGACCATCGCTCGCACGCGGCGCAGCATGTCGCCTTCGCAATCGTCGTAGCCCTCGGCGATCATCGCGCCGTGGATGCCGAGGATGACGAGGTCCACGGGCAGCGCGGCCTCAAGGTCCGCCAGCATTTCGTCGCGCATGGCCTCATACGCCTTGCGCGTGGTGCGCGCCCCGGGCATGGCAAAGGCGCAAAGGCCCTGGATGATCTGCCAGTCGTGATGGCCTTCGCGCTTTCTTTCCCGCAGCGCCCAGAGCGGCGCGGTGAACAGGTTGGGCCCGTCGCCGTGCTCGCCGGCACGCACCAGAAAACAGGACTCATAGGCTTCGATGCCGGTGGGAATCGGCGAAAACGTGTTGGTTTCGGTGGCGATGCCCCCGAAGAAGATCTTCATGAGACTGGTCCCTGGTTGATGGATGGCCGTTCTCCATTTTGGCTTGAGATGCCGATGCGACGATAGGGCCCCCTGACGGATTCCATGACACCGGACCGCGGCACCGGCTGCCGAATCGTCCGGTAAGATCAGCGACTCCGGGCCAACCGGACACCAGGAGCTCACCATGATCCAGCCAATGTTTCGCACAGCCTGCGTCGTTGTCCTGTCCATTGCGCTGGTGGCTTGCGCGAACGCGCCCCAGTCGCCGGAGACGCGGCCCGCCCCTGCCCCCGCCGAATCAGCGGGTTCCCAGATGGGCCCGAAAGTGATGCTCTGGGTGGGCAACAGCTTTTTCTATTACAACAACAGCATGCACAGCCACCTCGGCCTGCTGGTGCGCGGGGACAAGTCGATCTCCCATCGCGGCGTGTCGATGACCATCAGCGGTTCCGGCATCGATTGGCATGACATGGCCGCCTATCTGGCGCCACAACGGCTGGGCGCCTATACGTTTGTGGGCGACAACGAAATTCGATTCAATCCGCCGGGCCGGCAATTTGATGCCGTCATGATGATGGATTGCAGCCAGTGTCCGATTCATCCGCAATTGAAGGACACGTTTTACCGGCATATGAAGGAGAACGCCGAAAAGATCCGCGCGTACGGCGCCCGGCCGATCCTGTTCATGTCCTGGGCATACAAGGACAAGCCGGAAATGACGCCGCAATTGGCCAATGCGTATGTGGAGGCCGGACGGGCGTCCGGTGCCCAGGTGGTGCCCGCGGGTCTGGCGTTTGCAAGCGCCGTGGCGCGCCGCCCGGACCTGGAGTTGTACGCGCCGGATAAGCGCCACCCGAGCCTTGCGGGCACCTACCTTGGCGTCTGCACGGTGTACGCAAGCCTGTTCGGGAAATCGCCGGTCGGGAACGAATACACGGCCGGTCTTCCGAAAGAGGTCGCCGGATTCCTGCAGCAAGTGGCGTGGGAGACGGTGCAGGCGTTCAAGTCGCAGTGACCCCGCAGGCAAACGGAGGAACCAACGGCCGCCCGGCCGCGCAAAAAGCTGGAGCGCTGTTGGTGCAGAGCGGCGGTCAGTTTCCGGCGACCAGCAACTGGACGAACAGCTGGATCTTCTGGGTGGCCTCCGGCTTGATCGCGGTGAATTCCAGCCCATACCGCATGCGCCCGTCGTCGGAAACGCGCTTGACCACTTTGGCATAGACGTCCGTGACGCGGTAATCGACCAGGCCGAGGAGGAATTCGAGCTTGAGGTCGGTGTGCATGGGCAGGTCTTCGGCGGATTGCAGGAGGACGCCGTGGTATCCGATGTCGAGGATCAGGGCATCGATCAAGGTGGGCACCACGATCTTGTTCTCAATACGCTGCACCTGGCAGGCGATGGTCGCGTTGACGCGCCGGCTGCGGCGCGGGTCCTGCCGCGGCGTGACCAGCCCCAACGAGGGGATGGCCAGCAACTCGCGCAGGGTGACCTGGCCATCCTTGCCCTTGACGTGCACGTCCATCGGCGGGCCGGTTTCGACGAAGCCGTCCGACCGCGCGTAGGTGCTTTCGCTGATCAGCACCTGCCCGCGCAACGTAAAGGCTTCGATGCGCGAGGCCAGGTTCACCTCGTTGCCGATGACGGTGTATTCCGAATAAGCCTCGCCCCCGAAATTGCCGGCCATCACGCCGCCGGTGTTGATGCCGATGCCCAGGAACAATTCGGGCTGGCCCTCTGCGCGGAAGGCCTCGTTCAGGCGTGCCATGGCGACCTGCATCTGCACCGCGCAGGACAGCGCGCGCTGCACGTCATCGCCGCGGGTCTGCGGGGCGCCGAACAGCACCATGATCGAATCGCCCATGAATTTGTCGATGGTGCCTTGGTGATGGAACACCACCTCGCTCATGGCGGCCAAGCAGCGGTTCAGGACGCCGATCACCACGCCCGCCGGATGCGCCGCCGAGATCGAGGTGAATCCGCGCAGGTCGGCCAGCAGGATGGTGACTTCGCGGGGCTCGATGGGCAGGGCGCGCAGGGAAGGGGCCGCTCCAACGCGATTGACAAGCGCCGTCACGTCGGCCTCGGCGCTGGCGGATAGCGGGGCGCCATGGTCACGCGCCACGATCGCCTGGGTCTGCCTGACCAACTGCTTGGCGGGATCGTCCTTCATCGGCGTGCTGGGAGGATCGTGCTTGCGGGCCGGACGGGAAGCGGCGGCCTCGCCGCTTCCTGCAGTCGGTCAGTTGCGGGGAACGCCTTGCTCGTTGACCGTGATGGTGCGGCCGGGCGGGCTCGAGGTTTGCGCGTGGTAGTCCCGTCCACGGAACTCGTAGGTGATGTCGTAGTACTCGGGCCGGTCGCTGGAGACGTTTTCGCAATGCCGGACCTCATGGTTGAAATAGGTGTTCCGGTCGGACCCGGCGCCGGAACCGATCGCGGCGCCCGCCACCGCGCCCGCGGCGGTGGCGGCATCCTTGCCCCGGCCGCCACCCACCTGATGGCCGATGATGCCGCCGATCAGGGCCCCGACGATTGCGCCGCCGACATTGGGCTGCGAATTCGAGTTGCCGGGTGCCGCGTATTCGTTCCAGCAGCGACGGTCCGATTGGCGATACACGGTGCGCACCGAGGTGACCCGCGCCTCATACAGGCGTTCCGACGGCCGGCGGCGATACTCGTAGGCCGGTTGGGGCGACGGTTCCGGGAAGCGCTCGAAGTCCCGTCCCCGCTCGATCGGCCGCACGGACGAGATCCGGTTGTTCATGCCCAGGCGCTCGAGGGAATCATAGTTGCCGCGGCGCAGCACCACGCATTGGCCGCGGAAGTTCGAGTTTTCGCAAACCTCCCATAGCCCGCGCTCGACGATGACCGATGACGCGCGGTCATTGAACCCGGTGGCCGCGAAATTGGACACCATCCGGTTTGCGACAAACGTGCGGCCGCGAAAACCCTCCGCCTCATAAAAAGTGATTTGGGCGTGGAGCGGCACCGCCGCCATTCCGAGGCCGGCGGCAAACATCAACTGCTTGAACGAGCATTTCATGGTGACTCCTTTGGCAATGCGATTGGCGTTCTGCGCCCATCACACCTGGTGTTGGTTACACGAGGCGGATGCATGCTTGTTGTTTTGAATCCATGAATGACACGCCTCCCCGGCCGACCGTTCCACGGCTCCCGCGCGCTTCCAGCCGGATCAGGTTACCGTTGTTTGGGGTTTTGGTACAGTAACCAGCAACAGAACAAGGTCACCATGCGCACCCGATTGATCCGCCTCATCGTTGCAGGGCTGTTGCTGCTCCCGTTGCACGCGCCGGGCGAAGTGCTGCGCTGGTCGTCATCCAATGACATCACCACGCTGGACCCCCATGCCAACCCGGATGCGTTCAGCGACGGCATCCTTCACGATGTCTACGAGCGCCTGGCAACGCGCGACCCGGACTTCAAACTGGTGCCGGCGCTGGCGACCGGCTGGCAGCAGTTGAACCCGACCACATTGCGGTTCACCCTGCGTCCCGGCGTGCGCTTCCACGACGGCAGCCTGCTGGGCGCCGAGGATGTGGTGTTCTCGCTCCTGCGCGCGCGCCGGCCCACGTCCGACCACAAGGAGTCGATGTCCGGCGTGAAATCCGTCGCGATGGTCGATGCCCTGACGGTGGATGTCGTCAGCGAAAAACCGCTGGCGCCGATGCTGGCCCAGGTCTCCGACATCGCCATCATGAGCAAGGCTTGGCTCGCGAAGCACGGGGCGCTGGAGCCGCACGACTATGCCGGCAACAAGGAGAGCCACACCGCGCACCACGCCATGGGAACCGGGCCCTACAAGGTGAAATCGTTCGAGCCGGGGGCCAAGCTGGTCCTCGAAGCCTCGGCGCAGTGGTGGGACCGCATGGAAGGCAACGTATCGGAGGTGGTGTTCCGGCCGATCAAATCCAACGCCACCCGCGTGGCCGCGCTGTTGTCGGGGGAAGTCGACCTGATCATCGATCCGCCCCCGCAGGACCTTGAGCGGCTGCGCATGCAGCCCGACCTGCAGATCGTGACCGGAACCGAGCTGCGCACCATGCACATGACCTTCAACGTGCACGATGCCGAGCTCAAATACAGCAACGTCAAGGGCAGGAATCCTTTTCAGGACCGCCGCGTTCGTCAGGCCATCGCGCTGTCGATCGACCGGGATGCCTTGCAAAAGGTGGTTCTGCGCGGCCTGGCACTGCCCACGGCCGCCCTCGTGCCCAAGGGGGCCGTGGGCTACTCCGCCAAGGCGGCGTCCTACGGCCCGCCGGATCTGGCGCGGGCCAGGGCGCTGTTGAAGGAAGCGGGATATCCCGGCGGATTCAAGGTCACCCTCGATTGTGCAAACGACCGCGAGCAGACCTGCGTGGCGCTGGCGGGCATGATCAGCAAATGCGGAATCGAGGTGTCGTTGAATGTATCCCCCCGCGCGAAGTTCCTGCAGCGCGTCAGCACGACCCAGCGCGACTTCAGCGCGTACCATTCCGGCATGGGCGCCTACACCGCCGATGCGACGATCATCCTGGAGTCGCTGCTGCATACCTGGAAGCCGGACGGGCGCGGGGCCAATAATTCCGCGGGGGTGGCCAGCATCTCGTATGACCGCTTGCTGGAAGCGTCCCGTGCGGAACTGGATCAGGCCAAGCGGGATGCGCTTTTCGAGCAGCTCCAGCTTGTCGAAAAGGAGGAGAATTTCTACATTCCCCTATACCAGCCGCTCACGGCCTGGGTCATGCGCCGGTACGTGAGCGCAGTGCACCGGCCGGACAATTACCTGACGACCCGCTGGGTGCGAATCGGAAAGCGCTGATGCACTTCACGAATCGAGACGTTGGTGATGAAACCTGCGCAACGCGCGCGGATGTCCAAATGCCTTCGGAGCGCCCATGAGCAGCCCCGCGATCCTGGGCATCCGCACTTTGGGCAACCCGTGGCCCACGCTCGACCCGTTCCTGTTCTGCGTGCACCACCACGACCGGTACCCCGGGGGCAATGCCGCGTTCGGCCCCGCTGCATCGCTGGCCGGGCGCAATATCGGCCAGGACTTCGCCGGAATCGATGGGTGGAACATGTACCACGGCGATACGGTGCCGGGTTTTCCGGCCCACCCGCATCGCGGATTTGAAACCGTGACCCTGGTCCGGCGCGGCGTGATCGACCATTCCGATTCGCTTGGCGCGTCCGCGCGTTTTGGGGGAGGCGACGTGCAGTGGCTGACCGCCGGGTCCGGCATCGTGCATGCGGAGATGTTTCCGCTGCTTGCCCGTGATGCGCCCAATCCGCTGGAACTGTTCCAGATCTGGCTCAACCTGCCGGCGGCCCACAAGATGGCGTTGCCGTATTTCACGATGTTCTGGGCGGAAAATATCCCGCAGCTTGTGCAGCGCGACGATCGCGGACGCGCAACGCTCGTGACGCAGGTTGCCGGGGGGCCGTCGGCTGCAGGTGCGGGCCGCCCCGCCCCACCGCCCGACTCCTGGGCGTCCCGGCCCGGATCGGACCTCGCCATCTGGACCATTCGAATGGAGCCCGGCGCGCGCATGACATTGGCGCAAGCGCAGGATTCGGGCGTGAACCGCTGCTTGTATTTCTTTTCGGGAACGTCGATCACCCTGGCCGGTCAAGCATTGGATCCGAACTGCGCGATACAAGTTCGCGCGGACTCGCCGATCGACATCTCAAACGGGGACACGGTAGCCGAACTGTTGATGCTGCAGGCGCGCCCGATCGGAGAGCCAGTCGCGCAATATGGTCCGTTTGTAATGAGCACGCACGGCGAGATCGAGCAGGCGTTTGCCGATTACCGGCGCACGCAATTCGGCGGCTGGCCCTGGCCCGTCCCCGACCCTGTCCATCGTGAAGCGGCCGGCCGGTTTGCCCGGCACGCGGACGGGCGCGTCGAACAGCCATCTTTGTCAGCGAATTCAGCGGGCCAAGAGGTCGCGCGAAACGATGCCTGATGCCTATGCCCCACGTGCTGCACAAGCACCGCGACTTCTCGATCATTTCAATCGAGCAACGTAGTGCCGTTTCGCCAACATTGAACCGACTCGAAATACCAAACCACATGCGATGAGCACAGCCCTGTCCATTGATTCTTCTGTTGAATTCCACCCAGAATTGACCCACTTCCTTTAGGAATTTTCATCGAATTTTGACCCACGTGAATCGACTACCCTGCCTATTTTTTAGGCGGGGGGAATTGAGGAGTGATCACAGTGGGAATATTGGCCAAGATACGGCGGATGCGGTTTCGCGAGCATCTGTCGATTAGGGAAATTGCGAAGAAGACCGGGCTGGCGCGCAACACGGTTCGGCAGTGGTTGCGGGAACCAGAGGTTGTCGAGCCGGTTTATCCAAAGCGCGAAGCCGTCACCAAACTCGACGTCTACGTCGAGACCTTGACCGGGTGGCTGAATGCCAACCGGCATCGCAGCAAGCGCGAGCGGCGCACGGTCAAATCGATGTACCAGGAGTTGGCCGCGATGGGCTACCGGGGCGGCTATGGCCGGGTAGCGGCCTTCTCCCGCCGGTTTCAAGCCGAGCAGGCATTGCATGGAAGTGGCCGCGCCTTCGTGCCGCTCAAGTTTGGTCTGGGCGAAGCCTTCCAGTTCGACTGGAGCACCGAGTACGCCTTTGTCGGCGGGCTGCGCCGGCGGCTGGAAGTGGCGCACACCAAGCTCTGTGCCAGCCGCGCCTTTTGGCTCGTCGCCTGCCCCACGCAAAGCCACGAAATGCTGTTCGACGCTCACGCCAGGTCCTTTGCTGCCTTTGGCGGCATTCCGGTGCGCGGCATCTACGACAACATGAAGACGGCCGTGGACAAGGTCGGGCGGGGCAAAGCCCGGACAATCAACGCCCGCTTCGAGGCCATGGCCTCGCACTACCTGTTCGAGCCCGAGTTCTGCAACGTGGCTTCCGGTTGGGAGAAAGGGATCGTGGAGAAGAATGTGCTGGACCGGCGCCGGCAGATCTGGCGCGAAGCGATGGAAACCCGCTGGGCCGATCTGGCCACCCTGAATGACTGGCTCGGCCACCAGTGCCGCAGGGTGTGGGCGGAAACCAAACACCCGGAGTGGCCGGAGCTGACGATCGCCGAACTATTGCAGGACGAACTGCCCAAGCTGATGCCGGTCCCGAAACCGTTCGACGGCTACGTGGAACACCCGGCGCGGGTCTCCTCGACCGGCCTGATCCACCTGGAGCGCAACCGCTACAGCGTCCCCAGCGAACACGCCCACCGCATCGTCAGCGTGCGGGTCTATCCGGAGAGCGTGGAGATCGTTGTCGATGGCGCGAAGGTGGCCCGCCATGTGCGCTCCTTCGAGCGCGATCAGACCCTGTATGACTGGCGGCACTACATCGATCTGGTTGTCCAGAAGCCGGGGGCGCTGCGCAACGGTGCCCCTTTCGAGACGATGCCGGAGCCGTTGCGGCGGCTGCAACAGCAATTGCTTGCCCGCCCCGGCGGCGACCGGGTGATGGCCCAAGTCCTCGCCGCCGTGCCGGTGCATGGGCTCGATCCGATCCTCACCGCCACCGAGGCCGCATTGGCCGTCGGCAAACCGAGCTCCGAGCATGTGCTCTATCTGCTGGCGCAGTTGAAGGATCACGCACAGCCCAGGCCAGCTGTGGTGGAAACGGCGTTGACCTTGACGGAGGAACCCAAGGCCGATGTCGATCGCTATGACCAGTTGCGCATCACCCCGGCAATCCAGTCCGCGCTGCTCGGAAGTCCGGTGCTGGCCGCGTTGATGGTGAATGGAGGCGTCCATGTCCGTTGAAATCGTCGCCGAATTGAAACAACTGAAGCTCAATGGCATGGCCTCCTGTTATCCGGAACTGCTGGCCAAATCGCGCCATACCGATTTCGTCCCCGATGTGTTCGTCAAGCAGCTCATCGAGGCCGAGGTGGCCGAGCGCACGGTGCGCTCGATGGCTTATCAGATGGGCGCGGCCAGGTTTCCGATTCATCGCGATCTGGCCGGCTTCGACTTCGCCGCCGCGAAGGTCGATGAAACCCTGGTGCGCGAACTGCATCGGGCCGAGTTCATCGGATCGGCACAGAACGTGGTGTTGATCGGCGGGCCGGGCACCGGCAAGACGCATCTGGCGACCGCCATCGGCGTGGAGGCACTCAGGGCGCACGGCAGACGGGTGCGCTTCTTCTCCACCGTGGAATTGGTCAATGCGCTGGAGTTGGAGAAGGCCTCAAACCGCGCCGGCCAGATGGCCAACCGGTTGATCCATGTCGATCTGGTGATTCTCGACGAGTTGGGCTATCTACCCTTCAGCCAGGCCGGCGGGGCGTTGTTGTTCCATCTGCTATCGAAACTCTACGAGCGCACCAGCGTTTTGATCACGACCAACCTGTCGTTTGGCGAGTGGGGCAATGTGTTCGCCGATACCAAGATGACGACCGCGCTCCTGGACCGCCTGACCCATCACTGCCACATCGTGGAAACCGGCAACGAGTCCTGGCGCTTCGCCAATAGTTCCATGCGCCCGGGGGCTACGAAAAGAAAACCCCTGAATAAACAGAAAGGTCAAAACCATCCAGAAACCACAGACTTATCCACATCAACGTAACACCGTCATGCGACAATGGGGTGGGTCAAATTTGAATGAAAACCCTGGGTCAAAATTGGGTGGAAATCAACACCTGGAGGGCGGCGGCAACCACACGACCTATGTGGTGGCGAGTTTGCCCGAGCGGTTTTCGCACAACGTGACGCAGGACAAACCCTCGGGCGCCTGATCGGTCGTGGTGCGGGCTGGAGGAGGCGAATATGAGGCCGTCATCGAGGGCTATGGGGAACAATTGTCCAAGCCGCTGGTGACACGATCCGTCAAGACCGGACCGCCGCCCGTTCGCAAATAGCGCGCAGCATGGGTTGCGGCCTTGCAATCGGGTCATTCCGGACGCCGGGTTTGCGTGCGCGCGAGTCGCCTGCCGATGCGCGCCTTCACCTGGCCCCATACAAGCGCCACGAGGTCGTCTCGGTCTCAACGCGCAGCCGGCGCATACCGGCAACGCCAAGTCCGCCCTAGTCGATCGTCACATTGGCCTGCTTGACGAGCTTGGCGAACTTGTCAGTCTCTTCCTTGATCTGCCGGGCCATCTGCTCGGGCGAGTCGCCGATCGGTTCGGCGCCGATGTCGGCCATGCGCTTCCTGAAATCGGCCGAGTGAATCACCTTGACCATTTCGGCGTTCAGCCGCGAGACGAGCTCTTTCGGCGTTCCCGCGGGCGCCAACACCCCGAACCAGGTGCCGATCGCGATTCCCTTGATCCCCGCCTCCGCGAGGGTCGGCACCTCCGGAAGGGCGGAGGACCGCGAGCCGGTCGTCACCGCCAGCGCGCGCAGTTTGCCAGCCTTGATGTGCGGCAGCACCGGCGTGACCGTGTCGAACGACATCGTCACCTGGCCGCCCAACAGGTCGGTTGTCAGCGGTCCGCTGCCCTTGTAGGGTACGTGGAGCAACTGGGTGCCCGTCTCGTTTTCGAATTGGGTGCCGATCAGGTGCTGCGCCGTCCCGTTGCCGTTTGATCCATAGGACAGCTTGCCCGGTTGGGATTTCGCCATCTGGACCAGCTCGCCCGCGGTCTTCGCCGCGCT
>CAZTYC010000005.1:0-34557 GCA_964617435.1 uncultured Burkholderiales bacterium
GGTGAGGAGGTGGCAGGTCCTAGCGTGGCGACGATCTTTGTAGCGCGGGGCATGGCGATTCCTTCAACTATTGAACGGCGCGCTGCTCGAGAATCTCCACCGCCGGCAGGGTCTTGCCTTCGAGGAACTCCAGGAAGGCGCCGCCGCCGGTGGAAATGTAGGAGATCTTTTCGGTGACGCCAAATCTGGAGATGGCAGCCAGGGTATCGCCGCCGCCCGCAATCGAGAATGCATCCGAGTTGGCGATCGCCTCCGCAAGAACACGGGTACCGCGGGCAAACGCGTCGAACTCGAAAACCCCCACGGGGCCGTTCCAGACAATGGTGCCGGCACCCTTCATGACGCCCGCCAGTTGCGCCGCGGACTCAGGACCGATATCGAAAATCATGTCATCGGCCTGTGTGTCGGCAGCGCGGCGCGTGACGGCGGGCGAATCCGCGGAAAAGGACTTGCCACACACCACATCCACCGGAATGGGGACGGCTGCGCCGCGCGCGGCCATCATGTCGATGATGGCCTTGGCATCCGAAACAAGGTCAGGCTCCGCCAATGACTTGCCGATGGGGAAACCCGCCGCCAGCAAGAACGTGTTGGCTATGCCACCCCCCACCACCAGTTGGTCAACTCTTTCCGCCAGCGATTTCAGGATCGTGAGCTTCGTGGAGACCTTGGATCCGGCGACGATGGCCACCAATGGACGCTTCGGTGCCCGCAGCGCGCGCCCCAGCGCATCCAGCTCGGCAGCCAGCAGCGGGCCGGCGCAGGCCACGCGCGCGAACCTCGCGATCCCGTGTGTCGTCGCTTCGGCGCGATGCGCGGTGCCGAAGGCATCGTTGACGTAGATGTCGCACAGCGCAGCCAACTTGCGCGACAACGCCTCGTCATTCTTCTTTTCGCCAACGTTGACGCGGCAATTCTCGAGCAGCACGACCTCGCCCGGATTCACGGCAACGCCATCGACCCAGCCCGCCAACAGCGGCACCGTACGGCCCAATAGTTCCGACATGCGCGTTGCAATGGGTGCCAGCGAATCCTCCGCACGCAACTGACCTTCCGTTGGGCGCCCCAAATGAGACGTCACCATCACCGCGGCCCCCTTTTCCAACGCCAGGCGAATCGCCGGCAACGAGGCACGAATGCGCGTGTCGTCGGTGATTCGCCCGCTGTCTTCCTGGGGCACGTTGAGGTCGGAGCGGATGAAGACCCGCTTCCCGGCGAGCGGGAGGTCGGCTAGGCGCTGGAAATTCATGGGTCAATCAGCCCTTAGGCGGAACGGTTCACTTGCAAAGGGAAATCTGCGCACTGGATTCGGCCAGCAAATTGGCGCCTTCCTTGTTCTTGGCCTTCACCGCGTCGCTCGGATCGCCGGTCTCGCCCTTGAATTGCCGATACGCATCAATCGTGGCCGTCATCGAGGACACCAAAAGGTCTCGCGCCTTGCCGGTGCAGGCATCGACCTCGATCGTCGCCGCTTCGGTCTTGATCTTCTCCATCTCAGCAAGCGGCTCGTCCAGCTTGGCGCGCGTCGCCCCGGCGGCGGCGGCAACCGCGCCATCCCAGCGGCGGCCCATGGCGTAGATCGCATCGACTCGCGCCTGTTTCTCGCGTACCACGCGGTCTTCGCCGGCTTGCTTTTCCAGGGCTGCCTTCTGTTCCGCAAGGCGCTTGGCGATGTCGGCGTTGTCGCGGCGCATGGCCTGGCCCGCGGACTCCACGGGCATGCTGGGCGGCTCCGGCCGCTTCTCGCTGCAGGCGGCCAGCAACGCCAGGATCACCAATCCGAAACCAATGCGAGTCCGACATGAAATCATGATGCCTCCAGGGTAAGACTTCCCGTGCATTGCTGTTGACGCCAAAGGTCGCGATGGGCGGCGCGGCGCCGCCATCGCCCGCCAGAACTTACTTCGCGCCCATCAACGCCACGGTGGTATCGAGCATGCGATTGCTGAATCCCCACTCGTTGTCGTACCACGAGGAGACCTTCACCAGCTTGCCGCTGACCTTCGTGAGCGTGGCGTCAAAGGTCGACGAATGGCTGTCGTGGTTGAAATCGATCGAGACCAGCGGTGCCTTGTTGTAACCGAGGATCCCCTTCATGCCGGGTTCCTCGCTGGCCGCCTTCATGATCGCGTTCACTTCATCGACCGTCGTTTCGCGGGCGGCGATGAACGAGAGATCCACCAGCGACACATTGATGGTGGGGACGCGGATCGCGTAACCGTCCAGCTTTCCATTCAATTCGGGCAGGACCAGTCCCACGGCCGCGGCCGCGCCGGTCTTGGTGGGAATCATCGACATAGTGGCCGAACGCGCGCGCCGCAGGTCCTCGTGCATCACGTCGGTCAATACCTGGTCGTTGGTGTAGGCGTGCACGGTCGTCATCAGTCCGGTGGTCACGCCCAGCTTGTCATGCAGGGGCTTGACCAGCGGGGCGAGGCAATTGGTCGTGCAACTCGCATTCGAGACGACGGTCATGGCGGAAGTGAGCGTGCCGTGGTTGACGCCGTAGACGATGGTGGCGTCGACATCCTTGCCGCCGGGGGCTGAAATGATGACTTTCCGGGCGCCTCCCTTCAGGTGGGCCGATGCCTTTTCCTTGGTGGTGAAAAAGCCGGTGCATTCAAGCACAACGTCAACGCCGAGCTCGCCCCAAGGAAGCTGCGCGGGATCGCGTTGGGCGAACACCTTGATCTTGTCGCCATTGACGACCATCGAATCCCCTTCGACGGCCACGGTCCCCGGGAACTTGCCATGGGCGGTGTCGTAACGCGTAAGGTGGGCATTGGTTTCAACCGGTCCGAGATCGTTGATCGCGACGATCTGGATGTTGTGCTTCTTGCCCGATTCGTAGTGGGCGCGGAGGACATTGCGGCCGATGCGGCCATAGCCATTGATGGCAACTTTGATGGTCATCGTGTGTTCCTGGACTGGGAAAGGATGAAAACGGTGCCGCCTCGGCAGCGCGGCGAGAATTCGATTTTATCGCAATGCAGCATCCCGACAGGCCGCACGGGATAATATCCGCATGGACAAAATCGTCATCGCCTCGGGCAATGCCGGCAAGTTGCGGGAGTTTTCCGCATTGCTCGCTCCCCTGGGTATCGCTTCCGTTTCGCAGGACGCGTTGGGCATCGCGCCAGCCGACGAGCCGCATCCGACTTTTCTCGAAAACGCGCTGGCCAAGGCGCGACATGCTTCCGCGCTTTCCGGGTATCCCGCCTTGGCGGATGATTCGGGCATCTGCGCGCTGGCATTGGGCGGCGCGCCGGGCGTGCAGTCGGCGCGATTTGCCGGCGAGCCCCGGTCGGATGCCCGCAACAACGCAAAGTTGATTGCGGCACTCACGGCGCATCCGGACCGCCGGGCGTTCTATTACTGCGCGTTGGTCCTGGTCAGGCATCCCGAAGATCCGATGCCCCTGATCGCTGAAGCCGAGTGGGCGGGGGAGATTGTGGAACAGGCGGCCGGAGGGGGTGGCTTCGGATATGACCCCCACTTCTTCGTCCGTGCGCATGGCTGCACAGCAGCGCAACTGCCGGCCGAGACCAAGAACCGGATCAGCCATCGCGGCAAGGCGATGAAGCTTCTTGCGGCGAAGCTTTCCGGATGGGCGCAGCCTTGAAGACGCTCGCCGTCCCTGCGCGAGGCGGCAGGGAGGAGCTGTCCGTGCTTCCGCCACTGACTCTGTATGTTCATCTGCCGTGGTGCGTACGCAAGTGCCCCTACTGCGACTTCAACTCGCACGCGGCGCGCGAAGGCCTCCCGGAACGTCGATATGTGGACGCCCTGATCGCCGACCTGGACCAGGAATTGCCGAACATCTGGGGGCGGCGAGTCTCTGCCGTGTTCTTCGGGGGCGGTACGCCGAGCCTGTTCTCGGCGGCGGCTATCGATGAAATCCTTGCGGCAGTGCGCGCGCGCGCGACGCTGGATCCGGATGCGGAGGTTACGCTGGAAGCCAACCCGGGGACGGTGGAAGCCGGCAAATTCGCCGGGTTTGCGCAAGCGGGTGTCAACCGGCTGTCCATAGGCGTGCAGAGCTTCTGCGACCGGCACCTGAAGGCGCTCGGGCGCATCCACGGCGCTGAAGAAGCGCGCACCGCCATCGGAATGGCCCGGGAGCATTTTGAGAATGTCAACCTCGACCTCATGTTTGCGCTACCCGAGCAAACGTTGGCTGAGTGCGAGCAGGACGTTGACGCCGCGTTGACCCACGGGACGCCGCACCTGTCGCTGTACCACCTGACCCTGGAGCCCAACACGCTGTTCCATCGCGACCCGCCGCGCCTGCCGGACGATGACCTTGCCGCCGACATGCATGCGATGGTGATCGAGCGGCTGGCCGCGGCCGGCTACGTAAACTACGAGACCTCGGCATATGCCCGGCCGGGCAGCGAATGCCGGCACAATCTCAACTACTGGAACTTCGGGGACTACCTGGGCATCGGCGCGGGTGCACACGGCAAGGTTTCGTTTGCCGACCGGATTGTCCGCACCGTGAAACACAAACACCCCGAGAAGTTCATGCAGCAGTCCCTGGCCGGAGATGCAATTCAGGAAAGGCGCGAGGTCTCGTCGGCGGAACTGCCGTTTGAATTCATGTTGAACGCCCTGCGGCTGGAGTCGGGTTTTCCGTTGGCGCTGTTTCGCGAGCGTACCGGCTTGGGGCTTGACTCCATTCTCCCGGCGTTGCGCCAGGCCGAAAGCACGGGACTGCTGGAACGCGATCACGCATTCGCCCGTCCGACTCGAAAGGGGCGGATGTTCCTCAATGACTTGCTCGAGTTGTTTCTTCAGCCGGAAGGTGCAGCAATCCAGGGCCGAGAATAGCGGCAAGCCCGAAGGCGCGGCAACTCCGGGACCGGTCGGGTCCGGAGAGACCCCGTATTACGCCGGCGTGCGCTTGATGAACTCGCGGATCTTGGCAAGCAATTGCTCTTCCTGATAGGGCTTGCCCATGTACTCGTTGACGCCAATCTCCATCGCGTGGTTCCGATGCTTGTCGGCTGTTCGCGACGTGATCATGATGATCGGGATGCCTTTCGTCTTCTGGTCCGCGCGCACGTTGCGCGCAAACTCGAAGCCATCCATGCGCGGCATTTCGATGTCGAGAAGGATGATATCGGGATCGATATCCTGGAGCTGTTGCAACCCGTCGACGCCGTCCTTGGCGGTGGCGACTTCGAATCCTTCGCGAGTGAGCATGCGGCTGGTGATTTTGCGTACGGTCAACGAATCGTCCACGACCATGACCAGCGGATTGGCGCGCTGAACCGGAACGGGCTGCTCGGGCACCGCCGGGGCTTCCGCGGCGATGGTCTCGGCAAGCGATTGCGCCGGCAGGGATTCGATGGCGTCGGGCGTTGCCTCAGTGGCGGCACGCATGGCATCGGTTTTGACGGCGACTGCGGCGTCGCCGGAGCTGAAGGTTGCGGTCTCGTGGTAGACGAGCTGCACGGGATTCAGGATCAGGATGATCTTTCCGGCGCCGGTCATCGTTGCACCGGCAATCCCCGGCAGGCGCGCCAGTTGCGGGCCGATGTTTTTCACCACAATTTCACGGTTTCCGATGATCGAGTCAACCTGCACCGCCGCCCGTTGCGCGCCGGATTTTGCAAGGATCACCGCGGCCTTCTTGGTGGCCGAGACCGTGAAACGATTTCCGAGGAGCACCTCGAGGGATCTCAACGGGTAGCGGTTGCCCTTCCACTCGATTTCCTTCAACTCCAGGAAGGGATCATATTTCTTGCCCTTGTATTCCTGGACCTGCTCGATCATGACAGAGGGGATCGCGTACACGTTTTCGCCCACATTGACCAGCACCGCTTGGGTCACCGCCAGGGTCAAGGGCAGGGCGATGGTGAAGGTGGTGCCGCGGCCGGCCGTGGAGGCAATGTCGATGCGGCCACCCAGTGACACAATTTCATTTCTAACGACGTCCATGCCGACGCCGCGCCCGGCCACCTGTGACACCTGCTCCGCAGTCGAAAACCCCGCCATGAAGATGAACTGCGTCAACTGGGCGTCCGTGGCGTCGGCATTGGCATCCAGCAATCCCTGCGCAATCGCCTTTTCGCGAATACGCTTGAAATTCAAGCCCGCGCCATCGTCAGCCAGCGTCATGACGACTTCGTTGCCGACCTGGCGAGCGTCGATCGTGATCTCGCCGATCTCGGGTTTGCCGCTGGCCAGACGCTCGGCGGGCGTCTCCAGGCCGTGTGCGACGGCGTTGCGCAAGAGATGTTCGAATGGCGCGGTAATCTTTTCCAGCACCGAGCGGTCGATTTCCACCCGCGTACCGCGGAATTCGAGGTTGGCTTTCTTGTCGAGTTCCTTGGCGGTCTGGCGCAGCAGCCGATAGAAACGGTCCTGCAGGTTCCCAAGCGGCACCAGGCGAACGCCCATCAGCCCCTGTTGCAGGTCGCGATTCAGGCGCGACTGCTGGATCAGCGCAGCCTCGGACTCATCGAGGTTCTTCTGCAGGGAAAGTTGCAGGGTGACCACGTCATTGAGGCTCTCGGCCAGGAAGCGCGTCAACTCCTGGGTACGCGAGAACCGGTCGAACTCCAGCGGGTCGAAACTTTCGCCGTGCTCCTCGGCTTCCTTGATGCGCGACTGGATCTGCGATTCGGCCTGGATCTCGATTTCGCGCAACTGGGACTTCATCCGATTCACGTTCTCCGCCAGTTCCGCAATGGAACTCTTGAACGTGAGCATTTCCTGCTCCACGCGCGACCTTGCGATCGACATTTCGCCGGCTTCGTTGACGAAGCGGTCGATGATGTCTGCATTCACCCGCAACTGCGCCTGGCGTTCGCGGCCCTCGAGTTTTTCGCCTTCGGCAACGATTTCCGCGCGCGCAGCCGCCAGCATGGCCATCGGCCCGGGCAACTCTTGTGGAACATCGGCAAGGACCGGAATCTCGATCGGAGCCGACGAAAAATCACCTGCGGACAAGCGTTCGATGGCCGCATTGAAGCGGTCGAGCCGCTCGTCGACTTCTTCGAAACTGGAGCCGCCCGGCTCGGCGGTACGGTCAAGCACGATGACGCGCTCTTCCATGATGTGCGCCAGTTCACCCAGGCGCATCAGCCCCGCCATGCGTGCGGAGCCTTTCAGCGTATGTAGATGCCGCGCCAGTTCCGCGACCGGCGCGTGATCGGCGGGTTGTCCGCGCCAGCGGCGGAGCGCATCGCCCACCGCGGGCATCAGTTCCTTTGCTTCCTCAAGGAAGATCGGCAACAGGTCGTGGTCGATGTCGTCGACCATGACACGGCGTTCCTTTTCTGCTTCCGCCGAACTCGGCACGGGGGTGGTCGGCTCCGGCGACGCAGCCAGTGGCGCAACGGGCTGTGCAGCGGCCGGTGCAACCTCGATCGCTTCTACTGGAGCGGCTGCCGCGTCTGAATGCGCGACTTCACTCGATGCTGGCGCGCGTTGTTCGGCTTTTTCGGCCTCGCCGCTCCCCATAGCCGCAGCACTGCCGACCATTGTCGCAACGCCCGCGATACCCAGCACGGTTGCGGGGTTGAACAATTCGGTGGCCTTATGCTCTGGCGCCGTATCCCCCGGGGGCGGTTCCATACCTGTCGGCTCACCAGGCGCTTCCACATCAGCGGGTTCCGCCAAAGTAGCCGGTTCGTCAAACGAAAAGCCCGGGTCGGCAGAAGGCGGTGCAGCTGCGGGTTCGAACGGCGCGGTGTCCACCGAGTCGCGCTGGGCATTGGCCTGCGCAATCGCTTCGGCCAGGCCCTCGGGGCGCTTCAAGTGGGTCCCTTCGCCCACATGGACCGCCTGGCGCAAGGCCTCGCGCAACCGGCCAAGATCCGCCATGATCCCTTCGCGGGCTTCGGGAACCTCACGGTGGTGCAATGCCCGCACCATGGATGCCAAGCCATCGACCGCATTGCGCGTGGTGTACAGGCGCGAATGGTCAAACTCCGGCTGGTATTCGATGGCGTCTTGAAGCCACTTTTCGAGTCCGTGGGCGAGGTCCGCCAAGGATTCGAATCCAGTCGTGCGCGAGGAACTGGTCAGCGTATGCGCTGCACGCATGAATTCGTGGCTGACGGTCAAGGTCTTGCCGGATTCCAGCGCCGACATTTCGTGATCCAGCACGGCGATATGCTCATCCGCTTCGCCCAGGTAGATCTGGTAGAGAGCCGCCGGAACGGCCACGCTTCCGACCAGGATGTCGGGCTCATCCCCCACCGGCTCATGCGGGGTCTCGACGGCGCCAACGGGTACTGTCGGAAGTTCCGGGAGCGGCGGCAGATCGTCGAAGGCGTGTAGTGGTGGGGGTTCGGCGTGCACCTCGACCGGCGCGTGAATTTGCGGCGGTTCCACTCCAGGCAACGGCGGGGGCGTTTCAACGGGCTCCGGAGCGTGATCAGCAGCCGCAGTTGAAGGGGCATCGACCGATTCAAAGAACTCCGCTTCGAGTGCCGAGGGAATCGCTGGCGGCAGCGCCGGAGGTTCGGCATGTTGCCCGATGGTGTGCTCGACGGCGGGCGCTGCCACAGCTGCAAAGGGCAGGCCCGGCGGGGGCTCAACATCCGCGTGACCGACCAAAGCGTGCGCGACGTCGGCCTCGGGGGCCTTTGTCACGTTTTCTGCAGCCGGGGTGGCCTCGAGCGCAATTGCATCGAGCCAATCCGGAGACGCGTCGACTGGCGCGACGTCGGCCGGCGCGGGTTCCGGTGCGGGTGCGGCGGGGGCCAACGCCTCCCCTGCTTCCGTGAGGAGCGCGGCGCTTTCGCCGGACGTGCTTGCGATCTCCGCGCCTTCGAGCGCAAGCACGTTCGCTGGCACTGCTTGTGGAAGTTCATGCGCGGAAACGACCTCCGAGCCTGCCTGTATCGGGGGAGCGGACGTCGCCTCGACCGGGACTTCAACTGGGAGCACCACTCCGGAAACCGGCACGGAAAATTCCGGCTCCTGATCGTTCTTGATGCGATCGGCAGCGCGCGCGATCTCGTCGCCGTCAATGCGCGCGTGCCCTTGCGCTTTCAGGAGCTCGACCCATTCGGCAAATCGCGCGGACGAATGATCGATAAACTGCAGCAGCCCCGGGGAGGCCGGCTTTTCGTCCTTGAGCCACTTGTTCATTGCCTGTTCGCAATTCCAGGCGACCTCTCCCAAGTCGGTCAGGCCGACCATGCGGCCGCTGCCCTTGAGTGTGTGATATCCGCGCCGAATGGTGGTGAGCACCTCACGGTCATGTGGTGCGGTCCGCGCGACAGCGAGGTTCTCGCGAATCGTGGCGGTGACCTCCGTTGCCTCCTCAAGGAAGATCTCCAGCAATTCCTGGTCGATTTCCGATTCCGGTGCGTCGATCAACTGAACCACTTGCGGGGTGGGCGTCTCCGCGGGCCGTTCCGGGGCGATATCGGACAACGCTTCCATGACCCCGGTCTTGTTCGGATCCATGGAGGCGTCGATTGCCTTGAGAGCCACTTCGCTTTGCTTGACCGCATCGCTGTCGGCCACCAGCGCCGCATCCTGCTTGAGTTCCTTGACGGCCTCGCGAAGATGGTCCCGGGTGGTGGTCTGTTCCGGCTGCTGCTTCCAGTCTTCGTAGAGCGCCTGAACCTTCTGCTTGGCCACGTCCACGTCGGCCGGCGAAATCGGACTGCGCACCAAGGTGGCTTCAGGCTCCGGCTGGGCCTCAGCCAGGCCGAACCGCATCAGGGCGGGCAGCAGGCTGTCACGCGCGTTTGCTGAACCCTGTTGCAAGGCGGACACGAAGAGGCCCAGCGCCGAGACGCCTTCCGCTACGGCATCGGCGTCGTCGCCCTGCCCCTTGAGGGCGCCCGAGGCAAATTGCCCGACGCGATCTCGCAAAATTTGGTTAAGGGCCGCCGCTTCGTCAAGCTCCAGGATGGCAAGAGCGCCCTGGACCTGCGCGAACAACGGGGGCAACATCGAGAGTTCCGATACCTTTTGGGGGTCGCGAAAGAAATTGTCCAGGGCGGATTCGATCGTCGCAAGATTGACCTGCACCTCCTGCCCGACCTGGAACAACAGCATGCGTTCCTGGGCGCGCTTGGTCATGCTGTCCACCAGCGCATTGGGCCCCGAATCGACCGGCGCCAAGGGCGCTCCGGTCATCGCAGCTTTCAAACGGTTGACGATGTTGGACGCCTGTTTCGGAAACTCGGGCGTCAGACGGAAATAGTTTTCGAGGGACGATTCCAGAAAGAGGAAAGCTGTCGCCACTTCGAGGGCCTGTGCCTCGCTCGGCGGAGTCAGGGTCTTCTTGAGGTGGGACCCCACGGCGCCGAGCGCTTGCACGACCTGGGTGATTTCCTTGTTGCCCTGCCGCTGGCAGGTTCGGAACAACGTTTCCGCCTGGGTGACATAGGGCTCCAAGGCGCTGCGATTGCCTCCGGTAAATCGGAGCCAATTGTCCTTTTGTGCTTGAACCTGCTCCCGCAACGCCCGGACGACCGCCTTGGTACCCTCATCGGCGCTCGCGTCGCCCGGAGAGTCGGGCACCGCCAGCAGCTCATCAAGTTTGTAAAGCTCACGAATGCGTTTGAGGCGCTCAGTCTGGGCCTTGGATCGGCCGATGACGAGCAGGATGTCCCTGAACAGTTTTTCCGGAACCTTTTGCACGCCCTCAATGAGCAACTTGATCTGCTGATCGATCTTGCCAAACAGTTGGACTGCCAGCGCGCCCGCCTCGGCGGGGTTGGAGCCGACTGCATCAAAGAAACCCCCGGCGGCATACCAGAACGCGCGGGAAGGCGAGGTGGACTGCAACGCCTCGATCGCCAGGGTGGCATTGCGCATGTCCCGCGCGCCGCCGACGAAGTCCTTGTCGCGCAACAACTTGAGCAGGCCGGCCTGGAACATGCTGCGGCGTTGCTTCACCGCCTCGATCATCATCTCCGGCTTGGGCAATGCAACGGTGTCGTCGGACACCGGCATGGCTTGCGCCAGGTCGGGGGAGAACAGATCGGATTCGGCGGCATCCGTCGCCCCGCGCGCGCGGTTGACGCGGATATAGGCGCTGGCCAACATCATCGGACGGTCTGCCTCGCCGCTCATCAGGCGATCGAGATAGCCCGAGAGGCTGTTCATGCCCGCCTTCGCGGACAAGATGCGCTCGGCCAGGTTTGAACGGGCATTGGGATCGGTTTCCAGCGAACCGACCAGCCGTTCGATTTCCTCGTTGAACGCCGTCGCCGCTCCCAGGCCGACCATGGACAATGCGCCCGTCACCTGATGGAGATGCGTGACGGCATACTTTGCAGCCTTGGTGTCCGCCGGATTCTGCGAGAACTTCTCGAGATGCGATCTCGCCTCGTTGAGCGAATGCTCAATCTCCGTCTTCACCCAGGACAGTGGGCCAATGTCAATCGATTGCGGATTCGCGGACATGAATGATCCGGGTCGTCTCGAGGGTCGTGGGGATGCGCGCTAGAGCTTGAAGCCCGAGACGGAAGCCTTGAGATCGTTCGCCACTTCCGCGAGCTCGCGAATCGAGTTTGCCGTTTGCTGCGTGCCCGACGTGGTTTGCCGGTTGATCTCGAGAATGTCCTGCATGTTGCGGGCCACCCGGTTGGCCGAGGTGGCCTGCGCCGATGCTTCGGCCGAAATGCGTTGAATCAGGGATGCCAGGTTCTTCGTCACCGAGTCGATCTCGGCCAGCGCCTGGCCGGCGGCGTCGGAAAGCTTTGCCCCTTCCACCACGCCCGCGGTCGATTTTTCCATGGCCGCGACGGCATCCTGCGTGTCCGCCTGAATGGTCTTCACGATGGCGCCGATCTGCTTGGTGGCCTCGGCGGAGCGCTCGGCCAATCGCTGAACCTCCTCGGCAACCACGGAAAATCCGCGGCCCGCTTCGCCGGCTGATGCCGCCTGGATCGCCGCATTCAACGCCAGCACGTTGGTCTGCTCGGTAATGTCCGAAATCAGCTCCACGATTTCACCAATTTCCTGCGAGCTTTCGCCAAGTCGCTTGATCCGCTTGGAGGTCTCCTGGATCTGGTCGCGGATGTCGTTCATGCCGGAAATGGAATCCTGCACGGCCACGCGACCCTTGTCCGCCGCAGCCAGGGAGCGCATGGCCACCTGGGAGGACTCTTCGGCGTTTGAAGACACGCGGGTGAGGGTCTCGGCCACCATCAGCACGTCCTTCGTGGTGTCCTGAATCTCCTTCGACTGCTTCTCGGCGGCATCGAGCAGCTGCACCGAAACCGCCTGCGCCTGCTGGGACTTGACCGACACCTGCGAGGAAGCGGTATTCACCCCGGAAACCAGCGTCCGGAGTTCGTCAATGGTGTAGTTCATCGAGTCTGCGATGGCGCCCGTGATGTCTTCGGTCACCTTGGCGCGGATGGTCAGGTCACCGTCCGCCAAGTCGCCCATTTCATTGAGCAGGCGCAGAATGGCCTCCTGATTCCGCTTGTTCTCCGCTTCCGAGTCTGCGGCACGCTTGCGGGCGTCGGCCAGGAAGACGAAGGCGATGATCGCCAGGAACAATAGCGAGATAACGCCAAACACGATGGCCATGTAGAGCATCGTATTCTTGCGTTCAACGGCAAACGCGTTCTGCAACTGTTCCACGTTGGACAGCAGCTGCTCGGAACCCTGTTGCAAGGCGCGTCCGGACTGCCGCGCCGAAACCAGTTTTTGCACGTTGTTGAGAATTGGCGCAATGTTCTTTTCGAACTCGGTGAACTGGGACCGCAGTTTCGCCGCCTTGCTCTTGGAGTCGTTGTCGCGCAGCGTCGTAATGCCGAGCGCGTCCGATCCGCTCTCCAAGGCCTTCAGGATTTCGCGAAAGTCATTGGTGTCCTTACCCATCAGAAACGGCGTCTCCGGGTCGATGATTTCCGATCCCAAGATTTCCGCCGCGCCTTTTCCCAGCCGCTCGGAATAAAACGTGAGGCGATTCACCTTGAGCACCTGGGCCGGGGGTGCGGCTGATTGCTGCATGAGTCCGGTCAGTTCTGCGGAGGACACTGCGAGTTCCTCGGTACCGGCACGCACCTGCGCCACATTGCGCGACAAATCGACGAGGTCGTTTTTCGCAGCGAGAATGGACGTGGCGGCCTGGGTCGCGTCGGCAAATCGCTTGGTCAGTTCTTCCAGGCGGGATGTGGTTTCCTCGCTGATCCTTGCAGAGGGGACATTGTTGTTGAATGCCTCGCCCCCGTTGTTCAGCACATCCAGGTAGCGCTGGAATTCATCACGGCTGTCCTGCAACTGTGGAAAGGACACCGCGTCGCCGCGCGCGGCGAGGCCGGCTGACTTGGCCAGGCGCTGCGTGTGGAACTGGAGCTGCGACGTGATGTTGGTGTAAGTCGCGATGTTGTTGCGATTGATGCCGTCGAGGACGATGGCGCCGATGGTCAGGGCGCCAAAGATCCCGGCGATGATCAGCAGGATCGGCAGCTGCTGTTCTGCAGGCCGATTGCCGATGAACGGAACTTTGAACGAGCCGATGTCACGTTTCGGCTTTGCGACCTTCGCCGCTGCAACCTCCGCCTTGATCCGCTTCGTTTCCTCGGCCGAGCCGGTCGAAGGTACACCGGTGGTTCCACCTGCCGCGGGTTCGATGATGGACTTGGACTTCCCGCGATTCATGAATCCGAATAGCGAACCCTTCTTGCCGGTATCCCCGGTCTTGGCTGCTGGTTTCAGTGCCATGTGATGTTCTCCGTTACGAAGCGAGTGCTGTCGGCGCGCCCTCTCTCTGGGCGCGGACTCCAACTTCCAAAAATCTCAGACTGCCGGCCAGTTTGGCCATTTCCAAATCCAGCCACAGTGCTCCGGATGCATCGCGCATTCGGGCGCGAATCCAGGGTTGTGCAGCGTCCGCCTCGACGAGCGGTTCCATGGTGAATTGATCGGGATTGCGCAGTCCGAGCATGCGGCTGACCAGCAGGCCCGACCCCTCGATGATGCGGTCGGCTACCAGGATGACACGGCGCTCGATGCCTGAAGGGGTATCCGCTCCGCCTTGGAACCGCGAAAAGTCAGAAATCGAATACAACTTCCCCCGGACATTGGCGACCCCTCTGAACCAGGGCTCGGTCATCGGCACGGGCATGACCGCGGGTACCGGAATCACTTCCGAAACGTCTGTCAGCGAGACAAGCCAGTTTTGGCCCGCAACCTGGAAACCCAATTTTGAGGCCAGGGAACGGCTGGCTGACAAATCACGCAGGCGTTGCGCGACCGCCTGTTGGAACTCTCGGAGGCTGGTTTTTCGTGCCATGGCGTGATCGTCGCGATCGCTGAATCAAAGAGCCTTGATCTTGGCGAGCAATTCGGGGCCGTTGACCGGCTTGACGATGTAATCCTTCGCACCCTGCCGCATGCCCCAGATCTTGTCGGTCTCCTGATCCTTGGTGGTGCAAATGAATACGGGAATATGCTTGGTCGTTTCCTCGCGGGTGATCGCGCGGGTCGCCTGGAAACCGTTGAGGCCGGGCATCACGACGTCCATGAGGATCAGGTCGGGCAGCTCCGCCTTTGCCCTTTCGACCCCTTCTTCGCCGCTGTTCGCGGTGACGATCGTGAATCCCGCCTTGCCCAGCAAACCCTCCAGGAACGCGCGTTCTGTGGGAGAGTCGTCAACAATGAGGATTTTCTTGATGGCCATGATTGCTCCGTGTGAAATGAGATTCGCGCCTTGGCGAGTGTGATTCTAAGGGGATCGGCGGAACTAGCCTGCGGGGCTGGAGCGGTGCGTTTCGACCGCCTTGAGCAGGCTTTCCTTTGAAAACGGCTTGGTCAGGTATTCATCCGAACCCACCATCCGGCCGCGTGCGCGGTCGAAGAGGCTGTCTTTTGACGACAACATGATGACGGGTGTCGCACGGTGCTTCGCGTTCTTCTTGATCAATGCGCAGGTTTGGTACCCATCCAGGCGCGGCATCATGATGTCCACAAAGATCAGATCCGGCTGGTGGTCGGCAATCTTGGCAAGCGCATCAAATCCGTTCTCGGCCAGAATGACCTGGCAGCCGGCCTGCATCAGGAATATCTCGGCAGACCGGCGAATCGTATTCGAGTCGTCGATGACCATGACCCGCACACCTGCAAGGGGACGTCCATCAGCCACGAAAGTGTACCTGCGCTCAGTTGTGAAAATTTGTTAATTTTGCCTGACGCCGCGAAAAAACGCGGCGCAGGAGCGATTTATCACCCTTTGCACACCCCAATTCTTTTCATAGGGGCGTTGCTTCTCCTCCGTAGCGTCGCCCAAGCGCGGCGCAAGCATCGCACGCCAAGATTAACCAACTATGGCCGAACAAACAATACGCGGATCTCCAATAACCCCGGTCATGGATCGCCATGGACCCCGGACCCGTCAGATCTCGACCATTTCGAAATCTTCCTTTCTTGCTCCGCATTCCGGGCAGCACCAACTGATCGGAACGTCCTCCCAGCGGGTGCCGGGAGCAAGCCCGTCGTCCGGCCAACCCGCCGCCTCATCGTAAATAAGCCCGCAGACCAGGCACATCCAGCATCGAAAGTTTTGGTTTTCAGTCATGATTGGGTCTTGCACCGCTAGAATCGAAACTCGCCGTGGTGAGTACCTGCGCCGCGCATTTTCAGGGCGAGTTTTCGCCCGAATCATACCCGCCTACATGGCGCTGTTCCCGAACCCACTCCAATGGACATGAAAGAGAGACGCCAACCTGCCGTGCTGGTTTTTGCGGCGAACGACCCGACGGGTGGCGCCGGACTGGGTGCGGACATCCTGACGCTTGCCAGCATGGATTGCCTTCCCTTGCCGATCGTGACCGGCATCACGGTGCAAAACACGTCCGGCGTTGAAGGCTTGTTGGCAATCGATTCCGACTGGGTGGCCGACCAGGCACGGGCCATTCTGGAAGACATTCCGATCGGGGCCTTCAAGATCGGCGTGCTGGCCAGTTCCGACAATGTGGAGGCGATTGCCGAAATCGTCTCGGACTATCCCGAGATTCCGTTGATTCTCGATCCCGTTTACGGCTCTGGGCGCGGTGATGAGCTGGCGGGAAGCGACACCTGGTCGTCGATACGCGAATTGCTGGTTCCGCAATCGACCGTCATCACACCGAACGTCCCGGAACTCCTGCGCCTGACAGAAGATGACGACCGCGAGACGGAACTGGGTGAAGAGGTGCTGGCAATGCAGCTGGTGGGTTCGGGCGCGGAATTCGTCCTGGTCACCGGCACGCACGCGCCGACCCCCGATGTTGCCAATACCCTGTACGGCGAACGCGGAAAGATCCGGACTGACCGATGGGCGCGTTTGCCGGGCAGCTATCACGGCTCCGGCTGCACGCTCGCCTCGGCGCTTGCGGCCTGCGTGGCCCGAGGAATGGACATTGAAGAGGCCGTCCGCGAGGCCCAGGAATTTACCTGGCAGGCCTTGCACGCCGGTTTTCGCCCCGGAATGGGACAGTTCATCCCGGATCGGTTGTTTTGGGCGCGCGAGGGCGCGACCGATGAGGCGGAAGACGAACCGGAATCACAGAATCCATGATTCGGAAGTTCGATCGACGGGTTTCGGGTCTCTACGCCATTCCGCCCGCGAACATGGAATTCGGGGTGATGGAATCGGCGGTGGAGGGCGCGCTGCGAGGAGGCGCCCGGATGGTCCAGTTGAGGGCCAAAGGATGGGATTCCTCGCTTGCCAAGCGTGCCGCGCGGGATCTCCGAGAAATGACGCGGCGACACGGGGCGCTCTTCTTCGTCAATGACGACGTGGCCCTGGCCACGTCCGTGGCCGCGGATGGCGTCCATCTGGGGATCGAAGACGCCGATTGGAAAGAGGTAAGCCGGATCGCGGGTTCCGCTTCCCCCATGCTTGTCGGCGTGTCTTGTTACAACGACTTGGACCGTGCGCGCCGTGCGCAAGAGGCGGGGGCAAGTTACGTCGCTTTTGGGAGCATTTTCCCGTCACGAACCAAGCCCAACGCCGCAAGGGCTTCGCTGGACCTGATCCGGAAGGCACGTGAGACCGTGGACTTGCCCATCGTCGCCATCGGCGGCATCGAAACCGCCAACGTGGCGTCCGTCGTGGAGGCGGGGGCGGATGCGGTTGCGGTGATCAGCGGCTTGTTTTATACCTCCCGGATTGAAACCACGGCAAGAGCATTCGCGCACGCGTTTCCTTGCATGACCCATCAGAGTTGAAGGCGAAAATGAATATTTTGAGGAGTGAAGCACTTTTCCGCGCATCGCAGGAACGCATTCCCGGGGGAGTCAATTCGCCTGTGCGCGCCTTTCGGGCGGTGGGCGGAACACCGCTGTTTTTTGACAAGGGAGCGGGCTGCCACTTTTGGGATGCCGACGGCAATCGATATGTCGACTTTGTATGCTCCTGGGGCGCGGCCATTCTGGGGCATGCCCACCCCGAAGTGGTCGAAGCCGTGCAGCGCGCAGCCACCAGGGGCCTGTCCTTTGGTGCGCCGACCGAAGGTGAACTGCAACTTGCTGAATTGATCTGCCGGTTGGTCCCTTCGATGGAACAGGTACGGTTGGTCAGTTCGGGAACCGAGGCCACGATGAGCGCGATCCGCCTAGCACGCGGCGCGACGGGCAGGAACCGGATCATCAAGTTTGAAGGGTGCTACCACGGTCACGCGGACATGCTGCTGGTCAAGGCCGGTTCCGGTGCGCTCACGTTCGGGCATCCGAGCTCCGGTGGCGTTCCCGAGGGTGCCGCGCGGGAGACCACCGTGCTGCCCTACAACGACGCCACCGCACTCAGGGAGGCGTTCTCAACCTGCCCGGGCGAGTTCGCGGCTGTCATCATTGAACCCATCGCTGGCAACATGAACTTCGTGCGACCGGATCCTTCCTACATGAACCTGCTGCGCGAAATCTGCACGAAGGATGGATGCCTGCTGATTTTCGACGAAGTCATGACCGGTTTCCGGGTCGCGCTCGGCGGAGCCCAATCCCTGTACGGCATCACCCCGGACTTGACCACACTTGGGAAAGTGGCGGGAGGGGGAATGCCATTGGCGGCGTTTGGCGGCAAGCGCGAGGTCATGAAACACCTGGCGCCGCTTGGCGCCGTTTACCAAGCGGGGACACTGTCCGGGAATCCAGTGTCGGTTGCGGCCGGCTTGAAAACCCTTGAAGTGATTTCCCGGCCCGGATTCCACGAGCGGCTGGACCAAGTCACCCGTCGCTGGACAGAAGGCCTGGTGCGGGCGGCGCACGCCGCCGGACTGGGGTTCAGCGCCGATAGCGCAGGGGGCATGTTCGGGTTCTATTTCTCGCCGGAACTGCCAAGCGGCTATGACATGGTCATGCGCGCCGACCGCGAGAAGTTCAACCGCTTTTTCCATGCGATGCTCGCTCGAGGGGTGTATTTGGCGCCCTCCGCATTTGAAGCCGGATTTGTTTCGTCAGCGCATGGCGACGCCGACATTGACGAGGCATTGCATGCTGCCGGCGCCGTGATGGCCGGCCTGTCCTGACCCCGTCGTTGGAACCCATGCGCGCGACCATCGACAACATTGCCTTGGCCGCATTGGTCTTTGCGGTGCTTGCAATCTCGGCAATGTCAACGGTCGCCTGGGTGTCGACCAGCCGCCTGATCGACAACTACGAGCAGGTGACGCGCGCGCAACGGCTGGTGTCCAGTGTTGAATCTTTGAGGTTCAACACGCTGGCGCTCGATGCGGGGGGGCAGAACTACACGATCACCGGACAACAAAGGGATTTGGCGCCATACAGGATGGCAATGGTCGAAATCAAGGGTGAACTCGCGTTCCTGGGTGGACAGGCCGCCACGGAGCCCCGGCTCCTGGAGTTTCTGCCCACGTTGGAACGGCATGCCCAGGATTACCTTGCGAGTGAAAAAGCGATTGTCGAAGCGCGGGACTCCCAGGGCTTTCCTGCGGCGCAGGCCTTGGTACGCAGCGGGAAAAGCGATCAAACGCAGGAGCGCTTGCTGGGCGCGACGGAGCGGCTGCTGCTCGCATTGCGGAAGCGCCAGAGTGCGCTCGAAGCTGAACAGGTGGCCCTTGGGGATCGGGTGCGCGTCCTGGTCGGCGTTTTCATCGGTGGCTCCACCGCGGTGCTGTTCGGCTTGTACATGACCCTCTGCCGCCTGGCGCGACGACAACGTGAAACGCAGGCCGCATTGCGTTACCAGGCCGTTCATGACGCTTTGACCGGGCTGCCCAACCGCGCCGGCGCCTGGGAACACCTGGATCGGCGACTTGCGGACCAAGATGCCGTTGCGGCGCTCGGCGGCATTGCGGCGCTGCTCATTGACCTGGATGGATTCAAAGGAGTCAACGACCAACATGGCCACGATGCGGGCGATGAACTACTTCGCCAAGTGGCGGGCCGTATTTCAAGGGCCGTGCGCGATACCGATTTCGTGGCCCGGCTGGGCGGGGACGAGTTCCTTGTCGTCTTACCGCAGGAGTCGAGTCCCGAGACCATTTCCGTGGTTGCACACAAGCTGGTGGCAACCCTGGGAGCGAGTTATGAGGTGCTTGGGCACACCGTAACGCAAGTGACTGCGAGCATCGGCATCGGCCGGTGCCCGACGGATGCCAAGGAGCGCGAGGCCCTGTTGAAATGCGCCGATCTCGCGCTCTACGAAGCCAAGTCCTCGGGGCGCAACACGTTCCATATTTTCAGCGCAGACGGACCGCGCCGAAAATAGGTCCGCAGCGGAAGGTTATTGGTTGCGCATGCCCGCAATGAATTCTGCAATTGCAACGCGATCATCTGCGGTCAAGCGGGCTGCGATCGCCTGCATTTCCACACTCTTTCGGGCCCCTGAGGCGTACTGGCCGAGCTGGTCAACGGTGTATTCCGGCCATTGGCCCGCCAGACGGGGGTAATTCGCCGGGATTCCCGCCCCGGTGCCGCCATGGCATCCGGCACAGGCGGGAACCTTTCTCTCCGGAACGCCGCCGCGATAAATGCGGGCGCCTTGTTCCGCGAGCTTCTTGTCCCGGGCGACGGCGCCGGTCTTTCCGCGCTGGGAAAAATAGTACGTGCCGACCGCCGCCATGTCCTCGGCTTCCATGCCGGCCGCCTGCGCCTGCATGATCGGATTCGCACGTTCCTTGGCTTTGAAAGCCGCCAACTGCTTGGCGATATACTGCGCGGGCATGCCGGCGATGTTGGGGTTGGTCGCAATCGGGCTGAAGCCGTCGAGCCCGTGGCAAGCCACGCAAACGGTGCTGGCGATCTGCTTGCCGCGCTCCATGCGCTCCGCGTGAGTTTTTTCCTTGCTTGCGGTTTCCGACGCCAGTGCGCCCGTGGCGGCCATCAAAGTGGCCGCAGCCAACAGAACCTTCATCTTTTCGCCCTTTTTCGTCTTCTTCGCGGTTCGAATCGAGCCGGAGAAAACCGGATTTTAGCCGAACGCCCTTCTTGATGGAATCGAATCCCTTCCGGCGCGCCCGTTTCATGATGTCCGCCCACGACCTGCCCGACCTGCCCCCGGACGAGGGGGCGGAAGTCGCCTTTGCCGGACGCTCCAATGCCGGAAAGTCCAGCGCGCTCAATGCCTTGGCTGAGCATCGGCGCCTCGCGTTTGTCTCGAAGACGCCCGGCCGAACTCAGCTCATCAATTTCTTCGACCTGGGAGATGGCCGGAAACTCGTTGACCTGCCCGGTTACGGGTATGCCGCCGTGCCAGCCGCCGTCAAGGCGCATTGGCAGGGCGTGTTGTCGGCGTATGTGGGGAGCCGAAAGGCGCTGCGCGGCGTGGTCCTGATCATGGATGCCCGCCATCCCATGAAACCCCTGGATGTCCAGCTTGTCGGCTGGCTTGCGCCAACCGGGCGCGCATTGCACTGCCTGCTGACCAAGGCGGACAAGTTGACCCGGGCAGATCAGAATTCAGCGTTGGCTGAGGTGCGGCGGGCGCTCAAGGCGCTGCACCCGTCGGCTACGGCGCAACTGTTCTCGAGCACCACGAAGATCGGGCAGGACGCTGCGGTCCAGGCGATCTACGAAATGATGGGTGGCCCCGTCGGGTGAAATAAAAAACTCCAGGACTGGAGCGCCGTTCCAGCCGTTTTCGTCCTGGAAGGCGCGCCCAATAACGAGTTTGGCTGGATGCAGAAAAGAAAACGGGCACGGGGAAGGGGAACCCCGTGCCCTTGCAACAAATCGCATCGGAAATACATCCCGGCGCGACGCCCGCTCAGGGAGGAGAAGCGGGGAGAGGCGAACCTCTCGAAATCTAAGAGCATTTCGGCGGCAAAATAGTTCCCCCAGATCGATCATTTTTCCAGGAATGACCACATGGATATCGGGAGTTTTCCAGTTCGGCGGATGCGGCGGTTGCGCCGCACGGGGTTCTTGCGTGATTTGGTGCGCGAATCCTCGCTGGCGCCGACAGACTTCATCCTTCCGATGTTTGTCCTGGATCACGCCAGCGCGCGCGAAGGCGTTGCGTCCATGCCGGGCGTCGAGCGACTGGGGTTGGCGCCGGCATTGGAAACCTGCGAGCGCGCGTTGAAAGCAGGGATTCCTGCAGTCGCATTGTTTCCGGTGATCGATCCAGCGCTCAAGACCGACGACGGTCGCGAAGCGGTGAACCCCGGCGGCCTGGTGCCCAGAACAGTGCAGGCCATCAAGTCCCGATTTCCGGAGCTCGGGGTCATTTGCGATGTCGCGCTCGATCCGTTTACGACGCATGGCCAGGATGGATTGATTGACGCAAACGGATATGTACTCAACGACGAGACCCTGGCCTGTTTGCAGCGCCAGGCGGTGGTGCAGGCCGATGCCGGCGTCGACATCGTCGCCCCGTCCGACATGATGGACGGTCGCGTCGGCGCCATCCGGCGGGCGCTGGATGGGCAAGGGCACATCCACACCGCGATCCTGGCCTATTCCGCCAAGTACGCCAGCGCGTTCTACGGCCCCTTTCGTGACGCGGTCGGCTCGGCTACAAACCTGAAAGGCGGTAACAAGAAGAATTACCAGATGGACCCGGCGAACACCGAGGAGGCCATGCGCGAAATCGGTCTGGATCTGCAAGAGGGCGCGGACATGGTGATGGTCAAGCCCGGCATGCCGTACCTGGATATCGTTTATCGGTGCAAGGCGGAGTTCGGCGTCCCGACCTTTGCCTATCAGGTGTCCGGCGAGTACGCCATGGTGATGGCGGCCGCAAAGCAGGGATGGCTGTCCGAAGAGGCAGCCATGCTCGAATCCTTATTGGCGTTCAAGCGGGCCGGCGCGGACGGTGTCCTGACCTATTTCGGGCTGCGCGCTGCGGAACTTCTGAAGGCATAACGTCAGGCGGCGCTTTTCTTCGGACCTGATGCAAGCTTCAGTCCGGACGGTCATTCAGCACATGGAGTTCCTGGGCGGTTAACCGCAAGGTCCAATCGCGGTTCCTGTACTCTTGTTGGGTTCCAACCAGGGTGACGAACGCCTCTTCGCGCATCCACACCACCCGGTACGCCTGTGCGGCCCTGCTGTCTGCCTTTGACCGAGCCGATAGCGTGTCGAATTGCCAATGTCGATTGATCAGGTCGACTTCAAAACTCTTCGCGTCAAAGGGGGAGAGTGACAACTCGATCCAGATCGGGCTGTCTGCCACGGCGGTGCCGGTGGCCACCGGCCCCAAGAGGACCGGCGAGTAAGCCTCCAGTTCCCGCATGAATCTCGCGGCTGTGAGGCGCAATTGCCGCAATTGGGCGGCGCGCTTTGGGGTCTCGGACCAGGATTGCAATACCGCGACCTCGGCGTCGATTTCCGCCACGGTCGGACGCTCTCGAAGCGAATTGTCGGATGAAGAATCGATCGCCTTGGCAAGCGCCTGCCAGTAGTCCGGTTCTCCTTCAACAACGCGTCTGGCAGCCTCGACCGCCAAACGTTGACGAAGGCTGTGCATATGAAACTGGCGAGGCATGGTCAGTGAGTTTCACCCCGAGGGCGGCGGCCGGTATTCGCCACGAATCAGAAGATCTGATTCTTGACTTCTTCGCTCGGCTTGTTGGCCTCTCGCAGGGAAGCCGGGCCCTCTCCCAAGTTGCCGGCGGATTCGGCATACACAAACTCGAAAAGCGGTTTGCCATCCTTCGTAAACTCGCCGGCCAACGGTACGGAGATCACCCCGGAAGGAGGCTCAAACGGACGCTCGGGCACGCCTTTGAGCGCCTTTGCAGCATACCCAATCCATATCGGCAAAGCCGCGCGCCCGCCGGTTTCGTTGTTCCCCAAGTCGGCAGGGGAGTCGAATCCGATCCAGGTGACCGCGACCAGCCCGGACGCGAACCCGGCAAACCAGGCGTCGAAGTGATCATTGGTCGTGCCGGTCTTGCCTGCCAAGTCGCCGCGCCCCAGCGACAACGCCGCTGTTGCAGTGCCATTCTTCACGACTTCGCGCATCAAGCTGGTCATGATGAATGCATTCCGGGGGTCGATGACCCGCTCCGCGCCGCCCTCGGCATCTGTTGCGGTCTTGGGGCTGGCCTCGAATAGCACCCCGCCCTTGTCATCGGTGATGCGCTGGATGAAGTAGGGTTTCACTCGAAAGCCGCCATTGGCAAATACGGAATAGGCCCCTGCCATTTCCATGGGGGAGGCGGAGCCGGCGCCCAAAGCCATGGTCAGGTACGCCGGATGCATCTTTGGATCAAACCCAAAGCGTGAAATGTAGTCTTGGGCGTAGTTTGGTGTGATGGCCTGCAGGATCCGGATGGAAACCATGTTCTTGGACTTTGCCAGGGCTGTGCGAAGACGCATGGGCCCTTCGTATTTCCCGTCGTAGTTCTTGGGTTCCCAGATTTGCCCGCCGTTGCGGCCGGGGTCAAAGACCACCGGCGCATCGTTGACGATGGTTGCCGGTGTAAAGCCCTTCTCCAGCGCAGCCGAATATACAAACGGCTTGAAACTGGACCCGGGCTGGCGCATGGCCTGGGTCACCCGGTTGAACTTGTTGGCGCCGAAGTCGTAACCGCCGACCAGTGCCCGGATCGACCCATTGTCCGGGTCGACCGCAACCAGTGCCGCCTCCACTTTTGGCACTTGTGAAAGGATCCAGTGGCCTTTCTCATCCTGCTGGATCCGCACTATCGATCCCCGGACGGGTTTCAAGGGTGACGGCTTGTCCGCGAGGACCCGGGAGGCGAGCTTCAGGGCATCTGAGGTGAGGGTAATGTCCTCCCCGCGCTTGGTGTGTACCACCAACTGCTTTGCATCGGCCCTGAGCACCACGGCCGGAATTTGATCAGCAATGATGTCCTTGGCGTCGAGCGCATCTTCAGCGACTTCCTCGGCTTCGCCCGCATCCGCCGGCAGGGAAACCAGTCCTTCGGGGCCCCGGTATCCATGCCTGCGGTCGTAATCGAGTATTCCCTGGCGGACGCTCGAAACCGCCGCCTGTTGATCAAGCGTGCGTACCGTTGTGTAGACCTTGATCCCGCTGACGTAGGTCTTGTCTCCATACTGCTTGAACAAGTCCTCGCGCACCATTTCGGCAATGTGTTCGCCCGGAACGGCGAACAGAACCCGGTCCCGGTTGTACTTGAGAACCGCCGTCTTGGCCTGCTGCATCTCCTCCGGACTCAGGTATTTCAGTTCGGCCATGCGGCGCAGCACATATTGCTGGCGCAAAGTCGCCCGCTTGAGGTTGTTGAACGGGTTGTATTGCGAGGGCGCCTTGGGTATTCCCGCCAGCATCGCCGCTTCAGCCGCGGTCAACTGGTTCAGGTCCTTTCCGAAGTAGACCCTAGCCGCCGCCCCGAAACCATGCGCCCGATTGCCCAGAAAGATGTGATTGAGGTAGATCTCAAGGATCTGATCCTTAGTCAGGCTGCGCTCAATTTTGAATGCGAGTAACCACTCCGAAAACTTGCGCGTCAGGGTGACTTCGTTCGTCAAGAAGAAGTTTCTGGCAACCTGCTGGGTGATGGTGGATGCACCGCCTTTCATCTTACCCTGGGTGAGCAAGCCGGTGGCAGCCCGTGCCAACCCGATGAAATCGACGCCATTGTGCTCGTAGAAGCGCTCGTCTTCGGCCGCAATGATGGCGTGCTTCATGACGGGCGGAAAATCCGCCACTTTGACAAATGCCCGTTTCTCCTCGCCGAATTCGCCCATCAAGTCCCCGTCGGCGGTGTACACCCGCAGCGGCAACTTCGGGCGGTAGTCAGTCACCGCGTCGATGGACGGCAGGTTGGGGTAGATGAGAACAAGAACGAGGGCCAGGATGCCCACGCCCACGAAAAGCAACGAACCCAAGAGAATCAGGGGATAGACCCACCACCGAAAAGACATTTCAATAGATGTTTCGCATGAAACGGCGCATTATATGTGGGCGAAGTTGGCGCCCCCTTGAAACATAGGGGCAGAAAAATGACAAGAACCGCCCCCGCCACGCTACAACCGGCTGGGAGCCTCAAAGGCGTCGGATATTAAAGTGGTTTCGAGTTTCTCAAGAAAATGCTTTACACGTCCATGGCTTGTTGCTAGGATTTAATGTAAATTGTGCGCTACGGGCAGCCTTCATGCTCTTTGCGCGATTCATTTTAGGGGCCGGGCAGATACCATGTTGATCGAAAAGCTGGCATCCAATTTCGAGTTCCTCAGTGCCAAAACGCCGCCATTGATCGGGGTGGACATCAGTTCGTCCTACATCAAGATGGTCGAGATCGTTGACCGCGGCAAAGGCCTCTACGGCGTGGAACGCTATGTGATCGAGCCCTTGCCGAAGGACACGGTTACTGATGGCAACATTGCTAACATTGAGGCCGCCGGCGAGGCGATGAAGCGCGCCCACAAGCAACTGGGAACGCGGATCAAGAACGTCGCACTGGCACTGCCGGCGTCGGCGGTGATCACCAAGAAAGTCTTGTTGTCGGCCGACCAGCGCGAAGAGGACATGGAGTTCCAGGTCCAGTCGGAAGCCAACCAGTACATTCCTTTCAGCCTCGACGAAGTCAACCTGGATTTCCAGGTCATCGGGCCCGCACCCAACAACGAAGAAGAAGTCGAAGTTCTGATCGCCGCATCGCGGAAAGAAAAGATCGAGGACCGGCAGGCCGTGGCCGAGGCGGCGGGCCTCAAGACGGTCGTGATGGATGTCGAGTCTTATGCCGCGCTGGCTGCTTTCGACATGATCAAGGGCGCGGCGACCGGAATCGAGGATAAGGACGTCACGGCGATTGTCGACATTGGCGCGCAGACGACCCGCGTCTCGGTCATGCATGAAGATCAGCAGGTCTATTCGCGCGAGCAGCAATTGGGCGGTTACCAACTGACCCAGGACATTTCGCGGCAATTCGGGATGCCCCTTGAGGAGGCTGAAGTCGCCAAGAAGGGCGGGGGGTTGCCGGAAAACTACCATGCGGATGTGCTGCAGCCTTTCAATGAAAAGGTGGTGCTCGAAGTCTCGAGGGCACTGCAGTTCTTCTTTACTTCCACGCAATTCAGCAAAGTCGACCACGTTTTGCTTGCTGGGGGCTGCGCCATGCTCGATGGACTGGAGGAGATGGTGGCGCAGCGCACGCAGGTGCACACCCTGGTCGCGAATCCGTTTGCCAACATGGCGCTTTCCCCCAAGATCAAGCCAAGGCAGTTGACCATCGACGCGCCTGCGCTGATGGTGGCCTGCGGTCTCGCCATGAGGAGGTTTGATCCATGATGATGCGTATCAACCTCCTGCCGCACCGCGAAGAAAAGCGGCGCGCGCGGCAGAAACAATTTGCCATCCTTGCGGGCTTTTCCGCCATCGTCGGTCTCGCCGTGGCGGCGTTGCTCTGGTTTGTGCTCGAACAGCAAAAGGCAAACCAGGAAAGCCGGAACAAGCTCTGGAATGATGAGATCGCCAAGCTTGAAAAGCAGATCGAAGAGATCAAGAAGATCCGCGAGGAGACCGCCAATCTGCTGGCCAAGAAACAGGTCGTGGAAAATCTGCAAAGCGGACGCGCCGAGCCGGTTCAGCTGCTTGATCAGCTGTTGAGGCAGTTGCCGGAAGGGCTTTACCTCAAATCGATCAAACAGACCGGGCCCAAGGTCAATGTCACAGGGTACGCGCAATCCAATGCGCGGGTCTCCGCATTCATGCGGAATATTGAAGCTTCTCCGTATCTGGAGGCGCCCAATCTGCTTGAGATCAAGGCGACCACCCTGAACAGCCTGCGTGTCAACGAATTCAGTTTGGATTTCGGCATCAAGCGCTCCAAACCCGATGACGGCAAGGGCGCGGTCAAGAAGCCCGCGCCTGCGAAGCCCGGGGAGGCGAAAGCATGAAGAACTTCCTCGACGACCTGAAGCAGCTTGATACCAAGAACCCGGGAAACTGGCCTTGGGCGATTAAGATTGCTGCGTTAGTGTTTATCTTCATCGCCATCTTGGGGATTGCCTACCTGGTGTCTTACCAGGCCCAACTCGATGAACGCGCACAACTCGAAAGAAAAGAGGCGGACCTCAAGGCCACCTTCATTGAAAAGAAGAAACTGGCGGTCAATCTTGAGGATTACAAGCAGCAGCGGACGGAAATTGAGCAGTCATTTGGTGCGCTCCTGAAGCAGTTGCCGACCCGCTCCGAAATGGATGCCTTGCTGATTGACATCAATCAGGCGGGGCTAGGCCGCGGGCTGCAATTCGACCTTTTCAAGCCCGCCGAGAAGGAAACCATGACGGAGTTCTATGCCGAGCGCCCGATCAACCTGAAGGTCAACGGCAACTACCACGACTTGGGTGCGTTTGCGAGCGATGTCTCGAAACTGCCGCGAATCGTGCTGCTGAACGATCTTTCGGTGGCTGGCGCCAAGGATGGCAGCCTGACCATGGAAGCGGTGGCCAAGACGTACCGCTACCTTGATCCTGAGGAAGTTGCTGCACAGCGCAAGACAGCCAAAGCAGCGGCCACCAAACCTGCTGGAGGCAAATGATGAGTAATCGCCTTCATGCCACCGTTGCGCTGGTCTCCCTCGCGGGCCTTTTGTCCGGTTGCGGGGAAGGACATGGGGATATCAAGCAATTCATCAAGGATTCCGACAAGAACACCCCGAGAAAGATCGAGCCTTTGCCGCAGGTCAAGCCGGTCAGCCAGTTCGCCTATGACGGATTTGATCTTCCGGATCCGTTCAAGCCCAGGAAGCTGGCGGTCAAGCAGAATGACTCAAGCGGCCTTGCGCCAGACCTCAATCGTCGCAAGGAACCATTGGAAGCTTTCCCGCTTGAACAGTTGAAAATGGTTGGCACCCTCTCCCAAGCGGGTGAGATGTATGGCTTGGTCCGCGCGGAGAAGACTCTGTATCGGGTAAAGAAGGGCAATTATCTCGGGCAGAACTTTGGTTTGATCACCGAAATCACCGATACCGAAATCAAACTCAAGGAAATCGTTCAAGACACGGCAGGCGATTGGACAGAGCGCCAAAGCGTACTGCCGCTTCTCGAAGGCAATGTAGGGGGCAAACCGTGATGTACACACACCAAGCCGCTGTCTCGAAACGAACCGTAGCCGCAAGTTTTGCGGCTTCACTCATCGCGTTTGTCGCCATGTCCGCGACCACCGCGTTTGCGCAGGCTGGAAATGTGCTCGAATCGATCAGCACGTCGACACTTCAAGGTGGAAAGGTGTTGATCCGCGCAAACTTCAAGGACGCGCTGGCCAGCGCGCCGCCGGGATTTGCAGTAACCAATCCGGCCCGGATCGCGATCGACCTGCCCGGCGTTGCCAATGGCTTGGGCAAGAACACAGTCGAAGTTGCCGAGGGAGATGTGCGGTCTGTCAGTGTGGCGGAAGGATCCGGACGCACCCGATTGGTCGTCAATCTGGCGCGAAGCCTGAACTATTCAACGGCACTGGATGGCAAAGCGCTGATTGTGACCCTTGATGCGGGCGTCCAAAGCGCCCTGAAGGATGCGCCGCCCGTCACCAAGTTTGCCGAGGCCGTGACCAGTACCGCGCAGCGGCACGGCGTGCGCGACATCGACTTCCGGCGTGGGCTGTCCGGAGAAGGCCGAATCATCGTTGACCTGTCTTCCGCGTCAACCGGGATCGATATTCGTCGCCAAGGCACGGCCGTCATTGTCGATTTGATCAACACTGCCGTCCCGAAGAACCTGGTTCGCCGGTTGGATGTGGGCGATTTTGCAACCCCGGTGAAGTATGTGGACGTACTTGATCAAGGCGCCAATTCGCGCCTCGTCATCGAGCCCAAGGGGCTGTGGGAATACTCCGCCTACCAGACCGACACCCAGTTCATTGTCGAGGTCAAGCCGCTCAAGGAAGACCCGAACAAGATGGTGCCCGGCGTGGTCGGGTATGGCGGCGAAAAATTGTCGTTGAACTTCCAGAACGTCGAGGTGCGCGCCGTCTTGCAGGTGATCGCGGACTTTACGGGACTGAACATCGTGACCAGCGACTCGGTGGGCGGAAGCCTCACGCTGCGATTGAAGGATGTTCCGTGGGATCAGGCCCTGGATATCATCAAGCAAGCCAAGGGACTGGGAAGCCGAAAGACCGGAAATGTGGTTTGGATCGCCCCGGCTGACGAACTGGCCGCAAAGGAAAAGCTCGCCCTGGAGGCCAACCAGCAGATTCTGGAACTCGAGCCACTGCGTACCGAAAGCTTCCAGTTGTCCTACACCAAGGCGGGTGACGTTCGCTCCCTGATCTCGGACAAGGATCAACGCATTCTTTCAAAGCGCGGAAGCGCCACCGCAGATGTCCGTACCAATACCCTGTTTGTCAATGACACATCGAGCAAACTCGACGAAATCCGCAGGTTGGTCGCCCAACTGGACGTGCCGGTGAGGCAAGTCATGATCGAAGCGCGCATCGTGATCGCGGACGACAAATGGGGCTCGCAATTGGGCGCAAAGTTCAACGTCGCTGCCGGCGCCTATCGCAGCGGCCGGAACATTGGCGTTGCCGGCAACATTGACAATGCGCATCGGATCTCCGCCGGCAACACGCCGTTGTCTTCCGACACGCCGATTGCCGTCAATCTGCCGGTGCCCAATGCCGCAGGTTCCCTGGGCATGAACATCCTCAATATTGCCAACGGAAATCTCGTGGAACTCGAGTTGTCCGCATTGGAATCGGACGGTCGCGGCAAGGTGGTCTCAAGTCCGCGCATCATTGCGCCGGACAAGAAGAAGGCCACGATCACCCAGGGCACGGAAATTCCCTATACAACCCAAGCGCTGAGTGGCGGCATTACCGTCCAATTCAAGCCGGCAATCCTTTCGCTGGATGTCACTCCGCAAATTACGCCCGACGACAAGATCCTCATGGATCTGGATATCAAGAAGGACTCCGTGGGTCAAATCGTTGTCACCCCCGGCGGATCGGTTCCCTCCATCGATACGAAGACCGTGAAGACCTCCGTGTTGGTTGAAAACGGTGAGACCGCCGTTTTGGGTGGTATTTTTGAACAAACCACCCGAACGGACGTCACCAAGGTTCCGTTCCTTGGCGATATCCCGATTTTGGGCAATTTCTTCAAGAAAACCCAAAAGCAGCAAGACAAGACAGAGTTGCTGATCTTCATCACGCCGCGGATCATCAAGGAGCAACTGACGCTTCGCTGATTTCAACTCTGGGCTGTCCATCCAAGGCGCCCTTCGGGGCGCTTTGCATTTGGAGGCCCTTCCCAGGGAAACGGATTTCTTGGCACAATCAAGTTCTTCGTCGATCAAGAAGAATTGATCCGTCGATACCAAGTCAAGCATCCTGCTGTCTCCAAAAACGAACGATCAGTCGTGGCGATTCCAGAGCGAATCTTTCTAGTTGGCATGCCCGGCTGTGGCAAGACCTCGGTGGGAAAGGCGCTTGCGCAACTCTTGGGGTGGAGCTTCATCGACTCCGACGCCCAGATTAGAACTAGCACGGGTGTCGATATTTCAACCATCTTCGAACTCGAAGGGGAAGCCGGCTTTCGCCGCAGAGAAACAGAAACCATTGCACAGCTGGCGCAGGTTCGACAAAGCATTGTCGCCACGGGCGGCGGGTCGGTGCTGGCCGATGAAAATCGCGACCTGATGAAGGCCGAAGGCACTGTGGTATACCTCAGGACGCCGAGAAGCACCCTGCTCCGGAGAATTCGCAAAGACAAGACTCGCCCGCTGCTCCGGGATGGAAACTTGGAAGCAAAACTTGATGCCATGCTCGAAACCCGCACACCGCTTTACGAATCTGTCTGTGACATCAGGATCGATACCGAAAATCGCGTTGCGCACCAGATTGCGCAGGAAATTGTAGGCAAGATTTTGCCCATCGGTGACAGCACCCCAACCAATTGAATACGCCCCGAATCCCACATCAATGGCCGACGCAAGTACCATTCGAGTAGCGCTGCCGTCCCGCTCGTACCGCATTCACGTCGGTTCAGGGTTGCTTTCAAATCCCGCATTGATTGCCGGCATGCTTCCAAGTCCCGTCGTGGCGTTGGTCACCAACAAGGACCTGTGGCCAGTTTATGGGGAGCCGCTCCGCAACACTCTGGTGGCGCACGGGATTACCGTGCACTCCGTCGCACTGCCGCCCGGCGAAGGCGCAAAGAGCTTGGAGGGGCTGAACCAGGTCTATGACATGATGCTGAACGCGTTTTGTGACCGTCAGACCACCGTCATTGCACTCGGTGGTGGAGTCATCGGAGACTTGGCAGGATTTGCCGCATCCACTTATCAACGCGGGGTTCCCATCATTCAAGTGCCAACCAGCCTGCTGGCCATGGTGGACTCCTCCGTGGGTGGAAAGACCGCCATTAACCATCCCTTGGGAAAGAACATGATCGGGGCATTTCACCAGCCCGCGAGTGTGATCGCTGACACGGATACCCTGGCGACACTTCCGGACCGTGAGTATCGTTCTGCGCTTTCCGAGGTGGTCAAATATGGATTGATCAGCGATCCCAGCTTCTTTGATTGGATTGAAGGTGGCTCGTCAAACATCCTGGAGCGATCCGCAGATTCGCTGGTCAGGCTGATCTGCAGATCCTGCGAAATCAAGGCGGATTTTGTCGTCCGTGACGAATTTGAAACCGATCCGAGGGGCATCCGCGCCCATCTCAATCTTGGGCATACGTTCGGCCACGCACTGGAGAGCGCCCTCGGATATGGCGCCTGGCTGCATGGCGAAGCGGTCTCCTGCGGCATGGTGCTTGCGGCCCGATTTGCCGTCACGCGCGGGCTGCTCACTAAAGATGAAGCCAGGCGAATCGAACGGGCTCTGGCGTCTTTCGGCCTGCCAGTTGAACCGCCGCGTTTGGATCCGCTCGAAGTCTTGTCGTACATGCGTCGAGACAAGAAGAACTCCGGTGGAAACGTGCGTTTGATTTTGCCCAAGGGGATTGGCCAGACAGTCGTGGAAAGCGTCGATACCGAGGAGCTGGCAGAATTCCTTCGCAGCCAATTCTCCCCAGTATCGTGACGTGGGCGCGAAACAAGACCCGGAATAGGTGACAACATGACATCGCTTGTGGTGACTGTGCTGGGCCCGGACCGTCCCGGTTTGGTCAAGTTGATTTCCGACTGTGCGTCGTCCCACGAAGCCAACTGGGCTGACTGCGTACTGGCGAACTTTGCCGGCCAGTTCTGTGGCGCCATTCACTTGGAAGTGCCCGAGGAAAAGCATCAGGCCCTTGTGGCTGCGCTGCAAGCGTTGCGGGCGCAAGGTCTTACACTTCAGGTCCTCCAAGTCAAAGAGCCTGCCGCCACAAAGGGCCGAATGATGAAGCTCGAGCTCGTCGGCAATGATCGGCCCGGAATCGTCAAGGCGATTTCCAGCCAATTGGCGCTTCATGGAGCGAATATCGTGAAGATGAGTTCCTCGGTGTCCAGCGCCCCCATGAGCGGAGGCACCCTGTTCTCCGTCCATGCGCTCATCATGCTGGATGAAAGTCAAGATTCCCAAGATCTCCGCAAAGCCTTGGAAGACCTGGCTGACGAACTCATGGTCGACCTTGAACTGGAGCGCTCGAACTAGGCTTGACTCACGGGCATTGTACGAAGAGCGGTCAAACGAGATCGCGTCCTAGTTCTTTTGCCTGACTCGCGTTGAGCGCCACACATTCAGAGTAATTTGGATGAGAGACGCCCAGGGTCAGTTGTTTGCCGGCTTTGGCGCGCGCGGCCATCTCAGACCCAATGGGAAATCTCAAAAAATGCACCGCCGAGGTTTTGGACTCATTGCTGCGATCCAAGTCTTCATCCGCAATTGCCGCCACTTTCTCGCCGCCGCACTCAATCCAGAACGCGTGCTCCACGCCGACCAAGTTCGAAAGGGCCTTCCTGCGCGCGGCCTCATCCGGGTACTCGATCAGCAGGGTTGCCTTCAGGTTGCTGCCATCCGGAATCAGCGGGTTGTAGGCATCCAATTCGGCCTGGATTCCCTCCTCCTCGAAAGTCCGCTCGATGCGCAACATTTCCTGGATCTGATAGCGGATCGTCAGGGCATCCTCAAACAGAAGGGTCATGTGGGGTCCCAAATGCACGGTCCGTGCCTTCTTGCGCGCGATTGCCTCCGCCCGGAATTGGGGGCGCCGCTTGGCGTACTCTTCCAATGACCACAAGTCCGCGATCGAAAGATTGCTCATCTGTTTCAGTCTTCCAGTCCGTATGCGCGACGGGCGAGCGTCAAAGGGTGGGCCACTTCCGGGCTCCTGTCTGAAATCTTGCTGATGCCCTGTTCGATGTGCCTTGCCGCAAGTTGACAGTCAGAGCTGATGTAGTCTGGTGCGGCCTCATTCATTTGCCGGAACACAGGGCGTCCGATCTTCATGGCGGTCTCGTGGAATTCCTTCTTGACTCCCCAAGTTCCGGCGTGGCCCGAGCATCGCTCAACCGTTGTAACCTCAGTTCCCGGAATCAACTCAAGAAATTCCCGCGTCTTTTGCCCGACGTTTTGAACCCTGGAATGGCAGGGGACGTGGTACGCGACCTTGCCCAACGATAACTTGAAATCCAAGGGCAATTGTCCGGCCTGCTTGAGGCCCATGAGGAACTCGAACGGATCGCGAAAGGCCTTCGCAACCACGGCTACGTCCGGGTCGCCGTGAAACAGCAAGGGCAATTCCTTCTTGAACATAAGTGTGCAGGATGGAATCGGCGAAAGGATTTCATACCCCTCACGGGCAAGAGGGGCGAGCAGCGGAATATTCTTTTCGCGCAAGGCATCGACCGCCTCCAAGTCACCCAATTCCAACTTCGGCATGCCGCAACACGACTCGTTTTGAATGATTTTTGGTTGAAGTCCTGCGTGGTGCAACACTTTCAAAAGGTCATGACCAATTCCCGGCTCGTTGTAGTTCACGTAGCAGGTGGAAAATATCGCAACTTTCGGGCGAGCTACCGAATCTTCATGCGGGTTCTTGCGGTCGATCGGCCGAATTGACTTCCGGAAAGGTTCTTCCGCAAAAGTTGGAAGCCATGCGTCCCGATGCACTGAGATTGCAGATTCCGCCAGTTTGCGAAGTGATGGGTTCTTCGCGGCGGCATTCACGACCTTTACCACGATTGGAATCGTCGCGAGCTTGCCGTTGCGGTCGGTGGAGGACAGCTGTGAATCGCGAAACTTTGTGGGTGTTCCCTCTTTGTACTGGATCGCCTTCGCCCGCAGCATCAGGTGCGGAAAATCAAGATTCCACGGGT
>CAZTYC010000006.1:0-34366 GCA_964617435.1 uncultured Burkholderiales bacterium
CCTCGGCCAGAGCGCCACCACGCTGTCCGGCGGCGAGGCGCAGCGCGTCAAGCTGTCGCTCGAGTTGTCCAAGCGCGACACCGGTCGCACGCTCTTCATCCTGGACGAGCCCACGACGGGATTGCATTTCCACGATATCGACCTGTTGCTCAAGGTGCTGCATCGCTTGCGCGACCACGGCAACACGGTCGTCGTGATCGAGCACAACCTCGATGTCATCAAGACCGCCGATTGGCTGGTCGACCTCGGCCCGGAAGGGGGCGACGGCGGCGGCCGCATCGTGGCCACCGGAACGCCCGAGGATGTCGCGCGGGCGCCCGGAAGCCACACCGGGCGTTACCTGGCGCCGGCGTTGGGGCCGCGCGTCAAGCAGGTTGCGGGGTCCCGCCGCTCGACCTGAGGGCTGTTCCGGTCCAGCGGAAATCGGCTATGCTCCCCGCATGAATGCGCGGGACATCCTGATCGGCAGTTTTCGAGCCGCGCTCACCGCAGCCGATCCGGCCACCATCCTCCCCCGCCATCTGCCCGCGCCGCCGCAACACGGGCGCACGGTGGTGGCGGGCGCCGGCAAGGCCGCAGCCTCCATGGCGCTCGCCCTCGATCTCGCCTGGCCGGATCAGGCCAGCTTGAGCGGCATGGTCATTACCCGCTATGGCCATGGTTATGAACCCGGCGAGAGCCCCCGCCGGATCCGCGTGGTGGAAGCGGCGCACCCGGTGCCCGATGAAGCGGGCGAAACCGCCGCCAAGCAGATCTTTGCCCTTGCAAGGTCGCTGCGCGAGGAAGACCTGTTTCTGGTGCTCATGTCGGGCGGCGGCTCCAGCCTGTTGAACCTGCCGGAAGAGGGGATCACGACATCGGATCTGAAGCAGCTGACGCGCGACCTGCTTGCATCTGGTGCACCGATCCAGGACATGAACGTGGTGCGCAAGCATCTGTCGCGCGTGCAGGGCGGCCGCCTCGCGGCGTTGACGCCGGCACGGGTGGTCTGCCTGATGATCTCCGATGTGGCGGGGGATGATCCCTCGTCCATTGCCTCCGGCCCGACGGCTCCCGATCCCTCCACATTCCAGGACGCCCTCGAAATCCTGCACCGCTACCGGGTGACGCCGCCGCTATCGATCGCGCGCCACCTGTCGAATGGCGCACGGGGCAGCGTGCCCGACACACCCAAGCCCGGTGATCCGTTGTTCGCACGCGTGGACAACCGGGTGATCGCCACGGCGCATGCGAGCCTGTCCATGGCCGCCGCCTTTTTCCAGCAGCATGGCATCACGCCGTTGATCCTCGGGGATACGGTGACCGGGGAGGCGCGCGAAGTGGCCAAGGTGCATGCCGCGCTGGTGCGGCAGGTTCGCCAGCACCACCACCCGTTCAAGCCCCCCGTTGCGATCATCTCCGGCGGCGAATGCACCGTTACACTGGCAAATCCCCAGGGTCGGGGTGGACGGTGCAGCGAGTTCCTGTTGTCGCTGGGCATTGAACTCGACGGGTTGGGGGTGAGCGCCATAGCGTGCGATACCGACGGCATCGACGGGTCGGAGGATAATGCGGGCGCCTACCTTTCAGGTGATGCCATGCAGCGGGCGCGGAAAGCGCAAATGAGTCCGCGGGGCATGCTGGATGCGAATGACGCCTATGGATTCTTTTCGTCGCTCGGGGATCTGGTCGTCACCGGCCCCACGCGCACCAACGTGAATGACTACCGGGCGATCCTGGTGGTTTGAATCAGGGCGGTACCCTGGGCGATCATTCCCTGGGCCGCGTGGATCAACGGGGGCTTTGATGGCGCCGCAAGTGATCTCATGGTTGGACTCCCGCCGCGTGACGCGACGCGCGCGCTTGCGCATGGCGGGCTGTGCAGATCTGCCGCCGTGCCACTTGAGCATCGACCGGCCCGCGGGCGCTGCAGCCGGCACCCCGCGCGGACACCAGGAGACCTGCGCATGACGGCGCCACAGGGGGACAGAAAGGCCCGGCCTTCCGTTCCCAAGGCTGTGGTACTCATCGGGCTTGGCGGCCTGGCGGCCTGCATCGTGCTGGCCATCGTGACATTTCGGCTCAACGAGGCCATGCACGACGATGCGCTTCGCCGCGCATGGCAGGACCTTGGGGCGCTGGCGGATGTTGCCTACGAGGAGATGCAGCCCGCATTCCACGATGGCCTGCCAAGGCCCGAGGCGTTGGCCGAACGGTTCTCGAGGGTGAAGCGAACGCTGTACAGGCTGGAGCCGATGCACCTGGCGATGGCGGGCAAGCAAGGCCTGGTGGCGGCAAACACCCTCGACACGGGCGAGTTGCCCACGCTGGATGAACGACTCTTGCCGGCCCTGAAGAATGCCGGGTGGCCGAGCGAATTCGAAGCGCACGCCCCGGGCGGCAGGTACTTTGTCGCGTTCAGGCCGCTTCCGACGGCGAGCGGCAGCAAGGCGCATTTGGGCATCGTGGCCTGGGTTGAACATGACCTGATGCTTGCTGAATTCCATGAGCAACGCAGGCAGCTTGCGATCAGCATCCTCGGCATCGCCGCCATGCTGGTGTCGATGACGGTGTTGCTCGCTGCGTATGTACGGAACAAGCTTGCCTTCAATGCGGAGCTGCAATTGCGCGAGGCACGCCTGGCGGCCAGCGAGGCGTTGCTTCTGGAGGCCGAGAAACTGGCTGAAATTGGCAGCTGGGAGATTGGTGAAACGCCGCAGAGTTTCGTGGCCACGCGCGGTTACTACGCCATCTACCAGGTGGACGCGAAGACGGCGCCTGTTTCGGATGAAGCGTACATCTCGCGCTTTCTGGTGGAGCCGGAGGACATCCGCCGCGCCCGCGAGCAGGTGGCCTTGATTGCGACGGGCGCGCCGGCGCACGGGCTGCGTCATGTGCGGTTGGATGACGGCACGCGCAAATGGCTTGAGTTCCACGTGATTCCCCTGGCCGACGCGTCGGGCCGGCGTGTCGGCGCCCGCGGCGTCGTGCGCGACGTCACCGAGGCGCGCAACGCGCACGCGGCCCTTGAGGCGCGCACAACGCAGTTGCAGCAGGCCAAGGAAATCGCCGGAATGGGCACCTGGTCGATGGAGGTCGCGGACGGCACGTTGACCATTTGCGCGCAAATGCGCCGCATCCTGGGGACGGGAATCGAAGATGCGCCGCGCACCCTGCGGGAGTGGGCGTTGCGCTTCATCCTGCTGGAGGAGCAACCGGAATTCCTGGCCCTCCTGGACGCCCATTTCCATGGAAAACCCTTCGACCGCGAGCAAAGGATCGTCACTGGCGATGGCCGGCAGTGCTGGATCAGAACCATCGCCGAACCCGAATTCGACGGGCGGGGCAACGTATGCCGCTACAACGGCGTCACGCTGGACATCACCTTCTACAAGACTGCCATGCGAAATCTGGCGGAAAAGACCGCCCAATTGGAAAGGGCCCAGCAACTGGGCCGGATGGGAAGCTGGTATTGGGATGTCCAGACCGACCGCGTCGACCTTTCTGCCCAGCACCGGACCATTTACGGCATGGATTCGGAGACCGTGGTCGCCACGATGCAGGAATGGGTGAACCGGTGTGCCCCTCCTGAGGAGAGCGCACTGGCGCTGGAAACCCTCAACCGGGCGCGGAGCGGCCAGTCCCTGAACGTGGAGCGCCGTGCCCGCAACCTTGCAGGGCAGGACATGTGGATCCATGCGATCACCGAGCCGGTCTTCGATCAAGACGGCAAGGTCATCGGCGTGACGGGCATTTCGCGCGACATCACCGAGGAGAAACTCAGCCAGCTGGCACTGGAGGAAGCCTCGCGCCGCCTGCACGAAGCCCAGCGCATCGCGAGGCTTGGCTACTTTTATTGGGACCTCAAGACCGACCGGATAGATCCGTTCGGCGAGTTTGACGCGGTGTTCGGTATCGACGCGCAGCGGCGGTTCCACACCATGCGCGAATGGGAGCTGGACTACTGCCACCCGGACGACCGTCCCACCGAAGACCTTCGTGCCGAAGGCGCCGCGCAGGCGTATCAGGTCCAGCGCAGGACGCGATTGCCGGATGGACACTACCGGTGGGTGGAGATCTCCGGCGAGGCGACGCTGGATTCGCAGGGACGCATTGCCGGATACCGTGGGGTGGTGCGCGATATCCACGAACCCAAGAGCATGCAGCTGCAGTTGTCCGAAAGCGAGCAGCGCTTTCGCCTCATTGCGCAGAACATGCAGGACATCGTTTCGCTGCACGACTTGAACGGGAAGGTCACCTTCCTGTCGCCGTCATTCCATGCGGTGACCGGACACCAGGGATCGATCGCCTCCGGCTCGGTGCGGCGCATGTTCCACCCGGACGACCGTCGCGAGGCGTTTGGCGCGTTCGGGCGGATTGCGCGTTCGAGTTCGGGGTCGACCACCGTCACTGCGCGGCTCCGGCACGCGGATGGCAGGTATCTGTGGTTCGAGTCCCACATCACGCATGTGGCCGGGCCGGGCGCGCCGAAGGTGCAGATCGTCTCGCGCGACGTCACGCGCAAGCGCGAGGCGGAGCAGCAGCTCGCGAGGCGCACTGCGGAATTGGCGCGCATCAACCGCCAGCTCGCCGTCGAGGTCCGCCAACGGCAGGAACTCGAGCGCAACGTCCTCATGACAATCGAAATGGAACTGGCGCGCGTCGGCCTCGAACTGCATGACCAGCTTGGACAGGACCTGACGGGCATTTCCCTGATGGCCAAGACGCTGGAGCGGCGCCTGGCGGAAAGGGCGCCCGACATCGCCGCCAACGCGCTTCGCATCAGCGAATTGGTGAACAACACGATCCGCCACACGCGCATGATTTCCCACGGGCTGTCCCCTTATATTTGGGGCAGCAACGGGTTGGCGGCAGCCTTGTCCCAGCTGGCGTCGGATATCCAGGCGCTCGGCGTGGTGGACATTCATGTCAGGATCGACCCGGAGATCGGCATCCGCGACGAGCTGGTGGCCCGCAACCTTTACCGGATCGCACAGGAAGCGTCCAACAACGCCCTGAAACATAGCCATGCGGCGCGCCTGACCCTCGAGTTGTCGCGGCGCGGGCCGGCGGTCACGCTCAAGGTGACGGACGACGGCATCGGCGGCATTGAGGCGGATACCGGCGCGGTGGCTGCGGACAGCCGCTTCCACAGCATCCGGCACCGCTGCAGCGTGATCGGCGCGGAACTCTCGATCCGCCATCCGCGGCGGGGCGGGACCGAGGTGAAGATTCAATGGCACAATCCGCTTGCCGGGACTCCGGAAGCAATCGATGCGGTAGCCCCCACCGGCCGGGAGAATGCATGAAAAAGAGAATCATGGTCGTCGACGATCACGCCATCGTCCTGCACGGCCTCAAGGAGCTGATCAACGCGGAAGCGGACCTGGTCGTCGCGCTGGAAGCGGGCAGCACCGAGGCGGCCGTGGAGATCCTTGAGAAGGAGCAACCCGACCTGCTGATCACGGATATTTCACTTCCCGGGCTGTCGGGATTGGACTTGATCAAAAAGGTCCAGCAGTCGTGGCCGGACCTTCCCACGCTGGTGCTGTCGATGCACGACGAAATGGTGCACGGGGAACGTGCCCTGCGGGTCGGCGCAAAAGGTTATCTGGTCAAGCAGGAGGCCACCGAGAAGGTCATCGTGGCGATTCGCAGGATCCTCGCCGGCGAGACGTATCTGCCGGATCGCCTGCAGGCCATGTTGTTCAGCAATGCGCGGGGCAAGAGGGCGCGCCAGCCCGCATCGGTGCTGTCGGGCCTCACGGACCGGGAGTTTGAAATTTTCCGGCTGATCGGCCACGGCATGGGGGCGTCGGAAATCGCCTCCAAGCTTTGCCGGAGCGTGAAGACGATCGAGGCACATCGTGCAAACCTGAAGCAGAAGCTCGGGTTGCGGAATGCCCTGGAGCTCAACCGGTTCGCGGCCAGTTGGGCGGACCGGGAACAGCTTTGATCGCCGCGGTCCCGCGCGGTCCGGCGTCGATGCCGGCGCGCCGCGCAGAAGCGCAACCGTGGCGTGTCGCGCCATGGGACGCGTGAGCGAAACGCCGGCAACGGCCTACCTGGCGGCGCGCGGAATTCCTTACACCGAACACGTGTACGACTATGTGGAGTTCGGGGGCACGGCGGTGTCGTCCGCCGCGCTCGGCGTGGACGAGCACCAGGTGGTCAAGACGCTGGTCTTCGAGAATGACAGGCGTCAACCGCTGGTCATCCTGATGCACGGCGACCGCAAGGTCAGCGCCAAGGAACTGGCCCGCCAGATCGGTGCAAAACGCGTCGCGCCGTGCACGCCCGCGGATGCACAACGACACTCCGGCTACCAGGTGGGCGGCTGCTCGCCGTTCGGCCTGCGCAAGCCGCTGCCGGTGTACATGGAGCGCAGCATCGCCGCGCTGCCGCGTTTGTTCATCAACGGTGGCCGGCGGGGGTACTTGCTCGGCATGGTCCCGGCGGATGTCGCGCGCGCGGTGTCGCCGGTCCTGGTCGACGCGGCCATCGACCCGGACTAGCTCAGCGCGGCTTGTCGGCGGCAGGCGCCAAGCTGCCTTCGCGCGCGCGCGCAATCGTGACGCCCACTTGCGCGACGCCGCGCAGATGCGCCACCTTCGCCACGCTGACCTTTGTCCACTGCGCGCCGAAATCCTGGATCAGCATCTGCGCGATGTGCTCGGCCAGCGCCTCGAGCAGGTTGAAGTGCTGGTCCTTCAGGTCGGCGCGGATGCGCTCGACCACGGCGCCATAGTCGACCGTGTCACGCAGGTTGTCCGAGGCGCCCGCCGCATGGGTATCGAGCCCGAGGGTGAAGTCCAGCTCCAGCACCTGCGGCGAGAGCTTTTCCCATGCATACACACCGATCCACGCCTCGGCGCGAAACTCGCGGATGAAGATGGTGTCCATGGGTTTGCAGCTCTTCGGAAGGCGATGCCGTATTGTAAAGTAGCGCCATGACCCATTCGATCTTGGCGATCCTCGTCGCCTACCTCATCGGCTCGGTATCGTTCGCCGTGGTCGTCAGCAAGGCCTTCGGATTGCCGGATCCGCACACCTATGGCTCGGGCAACCCCGGCGCGACCAACGTGTTGCGCACCGGCAAGATCTTCGCAGCGTTGCTCACCCTCGTCGGCGATGCCGGCAAGGGCTGGCTTGCCGTCTGGCTGGCGCAACAATTCGCGGGCGATTTCGGCTTGGGTACCCAGACGCTGGCCGCCGTGGGCGTTGCCGCGTTTCTCGGGCATTTGTATCCGGTGTTTCATCGCTTTCAGGGCGGCAAGGGGGTCGCGACGGCGGCGGGCATCCTGTTCGCATTCAACGGCTGGCTCGGGGCCGCAACGCTGGCGGTTTGGATCATGATGGCCGTGATCTTTCGATATTCGTCGCTTGCCGCGCTGGTCGCGTCTCTGTTCGCGCCGGCCTATTGCTTCTACCTCTACGGCCCGACCCCGATCTTCGGCGCCACGGCGCTCATGTGCGCGCTGCTCATCTGGCGGCATCGCGCGAACATCCGCAAGCTCCTGGATGGAACCGAATCCAGGCTGGGCGAAAAGAAGGGCCCAAAAGAAGCCAAAGTCTAGTACTGGCGCGGGGTTTGGGGCATTTCTGCCCCGCAAGCCGCGCCGATGCTGGAGTTTGTCGATTGCATCGGGCCGCTTTGCGGTTGCATCGTTCCGACACGCGGCGCGACGAACTGGCATAATTTGCCGCCCTGAGGAACCGCCCCCGCGGTTGTCCGGCGCTGCATTTGCTTATCGAAAGGTGACCATGAAGAAATTTGGAATTTTGGCGTGCGCGATGTTCCTGGGCGTTTGCGTCCTGGGGCCGGCGGCGCATGCGCAGGCGGCGCCCGCCGCGAAGCTCACTGTGGAAGACATCTGGAAATCTCCGACGATGTCGAACCTCACCATCTCGCCGAGTGGCAAGTATCTGGCGGCAACGACGCCCATCCGCGGCCGCATGAACCTGACGATCGTCGACCTCGAAGCCCGCAAGGCCAACGGCATCACCGGGTACACCGATTTCGACGTGCAAAACATCAACTGGATCGGCGATGATCGCCTGGTCTATTCCCTTGGCCAGAACAATTCCCCCACCGGCGCGGGCCAGTTTGACGGCGGCGGGCTGTTTGTCATCGGCCGCGACGGCAAGGACCTCAAGCGCCTGTCCACCACCGTGCGCGAGTCGCGCGCGCGCGGCGATTACATTTTCCGCGGACTCAGCTTCGCCCGCCGCATTCCCGGAAACACCAACGAGGTCATCGCCAGCGGCAACATGATCGACGCCGCATCGACCGACCTGTACCGCCTTGACCTGAACACCGGCAAGTACACCCTGATCACGCGCGGCCGCCCGGCAGACCGCACCAGCAACTGGATCATGGACAAGAACCTGATCCCGCGCGTGGTGTCGGCCAGCATCGTGGACACGCTGATCACGGTGGTCTATTACCGCGCGGACGAGAACGCCCCCTGGATTGAAATCGCGCGCAACGATGCCGCCAACAAGGGCAACGTGTTCGTGCCCCTGAGCATCGAGTCCGACGACAAGACCCTGCAGGTCGCCTCCAACCACGCCTCGGACACCATGGCGATCTACCGCTTCAACCCGGTGACCAAGACGTTCGGCGAAAAAATCGCCGCGCATCCGCGTTACGACATGGGCGCCACGGCGCAGGGCGAGCGCATCGGCGGCGTGGTGACGGACCCGGACACCGACAAGCTGCTCGGCTACAACGTCAACGCCGGCAAGCCGGAAGTGGTCTGGCTCGACAAGGACTACGCGGCCACGCAGGCGGCGCTCGATGCCGCGCTGCCCGATGCGGTCAACAGCTTCCGCAGGCTTCCCGGCGGCAGCAAGCGCATGCTGGTCACCTCTTACTCCGACACCAAGCCCGTGCGCTGGTACATCTTTGACGAGGCCGCAAAGACCCTCGAGCGCATCGGCATCTCGCGCCCCTGGCTCGAAGGCAAGCTCACCGAACAGCGCATCATGAGCTACAAGACGCGCGACGGCCTCGACATTGCCGGCTACTATTTCCTGCCCAAGGGCTACAAGCCGGGAACCAAACTGCCGACCGTGGTCCATATCCACGGCGGACCGTTTGCGCGCGCCGACTACTGGGGCAGCGGCTTCGGCTATAACGAGGGCCAGTTGTTTGCGGCCAACGGCTACGCGGTCATCGTCCCCAACTTCCGCGTGACCCCCGGCCTGGGCTCGAAGATCTATTACGCCGGGTTTGGCGCCTACGGACGCGAAATGTCCGATGACCACGAAGACGCGCTGAAGTGGGGCATCGAGCAGGGCTTCGTCGACCCGAACCGCGTGTGCATCTCCGGCGCCAGCTACGGCGGCTATGCCGCGCTGCAGGCCCTGGTGCGCAACAACGACATGTGGAAATGCGCCGTCGCCGGCCTGGCCGTGACCGACCTGAAGTACCAGCTGACCTCGCGCGACGGCGACACCGCCGGCAACGAGTCGGGCGTCACCTATTGGAAAAAGGTGCTGGGCTCGGACGACCTCGACGCCCCGATGATCCGCGCCGCGTCCCCGGTCTTCAATGCGGGCAAGATCAAGCGCCCCGTGATGTTCTACTCCGGCGAGGACGACATCCGCGTTCCGCTGCCGCAGATCAACCGCATGGTCCGCGAGCTCGAGGCGGCGGGCAATCCGCCCAAGGAGCACATCGTCAAGAAGGAAGAGGGCCACGGGTTCGGCAGGGAGGAAAACCGTTACGACACGTGGACGCGCATCCTGGCATTCCTGAACGAGCAGATCGGCAGCAAGTAGAGCCGGCCGAGGAATTTCGCCGCAAACAAAAACCCCGCCTCGGCGGGGTTTTTGTTTGGCCGTCAGCGGCGGTTCACTTGAGCAGTGTTTCCTTCATGAACAGGATCGTTGCATAGAACTGGTAGTCGGCATTGGCCTTTTTCGCAAACCCGTGGCCTTCGTCATTGGCCATCAGAAACCACACCGGCGTGTTCTGCTTCTTCAATTGCGCGACGATCTGCTCGGCCTCGGTATACGGCACGCGCGGATCATTCCTGCCCTGCACCACGAACAGCGGCTTCTTGATCTTGGCCGCGTTGTTCAGCGGGGCAATTTTTTCGAAGAACGCGCGCATCTGCGGATCGCGCTCGTCGCCGTATTCCGCGCGGCGCAAATCGCGGCGGTAGGTCTCGGTGTTGGTGAGGAAGGTGGTGAAGTGGGAGATCCCCACCACGTCGATGGCGCCGGCGATCCGGTCCGCGTAATGCGTCGACACCGCCAGCGACATGTAGCCGCCATAACTGCCGCCGGACACCATGACGCGCGACGCATCGAGGTCGGGTTGCTCCTTGATCCAGTCCAGCAGCGCGCCGATGTCCTTCACCGAATCCTCGCGCTTGACGCCATTGTCCAACGCAAGGAAGGTCTTGCCGAATCCGGTGGAGCCCCGCACATTGGGATAGATCAGCGCGATGCCCAGGTCATTGACCAGGTAATTGTTGCGGTAAATGAAGCCGGGGCGCGATTGTCCCTCCGGGCCGCCGTGGATGTTGACGAGCACCGGGCGCCTGCCCGCATGTTTCCTGGAATCGGGTGCGTAGAGAAATCCGGAAATCGTCAACCCGTCAAAACTCTTCCAGCGCACCAGCCTCGGTTCGGAAAATTCGAGCGGATTCAATTCGGCGCTGGCGCTGTTGGTCCAGCGCATGAGCTTGCCGGTGCCAAGGTGGTAGGAGTACACGTCGCCGGGCGAGCGCGACGAGGCGATGGTGACGGCAAACTCCTTGCCCTCCCCGTCTTCATCCTCGTCTCCGCCGCGCCAGCGCGCCGCGGAAATCTCTCCCGGAATGAGCGCCGGGCGCGGCAGCTCCTTGAACGATTCAAGGTCGAGGAAGCGCAGGGTGCTCGAGCCGTCTTCATTGGTCACCAGGCCAATCCGACCGGCGCGCTCGGAGACTGAAAAACCATCGACATCGAATTTCAGGTGCGGCGCCAGCGGAGTTTCCCTGCCTGTCGCCAGATCGATGCGTACGAGGCGGCGGAACTCGTTGTCGCGGTCCGAGATCGCCAGGAGCGACTTGCCGTCCCTGGCAAACCGGGCTTGCGAGACGAATACCGGCGGTTCACCCTCCTTGCGCGCGGGCGTAATGCGCTTCCTGGCCCCGCTGGCGATATCCATCGTCCAGACATGCGCTTCGTTCGCGGAGATGTATTCGCCAAACACCAGCGTCTTGCCGTCGCGCGAAAACCGGAAACCTCCCCATCCGCCGCCGTCGAACGTGGCGAGCAACTTGGCCTCGTCCGGCTTCATCGGGTCGGCCAGAAACAGCTTGATCCGCGCCTCGCGGCTGGCGTTGTTGCGGTCGATGCTGGTGGTGGTGTAAAGGATCCGGTCTCCCGCGCGGTTCCATCCGTTGAAATTCGCGCGCTCGCCATCCGGAGAGACGGGCGTGACCATTTTGGTGGCCAGGTCCAGGCGGTAGATGCGGAAGACCTCGTTGCCGCCGGAGCCCTTCTCGAACAGGAGGTATTCACCCTTCCTGGGCTGGAAGCTTGCGCCGCTCACCGCATCCGGAAAATCGGTCCACTGCTCGGGCTTGGCGCCCGGGCTCTCGATGTAATGCAACTGGTTGGTGTTGCCCGCGCGCATGCGCACCAGGATTCCGGGTCTTGAGGGGTGCCACGCGATCATCGCGGCGGGCTTGAATTCCGTATACGGCGCGATCTTTGCAACGAGGTCTTCCGGAATGGGCGGAATGCCATCGATCACCAGATTGCCGCCCGGCTTCAGGAACTGCGCGTGGGCCGTGGCGGCTGCGGCGAGCAGGACGCCGATGAGGAATCTTTGTTTCACTTTGCCTTCTCCTTTGTGATGGTCGGACGCGACGGATCGGCGATCCATTCGCTCCATGAACCGGCATACAGTCGCGAACCGGGGAGCCCCGCGTACTCCATGGCGTACAGGTTCATGCAGGCGGTTACGCCCGAGCCGCACTGGTGCAGTACCGTCGTGCGTCCGTCGACGAGTGTCGCGAACTCCTGCGCGAGCTGTTCGCGCGGCTTCAGCGTGAGATCCGCATTCAGGTTGTCTTTGTAGAAGCGGTTGACCGCGCCCGGAATGTGTCCCGCGACCGGATCGATCGGCTCCACGTCCCCGCGGAAACGCTCGGGCGTGCGCGCGTCGATCAGGCGGAACGCGGGATCGCCGAGATGATTCAAGACCTCCTGCGCGCTCCACACCATGGTCGGGTCCTCACGCAGGCGCAGCGCGGAGGGTGTCGGCACGGGAACATCGCGTGACACAGCGCGGCCCTCGGCAATCCACTTGCCGATGCCGCCGTCGAGCAGCGCGACGTCTTCTAGGCCCACCCAGCGCGCCAGCCACCACAGGCGCGAGGCAAATTGCCCGCCCACGTCGTCATAGGCGACCAGCCGGGTGGCGTGCGTCACGCCGTGGCGGGAGAGGAATGCGATGAACGATTGCGGAGATGGAAGCGGGTGACGCCCGTTCGTTCCGGATTTCTCTCCGGACAGGTCGGTGTCGATGTTGGAAAAATGCGCGCTGGGAATGTGGCCCTCGCGGTACAGCCGCTCTCCCTTGGATGTGTCCATCAGGTCGTGGCGGCAGTCGAACAACGCGAGGTCCGGTGAGCCCAGCGCCTCGGCAAGCGCTTGCGTGGTAATCCGCATGGCCGCCCCGCTCACGTGGCGGAAGGCGTTTGCAGATAGGGCTCCACCGTGCCGGTCAACTTGACGGTCAGCGGGTTGCCCTTGCGGTCAACCTTGTTGCCCACCGCCACGCGAATCCAGCCTTCGCTCACGCAATATTCCTCCACATCGTGCCGTTCCTTGCCGTTGAAACGGATGCCGACACCCTTTTCGATCAGGGCGGCGTTGTGGTGCGGGCTGCGAGGGTTGACCGAAAGGCGGTCCGGGAAAGATGAAGTGGGTTCGGGTGTTTCGGTCATGGGAATTTCACGATCAAACAAAAGGCCTATTTTCGCTTGAAACCGGGAGGCAGCCCGCGATGCTCAGTCTTCCTCGGCGGGCAGGGCGGGGCGCTTGGCGGCGGCCGAGGGGCGCCCCTTGGCGATCAGTCCGGCCGAAATCACGATGCCGACCCCCACCCAGGCGATGGGCGGGAGGACTTCATTGAAGAACAGCCATCCTGCAAAGGCTGAAAACACAACCGTCGAATAGGCGTAGACGCCCACCTTGAGCGTCTCGCCACTGTGGTAGGCGCGCGTCATGGCCAGCTGTGCCACGGTCGCCGCCAGGCCCACTCCCAACACGGGCCAGATATTCCGGGCGTTGAACGCATGGAATGGGCCGAGGACGAATTGCGTGGCCGCGCCGCCCAGAACACCGGCCAGCGAGAAATAGAACACCACGCGCCACTCCGGCTCGCCGGCATCCCCGAGCTTCTTCACATTTAAATAAGCCAGTGCGGCAAAGAAGCCGGACCCGAGTCCGATCAGGCCCGTCACGGCCTGGTCTCCGGCGAACGTGGGGCGCAGCACCAGGGCGGCGCCGGCCATGCCCAGAACGATGGCAAACAGGATGCGCCGCGAGGGGCGTTCGCCCAGCGCCAGCGCCGACAACAACGTGAGGAAGATCGGCGAGGTGTAATTGAGCGTGATGGCGGTGGCGAGCGGCAGTTGCGTCATGGCGTAGAAATACGCCACCAGCGAAACAGTCCCCGTCGCGCCCCGCCAGAAATGGCCCCACGCAAACCGGGTGCGCAGCGTTTCGCGCCGCCACACCACAAATGCGCCGATGGCCACCAGGCCGAACAACGCGCGGTACATGGCCAGTTCAGCGCCGGAAAACTGGTTGCCGACCGACTTGGCGAACGACCCCATCGCCGCGAACAGGGCGCCCGCGACGAGCATCCACGAAGAGGTCATTGTCTGGGGTCGGGGGCTTGGGGCCGGGGGTTGCGGTGCCGCATCGCCCGCCGGTCAATAAAGGTGACGAACGTGTTGCATGGCGCGCGTGCCGCGGCGCCGCCTACTCAAGCTCCCGGCGCAGGAACTCGTGGAAGTGCACCATGCCATCCTCCATCGGCGATTGGTAGGGGCCTTGTTCTTCACGTCCCTCCTGCCACAGGAGCTTGCGCCCGTCGTTCATGCGCTGGCAGATCTCCTCATCCTCGACCGCCGTTTCCCGGTACGCCGCCTGTTCGTTGGCCACGAACTCCGGCTCGAACAAGCCGATTTCCTCGGGATAGTAGAACTCCACCACGTTGGTGCATTTCTCCGGGCCGCGCGGCAGCAGCGTGGAGATCACCAGCACGTGCGGATACCATTCCACCATGATGTTCGGGTAATAGGTCAGCCAGATGGCGCCGTGGCGCGGTACCTCGCCGTTGCGGAACCCGAGCACGCTGTCGTGCCACTTGCGGTACACCTCGCTGCCCGGCTTCAAGAGATTTTTGTTCACACCCACCGTCTGCACGCTGAACCAGTCGCCGTATTCCCAGGCCAGTTCATCGCAATCCACAAAATGGCCCAGGCCGGGGTGGAACGGCGCAACGTGGTAATCCTCCAGGTACACCTCGATAAAGGTCTTCCAGTTGAAGTTGTACTCGGTGATTTCGACGTTGTGCAGGACATGGCCGTCGAAGTCCAGATCCTTGGCGCACCCCATGCGCGCCAGGTCCGCGGCGATGTCGCGGGGGCCTTCGAACAGCATGCCCTGCCATCTTTGCAGCGCCTTCCGGGGCAGGTGAAGGCAGGGCTGGTCGGCGAAGTGCGGTGCGCCGAGCAGCGTGCCCTTGGCATCGTACGTCCAGCGGTGCAGCGGGCAGACGACGTTGCCGCCCTGCAACTTGCCTGCGCCGCGGAGCATCACGGCCTGGCGGTGCCGGCAGACGTTGGAGACCATTTCGACGGTCGCGCCGTTGTTGACCAGGTTCCACGCGCCATCCTTGGTTTCGAGGGAGCGGAAATCATCGGTCTCCGGGACCATCAATTCGTGGCCGACATAGCCGGGGCCGCGCTTGAACAAGCGCTCCACTTCAAGTTGATGAATGGCGGGGTCGAAATACCAGCTCAGGGGAAGCTGGGTGGCGGGCCGAGACAACTCGCTCGCGCCGAGCAGTTTGGACATGGTCCTTACCTCCAATTTTTCCGCGCGTAGCTTCTAACTGCCGCGAACAAACCAAAGTAAAAACGATACCCGGGCGATCGAGCTTGCCAGCTTTTAACTCTACATTCTCCGTCCCGACGAAGTCCCGTCCACAGTTCAAACGGGACCGGTATTGTCCGGCAAAGGTCTTGAAAACTCAAGAGTTTTTGCATTTTTTTGCCTTGGGCGGTGCAGCCGTTTCCGGCCCGGCGCGGCAGGAAGTGTTCGACCGGGGAAACCTTGATCGGCTAAAATGGCAGATTGTCCCCAAGGCCCCGTTTCCGCATGGCTCCCGCCGCCAAAAAACCGCCCGCAGATGCAACCGGTGCCGCCGCCGCGCCAGCCTCGTTCGAAGCCGCCATGGCCGAACTCGAGGCCCTGGTGGAGCGGATGGAAAACGGCCAGTTGCCGCTGGAAGCCTCGGTGGCCGCGTACCAGCGCGGCACCGAATTGTTGAAGTACTGCGAGACCGTGCTCAAGGATGCCGAGCAAAAAATCAAGGTGCTCGACAACGGCGCGCTCAAAGATTACGAAAAGCAGGCGTGACGGACATGGGGTTTGAACAATGGGCGCGCGAGGTCGCGGTCGCCACCGAGCGCTCGCTCGAATCGCTGCTGCCGGGGCCCGGGGGCGAACCGAAGCGCCTGCATGACGCCATGCGCTACGCCACGTTGGGCGGCGGCAAGCGGGTGCGCCCCATGCTGGCCCACGCGGCCGGGGAAACCACCGGCGCCGGGCCGGACCGCATTCGCATTGTGTCCGCCGCGGTCGAGATCATCCACGCCTATTCGCTCGCGCACGACGACCTGCCGTGCATGGACAACGATGTGCTGCGCCGCGGCAAGCCCACCGTGCACGTGGAATTCGACGAGGCGACCGCGCTGCTCGCCGGCGATGCCTTGCAGGCGTTTGCCTTTGAATTGATGTCTGTCCACCGGCTCGCCGACCAGCCGGACCAGCAACTGAAGATGCTGCAAATCTTCAGCCACGCGTGCGGGTCGCACGGCATGGCGGGCGGGCAGGCCATTGACCTGGCCAACGTGGGCCGGCAGATTTCCCTGCCCGAACTCGAGTACATGCACATCCTCAAGACGGGGGCCTTGATCCGTGCTGCGGTCCTGCTCGGCGCCATGTGTGGCGAGCCGCTGGCCGACGAAAAGTTTGCCTGCCTGGACCATTACGGCAAGTGCGTCGGACTGGCGTTCCAGGTGGTAGACGACATCCTCGATTGCGAGTCTAATACCGAGCAATTGGGCAAGACGGCGGGCAAGGACCAGGATGCCAACAAGCCGACCTATGTGAGCCTGATGGGGATGGCGGGGGCGAAAGCGTTCGCGGACGAACTGCTGCAGGATGCATTGGCGGCGCTGTCCGGCTTCGGGCCGGAAGCGGACCGCCTGCGGCAATTGGCCGGGTTCATCGTCCGCCGCCAGCATTGAGTGAGAGCCGAATGACCACGAAGTATCCGCTCCTCGACACGATTTCCGACCCGGCCGACTTGCGCAAGCTGCCGCGCGAGCGCCTCCACGCCCTGGCCGCGGAACTGCGCGAGTTCATCGTCGAGTCCGTCTCGACCACCGGCGGGCATTTTTCGTCGAATTTGGGCACCGTCGAACTCACCATCGCGCTGCACTATGCCTTCAACACGCCGCACGACCGCATCGTCTGGGACGTCGGCCACCAGACCTACGGCCACAAGATTCTCACCGGCCGCCGCGCCGGCATGGCGCGCCTGCGGCAAAAGGGCGGAATTGCCGGATTCCCGCGCCGCGAGGAAAGCGCGTATGACACGTTTGGCACGGCACACTCGTCCACCTCCATCTCCGCCGCGCTGGGCATGGCGATCGCCGCGCGCCTGCAGGGCATCAAGCGCCATTCGATTGCGGTGATCGGCGATGGCGCGATGAGCGCGGGCATGGCCTTCGAGGCGATGAACAACGCGGGCCGCGAGAACGTGCTGGTGATCCTCAACGACAACGACATGTCGATTTCCGAGTCGATCGGCGCGTTGAACAACTACCTTGCCAAACTGATGTCGGGGCGCTTCTACGCCACCACCAAGAAGACGGCAGAGAAGATCCTCTCGGCCACGCCGACGTTCAAGGAGATCGCCAAGCGCGTCGAGGAGCACGCCAAGGGCATGATCACGCCATCGACCATGTTCGAGGAGTTCGGCTTCAACTACACCGGGCCGATCGACGGGCACAACGTCGACGTGCTGATCGACACCCTGACCAACATCAGCAAGCTCGACGGGCCGCAGTTCCTGCACATTGTCACGCGCAAGGGCCACGGCTACAAGCTGGCCGAGGAAGACCCGATCAACTACCACGGGCCGTCGAAGTTCGACCCCAAGATCGGCATCGTAAAGCCGGCGCCGCAACCGGGCGCGAAACCCAAGCCCACCTACACGCAGATCTTCGGCGACTGGCTGTGCGACATGGCGGCGGCGGACAAGCGCCTCGTCGGCATCACCCCCGCGATGCGCGAAGGCTCCGGCCTGGTGAAGTTCTCGCAGCAGTTTCCGGACCGTTACTTCGATACCGCCATCGCCGAACAGCATGCCGTCACCTTTGCCGGCGGGCTCGCCGCCGACGGCCTCAAGCCCGTGCTGGCCATCTATTCAACGTTCCTGCAGCGCGGCTACGACCAGCTCATCCACGATGTGGCCCTGCAGAACCTGCCCGTGGTGTTCGCGCTCGACCGCGGCGGACTGGTGGGCGCGGACGGCCCCACGCACCACGGCGCGTTCGACCTTTCCTTCCTGCGCTGCATCCCCAACATGACCGTGATGGCCCCGGCCGATGAGAACGAGTGCCGGCAAATGCTCACCACCGGTTTTCACCTGGACGGCCCCTCGGCGATCCGCTATCCGCGCGGCACCGGGCCGGGCGTGGCCATCGACCCGGCGCTCACGACCCTGCCCCTCGGGAAAGGCGTGGTGGTGCGTGAAACCAAGGGGTTTGAAGCCAGCCTAAAGAAGGCGCGCGTGGCGTTCCTGGCCTTTGGCGCCATGGTGCAGGCCGCCTTGGAGGCCGCCGAAGAATTGAACGCCACGGTCGCAAACATGCGGTTTGTGAAGCCCATCGACGCCGAACTCATCGCCCGCCTGGCGGCCACGCACGATTACCTCGTGACGGTGGAGGAGAATGCGATCATGGGCGGCGCGGGCAGCGCGGTCGCGGAGGCCTTGGCTTCGCAAGGCACGAACCTGCCGCTGCTGCACCTGGGCCTGCCGGATCATTTCGTGGAGCATGGCGACCCGGCCGTGCTGCTGGCCGACTGCGGCCTGAACAAGGAGGGCATCGTCGCCGCCGTTCGCGGATGGCTTGCCAGCCAGGCCAGCAAGAATCAGCCCCAACAAAAGGCGGGTTGACGGATTCGCATGGTGGAAGCGGAGAAACGCATGAAACGTATCGTTCTGATGGCCATTTGCGCGGCGCCCGTACTGGCGCTCGCCCAGGGCGCGCAGCCGGCGGCGGCTCCGGCGCCGAAGCACAAGTGCGAGAAGCCCGAATATCCGGGCCGCCTCGCGCCCGACCGCCGCATCAAGCAGTTCAACGCCGACTTGAACAGCTTCAAGGAATGCCTGCAGAAATTTGCCGCGGAACAGAAGGCCGTTTCGCAGGTGCATGTCGATGCGGCCAACGCGGCCATCAGCGAGTACAACGACTACATCACCGAGTTGAACAAGCTGTTCGATCGCGATCCGAAGGACGATAAGAAGTAAAACCCCAGGATTGGCGCGCCAAACGGGCCGTTTTCGCCCGGAACGCCGCGCCAGTGCTGGAGTTTGTCCTTCTCTCCTAGACGCGCAGGAACGCCGCGAAGCGGTCGATCTCGTCGCGATACGCGCGCCGGAACGCGGTCTTGTCCCTGGTGTGCAAGGGCTTCGCAAATCCGGGCTCTGCAATCAAGCGGCCGTTTTCAACCCGCGCATTCACCCACCCGATCACCTCGTCGCGCCACAGCATCGGCAACGCGTAATAGCCCAACGTGCGCCGCGCTAGCGGCGTGTACGCTTCGAATCGATAGTCCCAGCCCCACAGGTGCGCGAAGCGTTTCCGATCCCAGACCAGAGGGTCAAACGGGGCGAGGAAACGCACCACGTCCTGCGGTTCCCCTGAAGGCGCGCCGCCCGCGGGCCACACATAGGTGATGCGCTCCACGCGCCGGGTTTCGAGGACACCACGCCGAACCATGAGGCGGTAGCGCGCCTCGAAATCGACGGCTGGCCGGATGCGCTGCATCGAGCGCGCCATGGTGAGCAGCGCGCCTTCCGGGCAGGGCGCGTAGAGATCGGCCATCAGATGGATCAGCGCTTCCGCGCGCCGGGGTGGCGGGATCGCCGGCGGGCGCGCCGCGGCCAGCCGGTAGATGCGCATGCCAGCCTCGCGGCGCGCCACGTCCACGCAGCCCTCCCGGTGCAATCCTTCCAGCATGAGGGTGGTGGCGCTGGACGTGCCGCCCCATCCGTTGACGCGGCGCCCGGCGGAGAGTGCGGCTTCCACAGCGCGCGGGTGCGCTTCTTGATTGGAAGCCAGGTGGGACAGCACGCGCCCGCGCAACGCCGCATGCGAGTCCATGAACGCCCGCCAGCGCGGCGAAAGCGCGCGCGGCAGCAGGGCCGCGCGCACGCGGGCCGGAAAGAAGCCGTAGTTGAAGATCGAATCCTCGAACACCGGCAACTCCGGGTATTCGGCCTCAAGATCGCCGGCCGCGTAGCCCGCGACGCGCTGGAAAAGGATCAGGTCCTGCGCGCGCGCGGGGGCGCGGATCGGGTCGGCCTGCACGTAGCCGAGGCGCTCGATGGCGTCCATCAAGCTGCGTCGCGGAAACAGCGTGTGCGCGACCGCCTGCCGCCGCAACGCCCCGGTGGTCATGTGGCCGCGTTGCCGGACCGGACGACCACGCGATTCCCGGGCAACGCCTGTCCGCTATTCACGCCGCGCAACCCTACAAACGTCAATTTGCGGAAGTGCAAACCGTCGGGTGCAGGCTCACTTGACGACGCTTTTATCCTGGCCGAAGAGCACCTTGCGTTGCGCCTCGCTCATGGCCGCCTGGGCCTCCGGCCGAACTTCCTTGGCGCGCGCGTAGGCGCGCGTGGTCGCGGGTCTCGCGCGGATTGCCGCGTGCCAGCGCGCCAGGTGCGGAAAATCGGCCATGTCCTGGCCTTGCCGGTCGGGGATGATCCACGGGTAACACGCCATATCGGCGATCGTGTACGACCTGCCGGCCACGAAGGCGCGATCGGCCAACCGCTTGTTCAGCACGCCGTACAGGCGCGAGGTTTCCTTCACGTAGCGCTCGATGGCATACGGGATCTTTTCAGGCGCGTAGTTCGCGAAATGGTGGTTCTGCCCCAGCATCGGCCCCAGCCCGCCCATCTGCCACATCAGCCATTGCAGCACTTCCGCCTGCCCGCGCAGATCCTTCGGAATCCCCTTGCCGGTCTTGCCGGCCAGGTACAGCAGGATGGCCCCGGATTCGAACAGCGGAATTGGCTTGCCGCCATCCGCCGGCGAATGATCGACGATCGCGGGCATCCGGTTGTTGGGCGAAATCTTCAGGAACTCCGGCTTGAACTGCTCGCCCGTGCCGATGTTCACGCCGATCAGCCGGTACGGCAGCTTCGCCTCCTCGAGGAACATGGTGATCTTGTGTCCGTTCGGGGTGGGCCAGTAGTAGAGGTCGATCATGGGCGGGGTCCGGGTGGGTGCAAAAGGGGCGACGTTTCAAATGCGGAGTCTGGCCCGTGCAGAAATGGCTACGAGGGACTCATGCGATAATTTTGCGCCGAAATCGTGCGAATGCGCGCCAAACGTGGCCAGCGACACGCAGCGATTTCAAGCGCACAACGGGAGCAATAGAGCCATCATGGCCGCCAACATGCAAGGGACCAGGCCGACGATCGCCATCATGGGCCACGTGGGTGTGGGAAATATAGGTGACGAAGGTATTTGGTCGTCGCGAATCTGGACACGCGTGTTCGCGCGTAGGTATCGATGATTTGTGTTGCATGGCATTCCAGTTGAACAACGCGCTTCACATCCTGTTGGCGAGCTCTTTTGTCCAGCCGATGCGCGGATGCGTGGAGCGGCTCGAGTACGATTTACCACCACGGCAGTGGTGAACTGGGTATGAATGCACGGATTTCAGTGATTGTGCCGGCGTTCAACGCCGAGACGTTTATCGAGCAGACATTGCGATCGGTCTTGCAGCAAACGCGGGCGCCAGACGAGATTGTCGTCGTCGATGACGGGTCTACTGACGGAACGCGCGAGGTTGCTCGGTCGATCGACCGGCGAATCGTAGTTATCGAGCAGGCGAACGCCGGTGTGTGCGCTGCGCGCAATTTGGGCGCTGCGTCTACATCCGGCGAGCTTCTGGCGTTTCTGGACGCCGACGATGTTTGGGCTCCAAGCAAATTGGAGGCGCAGGTGGACGCATTTCAGCGGTTTCCCAGCGCCGCGTTGGTTGCAACGGGGTTCGACGAAATCGATGCCGACGGGCTACCTATGACGCGACCAACGAAGCAACCTCTCCATGTGTATGGCAAGTTAATGAATATGCACCGGGAACTATTGCACCAAGGCAACGTCCTTGCGATGTCATCAACCATGGTACGACGGGCCGCCTTCGATTCCGTCGGTGGGTTCTATGTGGAGCGGCGCATTTTGTCCGCAGATTACGATATGTGGATCCGCTTGTCGGAAGCACATGATTTTTACGTGGTACCGGAGCCGCTCCTCCACTATCGCGTTCTCAACTCTTCGCTGCTTCACGGATCGCTTTCGAAGGAGTACGGTGCGCAACTGGGGATCCTTGATAAGCACAGACACCGATTCACTGAGGCGCAGTATCGAGCCCGTTTGGCAAAGTGGAAGGCGGATTGGGCCGATTCCGCGTTGTTCGAGGACGACCCCGATGCCTGGCGTGTTTGGCGAGAGGCCCTTTCTAGGGATTTCATCGATCCACAAATTTGGCTGATAGGTCTGCGAGCTGTTGTGCGCAGGGTCTCCAAAGTTTTGAGGACACCAAGCGGGTGACGCCAAGCGGCTCGCAAGCGCAAGGCGCGGGGTACGGGGCGACAAATATCATCGGCGAGTGCGATCTTGCTGACGCAATATGGATGTTGCTGCTGCCGCCGACGCAGGTTGCGCATTTTTGGCGCATGTCTGCAAGCGCTAAAGTCTCGCCGCAAGCGGTCGTCCTCGGCATGTTTGTCCCATGCGAAATTTCGCCCACAGAGGTGTCCACGTTTGTCTTGACATCCGCTAATGTCGAGCAGGCAAGGCAATGGACGAATGACCTCTTGGCTGACGGTCGGCCGATTGGCGCACTTTACTTGGATGTGAGTCTCCCGCGCGGTATTCTTGCCCGCGCACGGTCATTCACGTACCTGTTTCCTATTTTGCTGACTCTGGCAAAGCACGGCCTGGTCCATACAATGGGTTATCGCCTCCTTCAGGCTGATGGCAGGATCTACGAGTGTGTGCCCTTCTGGCGGCCAAGCCAGCTGGTGGCAACGTTGAAAGGGATCGCGGCGCTGGTCGTGAACGGCGGCAGGGTGGCAATATGTGCGAGCCGCGAATCTACCAGCACGTTAAAGAGCATTTTATGCGCTGGGCGCCTTCGCAATGGTGGAGATGCTGAGGGTGTGGTGTACGTTGGGTCGGGCCGAGTGCTAAGGATCACCACCGCAAGAGTGGTCTTGCGGATTCCCAGGGGAGGTGCAGCACTGTCTCGCTGCACTAGGGCATTTACCGCGTTGGAGCAAGCTGCGCGGCTGGGGCTCCAGTTGGAAATTCCGCGCGCGCTAAAGCGATATTCATTCAATGGCTTGGATGTATTCGTTGAATCTCGGCTCGCGTGGCAGGGGTTCGACTACCTAAGCATGAGTATCCGGCAACGCAGTGCAGTGCGTTCCATGGCCCTGCCGATGATCATTGAGCTACACCGATTGTCTAGGACTACACGCGAGTGTGATGACCAGACATTTGATGCGCTGGTTCTTCATCCAGCCGAAAGGGTTGCGAGTGCAATGAAAGGTCTTGCGGTGTGTGAGTCCCTCGAAGTCTTTGTTGCAACCGCAAGGGAAGCTATGCTGCACAGGGAACTCGACCTTGTCCTTGCACACGGAGACTGCAAAATTGCCAATCTCCTTCATGACGGCCAAGACAAGGTCAGAGGCCTTGTCGATTGGGATCGCGCGCAACTTCAAGGGTTTCCGGCCGTAGATTTGTTGAATTACGCTGCATTTGATCGCATGTTGGAGGAGGGGGAGGATTTCGCGATGGCACTGCTCCATTGCGCAAGGTCCATGGCCGCCCTTCCCGCGGTGCAGGATTATCGAGTGCAAATGGGACTTGATGAGACGCGTTGGCGGCTCTGCTCGGTAATGGCCATCATTATCCACGCGGCAGATCAATTCGCCGTGCTCGACGACCAGAAACTACAACAGTTGCCAGAGATCTCAACAACCATCGACAAAGCGTGCCGCTGGGCCGTGGATTGCGCCAACAACTAGCGGTCGCCGTGCCAGAAAGATACAAAAAGGATTAGCGCCCCAACGGACTGACATCGCAGCGCCGGTACGGGTCCGGCCAGGCCATTGGAACGCCGAGGGCCTTGGCGGCGTGGCGCGGCCAATAGGGGTCGCGCAGCAAGGCGCGGGCAAGAAAGACCGCGTCGGCGCTGCCTTCGGCGACGATCTGCTCGGCCTGCACGGGATCGGTGATGAGGCCGACCGCGCCTGTCGGCAGGCCGGCCGATGCGCGGATCGCGCTTGCGAAGGGCACTTGGTAGCCCGGGCGCAGCGCGATGGCCTGGTCGACCGCGTTGCCTCCCGAGGAGACGTCGATCAGATCCACGCCTTCGGCGCGGGCGCGGCGCGCGAATTCGATCGACTGCGCCAGATCCCAGCCGCCGTCCTTCCAGTCGCTTGCGGAAATGCGCAGCATGAGCGGCAGGCGATCGGGCCACGCCGCGCGCACGGCGCGGAGGGTCTCGAGCGGGAAACGCATGCGGTTTTCCAGCGAGCCGCCGTACGCGTCGGTGCGCAGGTTCGACAGCGGTGACAGGAACTCGTGCAGCAGATACCCGTGCGCCGCATGGATTTCGACGACTTCAAAACCGGCATGCAACGCGCGCCCGGCAGCCTGCGCGAACGCCGAAACGCACTCGGCGATGTCGGAAACGTTCATCTCCGTGGGTTTCGGATAGGCCGGTGAAAAGGGCGCGGGACTGGGCCCCGCCACCTTCCATCCGCCCGACGACTCGGCCACCGCGCCCTGGCCGCGCCAGGGGGCGTAGGTGGAGGCCTTGCGCCCGGCGTGCGCCAGCTGCATGGCGGGCACGCTGCCCTGCGCCTTGATGAAGCGCGCAATCGGCGCCCACGCGTCGCGCTGCGCGTCGTTCCAGATGCCGGCGTCCTCCGGCGAGATGCGTCCCTCCGGGAGCACCGCCGCGGCCTCGGTCATGACCATCGCCGCGCCACCCACAGCACGCGAGCCAAGGTGCACCAGATGCCAGTCCGTGGGCAGCCCGTCCGTGCAACTGTATTGGCACATGGGCGAGACGAAGATGCGGTTGGTGAACGTGAGGCTGCGCAGTGGGAGGGGGGAAAAAAGGATGGACATGGTTCGGGCGGCAGGATTCGGGGGCGATGCGATGCTACGCAACTCTCGGCGAGAATACGCGCATTCAAGCGAACAATGGCCATGAATTCCCCTGATCGAAACCGCCTGCGATTCCTGCGCGTGCAAGCCGGCCCGCGCGCGCTGGCGCGCATCCGCTCGCACGGGCTGCGCGCGGCGGATATCGATGCGGTGCCGGGCGCCGCCGGCGGACCGAAGGGCCTCGGCCTCGCGCGGCTCGATGAATACCTGTTCACGCAATGGCTGCCGAAGGGCGTTGCCGAAAAGGGCCGCCGCATCGACCTGATCGGCGCCTCGATCGGCGCCTGGCGGTTTGCCGCCGTGTGCAAGGGGCGGGACGAGAAATCCACGCGCCTTTCGCTGCGCGCCTTCGCGACGGCCTACAGCGAACAGAAGTATCCGCGGCGCGTGGATGCCGATTTCGTGTCCGCGTACGCGCGCGAGCTGATCGACAGCCTGTTTCGCGGGCACGAAGACGCGCTGCTCGATAATCCGCTTTACCGGCTGCACGTGCTGGCGGTGCGCGGCAAGGGGCTGCTGGCCCGCGAAGCGCGCGGCCGCACCCACGCCGGATTTGCGCTGGCGGCGCTGGCCAATTCGGCCGGCCGGCCGCACCTGGCGCGGTTCATGGACCGCGTGTGGTTCCACGCCGGCGAGGCGACGACCGGCATCGGGTTTCCGGGCGACTGGGACCGCTTTCACACGCACCACGTGGCGCTGACGCCGGACAATTTCGGCGACGCCCTCATCGCATCGGGCTCGATTCCCCTCGTGCTGCGGGGCGTGCCGGACATTGTTGGCGCGCCGGGCGGCACCTATTGGGACGGCGGCATCATCGACTACCACCTGCACCTGCCCTATCCGCGCACCGAGGGATTGGTGCTGTACCCGCACTTCACGCACCGCATCGTGCCGGGCTGGCTGGACAAGGCCCTGCCGTGGCGCAAGGCGCGCGGCAGCTGGCTGGACAACGTGGTGCTGGTGTCGCCGACGCGCGAATACCTGGAACGCCTGCCGCTCAGGAAACTGCCGGACCGCGGCGACTTCAAGCGCTTCGTGGACGACTACGACGGCCGGCTGGCCTACTGGCGCCTGGCGATGAACGAGAGCGAGCGGCTGGCCGCGGAATTCATCGCGCTGACGGAATCGGACGCGCTGCAGGCCACCATCGAGCCGCTGGCCTGACAACATCCAAACCCCAGGAGGGGCGCGGCGATCAAGCCATTTTCGGCCTGGAAGCCCCGCCAATGCTGGGGTTTTACACCTGCTCCCAAGGCAGGCCCTCTTTCCGCCAGCCCCCGAGCGTCCCGCGATGGTGGTTGTCGTCCAGTTCCCCCTCGAAGCCTTCGAGCACGTTGTACACCCGCGTGAAGCCGGCTTGTTCCAGCGTGGCGCCGGCGTCGAGCGTGCGGTTGCCGCTGCGGCAGATCAGCACCACCGGGCGGTGCGTGGAATGGCCGCAGGCCTTCTTCACCTGGCCCACGAAATGCGGGTTGACCTCCCAGTCCGGGCCGTCGTTCCACGCCACGTGCATGGCACCCACCGGGTGGCCCACGAACAGGAACTCCATCTCGCTGCGGCAATCGATGAAGACCGCGGAGGGGTCCTTCTTCAGAAATTCATACGCTTCCCTGGGCTTGAGGTGTTCCATGGAGTCCCGGTCCTGTGTCACTGCGCGGGTCACGACGCGCCATGCTTGGCAGATTAGCACGCCCCAACGGTGCGCATCGGGCGCGAGTGGGATAATCATCCCGTCCATCGTCCCTTCTTCGTTCCCGGCCCATGAACGCTCCCGACTCCGCCCTTGCCCTCGATGCCCTCATCCACGAGCGCGCTGCTGCGCTCAATGACAAGCTCATCGCCATCCGGCGCGACCTGCATGCCAACCCGGAACTGGGCAACCGCGAGTTTCGCACCGCGCGTGCGATTGCCGATCACCTGAAAACGCTCGACCTCGACCTGATCCATGAAAAGGTCGCGCACACCGGCGTCGTGGCGCTGCTCAACGGCGCAAGGCCCGGCCCGTGCGTGGCCCTGCGTGCGGACATGGACGCGCTGCCGGTTACCGAGGAAACCCAGGTGCCGTTCGCCAGCAAGGCGCGCACGCTGTGGAACGACGCGGAGGCCGGCGTCATGCACGCCTGCGGGCACGACACGCACGTGGCCATCCTCATGGTCGTGGCGGAACTGCTGGCCGGCCTGCGCGAACACATCGCCGGCAGCGTGAAGTTCATCTTCCAGCCGGCCGAGGAAGGCGCCCCGGATGGCGAAGAAGGCGGCGCGGCGCTCATGATCAAGGAGGGGGTGCTGGCGGAGCCGAAGGTCGAAGCCATCTTCGGCCTGCACATCACTTCCAAGATGCACGCCGGGCGCATCGGCTACCGGCCTGGCCCGTTCATGGCCAGCGCGGACCGGTTCCGCATCGACCTGCAGGGGCGCCAGACGCACGGCGCGCAGCCGTGGTCCGGCGTCGACCCGATCGTGGTCGGCTCGCAGATCGTGCTCGGCCTGCAGACCATCGTTTCCCGCAAGGTCAACCTGACCGAGGAGCCGTCGGTGGTGACCGTCGGGGCCTTCCACGCCGGAAACCGCAACAACATCATTCCGGACACGGCGAAGATGGAAGGCACCATCCGCGCGTTCGACGAAAAGCACCGTGAGGACATCCACGGCTTTCTCGACAAGATCGTCACGCTTATCGCCGAATCCGGCGGCGCGAAGGCGAAGGTACGCATCGACAAGGGATACCCGGTCACCATCAACGACCCCGCGCTCACGGAGTGGTCGGTCCCGGTGCTCAAGCGCGCGGCGGGCGACATGAACGTCGGCATCTGCCCCAAGACCTGCGGGGCCGAGGATTTTGCATTTTTCCAGCGCGAGGTGCCCGGGCTGTTCATCAACCTCGGCTGCACGCCGCACGACCAGGCCTGCAAGACGGCGCCCTCGAACCACAGCCCGTTGTTCTATGTCGATGAATCGAGCCTCGTCGTGGGCGTGAGGGCCCTGACGACCCTGGCGCTGAGTTGGCTGGCGGAACGCCACCGCTGATCCGGCCGTCGGAGTGACCGGACCGCCATCATGCTGAATTTCAAGAACCTGTCCCGGCGTGTGCTGTGGATTGCGGCGCTCGCCGGCGCGGGGCTTGCAGCAGTCTTGATTGTCCAATGGCGGGGAACGGCCGTCGAGGCCGTTGAAGTCCGCTCCGGCCCGTTGGTGCAATCGGTGCTCGTCTCCGGCCGCATGGCCAACCAGTCGCGCGTGTTCGTGGGCAGCACCATCACTGCGCGGGTGCGCGAAGTCAGGGTGCGCGAGGGCGCCAGGGTCAAGGCCGGCGACTTGCTGGTGGCGCTGGAGGACTTTGAGCAGCGCGCCGCGGCATCGCAAGCGGAGGCTGCCGCAAAGTCGGCCGAGTCCAGGCTCGACAGCCAGCGGCAGTTGCTGGGCCCTGTGGCGGCGCAGCAGCTCGCGCAGGCGCGCGCCACCGCCACCACCGCCCAGCGCGAGCGCGAGCGCAGCGAATCCTTGTTCAAGCAGGGCTTCATCGGCCAGGCGCGGCTCGACGAAGCGCGCCGCGCGGCCGACGTGGCGGACGCGCAGCTGAAAGCCGCGGAGGCGCAGGCCGAGGCCAACCTGAAGGGATCCGAGCTTGAGGGCAGCGTGGCGCGCGTGGCCGAAGCGCGCGCGGCGGCGGACCTGGCGCGCGCGCGGCTGGCGCAAACCCGCATCGTGGCGCCGGCCGATGCATTGGTGCTCGATCGCCTGGCAGAACCCGGGCAGATCGTGCAGGCGGGGACGCGACTGATCGAACTTTCCATCGAAGGCCCGGTGGAATTGATCGCGCAGGTGGACGAAAAATTCCTCGGGCAACTGGCGCCCGGCCAAAAGGCGACCGTGGTCGCCGACGCATTTCCGGCACAGCCCTTCCCCGCCGCGGTGGCATCGGTGGCGCCGTCCGTCGATGCGCAGCGCGGGTCGGTCGAGGTCAAGCTCACCATGGAACGCGTGCCGCCATTCCTGAAAAACGACATGACGCTGTCCATCGAGATCGAGACCGCCCGGCGGGCCGATGTGGTTTCGGTGCCGGGCGAAGCCGTGCGTGGCGGAAACCAGGTGCTGGTGATCGACGGCGGCAAGGCCGTGGCGCGCGCCATCAAGCCGGGTTTGCGGACGCTGACGGCGGTCGAGGTCATCGAGGGGCTGAAACCCGGCGAACGCGTGATCACCGACACGCGCGTGCAGGAAGGCGCGCGCGTGCATGCGGGCGACCCGCCGAAACCCACGGCAACCAGCCGGGTGTCGACCGACGTGATGAAGTCCTTCGGGCGCGACTGAACGAGATGAACTTTGGCTTTGCGTGGACGGTGGCGGTGCGCTTCCTGCGCGAAGGTCGGTTCCAGACGGTGTTGATCATCGTGGGGGTCGCCGCCGGGGTGGGTGTCGTGACGTACATCTCGGCGCTCATCGAGGGGCTCCAGGGCAACACCATCAAGCGCACGCTGGGCACGCAACCCCATGTGGTGGTCAAGCCCTTTGAGGAAATCACGCGGCCGTCGCTCGATCCCGGTCGCGATGCGATCGCACGGCAACTGCAACCGCGCGCCCAACGCACCCGCTCGATCGACAACTGGCAGGCGATCATGGCCGAAATGCAGGCCACGCCCAACATCATTGCGGTCACGCCGGTGGCCAGCGGGGCCGCGCTCGCCGTGCGCGGGGAGGCCAGCCGGTCCATTGCCTTGACCGGCATCGAACTCGAAGGCTACGACCGCATCGTGGCATTGAAGGACAAGGTGGTGGAAGGCGCCGCGCGCGTGGCCCCGGGCGAGACCCTGATCGGCGTGCAGCTGGCGCAGGACCTCGGTGTCGGCGTGGGTGAACGCATCACCCTTCGCACGGGCGGTGCGGGCGACGCGTCGGAAACGTTCAAGGTGGCCGGCATTTTCGACCTGGGCAGCCGCGACTTGAACCGCCGCTTTGTCTATATCCCCCTCAAGAGCGCACAACCGCTGCTGGGCATCCCGGGCGGCGCCACCAACCTTTACGCAGCCGTGGCGGAGTTGTTCGACGCCGATGCCACCGCGGCGCGCCTCAAGGCGCGCACCGGCGCGGATGTGGAAAGCTGGATGGACACCAACGCGCAACTGCTTTCCGCGCTGAACGCGCAGACCATTTCCACGCGGCTCATCCGGCTGTTTACCTCCATCGTGGTGATGCTGGGCATCGCCAGTGTGCTGGTGGTGTCCGTCGTGCAGAAGCGCAAGGAAATCGGCATTCTCCGGGCGATGGGCGCCACGCGGTCGCAGATGACCCAGGTGTTCCTCGCGCAGGGCGCCATCATCGGGCTGATCGGCTCCGTCCTTGGCGTCATGCTGGCCTCGACCATGCTGTGGATATTCAGCACTTTCGTGCGCGGCGGAGACGGTCAGCCCTTGTTCGTGGTGACCATGCCGCTGGATCTGGCGTTCAGCGTGGCGCTGATTGCAACGGTCTGCGGTGTGCTTGCCGCGACCGCCCCGGCGCGACGGGCGGCCAAGCTGGACCCGGCGGAGGCCATTCGCTTGTGACAGCGCCCTTTGAATCGATCATCGAGTTGAAAGGCGTCACCAAGTCCTACGGGATCGGCACGCCGGTGGAATCCGAGGTGCTGCATGGCATCGATCTCGCGGTCGGTCGGGGGGAATTCGCCGCGCTGATCGGGCCCTCCGGCTCCGGAAAGAGCACGCTCCTCAACATCATCGGCCTGCTGGAGCGCATGACCCGCGGGGAATATCGGCTGTTGGGTCAATCGGTCGGCGAACTCGACGATGCCGCGATCACCGCGCGACGCGGCGACACGCTGGGGTTTGTCTTCCAGTTCCATCATTTGCTGCCTGCATTCAATGCCGCAGAAAATGTGATGTTGCCGTCGCTGGTCAAGAATGGACGTTTTACCGAGGCGGATCGCGAACGCGCCTTGTTCCTGCTCGATCGCGTTGGCCTCAAGGCGGCGGCAGAGAAGAAACCGGGCCAACTGTCCGGCGGCATGCAGCAGCGTGTGGCGATTGCCCGTGCGCTGGCCAGGGGGTGTCCGTTGGTGCTGGCGGACGAGCCGACCGGAAACCTGGACACGCATAGCTCGGACGCCGCGTTTGCGCTGATGCGCGATTTCAATCGGGAGGATGGCGTGGCGTTCCTGATCGTCACCCACGATCCCCGCCTGGCGGCCCGTTGTGACCGCGTGATCGAGTTGGTGGATGGACGGATCAAGTCCACCTGAGGCGGTGTCGCCACACTTGGTGACCCCCGGCCCTCGGTGCGTGACTGATCGTCGCAAGACAGCGGTCGTGCGAAGGCGTAAAATGCGCTTTAACGCATAAGCGCCGATTTGACCCGCCTTCGGGCGAGCTTGCGGGCGCTGGGATGGCGGTTTGATCCCTAAATCCAGCTAACGCGCGACAGATGTTTTCACGAAAACCTGTCCAGCCTGCTGGGCGGGTTTTTTTCATTTGGAGCATGTATGAAGAAGTTGCTGATTTCCGTCCTGATGTTCCTGCTGCCGGTGGCGGCACTTGCGGAGGCCCAGCGGCCGGCCAAGGCGCGCGCGGCCAAAGCCGACCCCGGCGCGCGTTTTCAAGCCATTGCCGAGCGCTATTTCCAGGATGGCCTTGCGCTGCGGCCGCTGTCCGGCTCCCAGATCACCGGCGATGAAAAATACGAGGACAAACTCGAAATCAACATCGCGCCGGATTACAAGGCCAAGGTTCGCACGCTGCTGGTGTCCACCGATCGCGAATTGAAAACCGTCAACCGTGCGGCGCTCAAAGCGGCCGACCAGGTCAGTTACGACCTGCTGAAGGAGGAGATCCGCGATCAGCTCGAAGGCCTGCAGTTCCCTTCCGAGTTGCTGCCCATCGACCAGTTCGGCGGGCTGCCGGTGCTCGTCGCGCAGTTCGGCAACGGCCAGCAGATCCAGCCCCTGAAAACTGTCAAGAACTACCAGAACTACTTGAAGCGTCTGGAGGTCCTTCCGCGTTGGGCGGCGCAGGCCGAAACCAACATGCGGGAGGGCATGAAGCGCGGCATCGTGCGTCCCAAGGCGCTGATCACCAGCGGCCTGCCGGCGTTCAAGGCGCTGGGCGAGAAGGAGATTGAAAAGAGCCCGTTCTGGACCGCCATTCAAATCCTGCCGACCTCGTTTACGCCTGCGGAGAAGGAGACGATCACCGCGGCGTATCGCGAAGCCATCGAAAAACGCCTGCAGCCCGCCTTTGCCCGCTTCGCCGAATTCGTGGAGAAGGAATATCTCCCGGCCTGCCTCGACAGGGCGGGTCGTGATGCCCTCCCGGGCGGCAAGGAGTGGTATGCCTACGCGGTGCGCAGCTACACCACCACGCGCATGACGCCGGAGCAGATCCACGAGCTGGGCTTGAAGGAGGTTGCGCGCATTCGCGCTGAAATGGCGAAGATCCAGGCGCATTACAAGCACACCGGCACGCTGACCGAATTCCTCAAGTGGGCGGATACCGCGCCGCAGTTCACGCCGTTCAAGACGGAAAAGGACGTCCTCGATGCCTACGCGGCATTGAACGAGACGATCAAGTCCAAACTGCCGGAATATTTCGGCCGCGCGCCGAAGGCGCCGCTGGAAATCCGCCCGGAACCCGAGCTTACGCGCGCCACCGCATCCGACCATTATTCGTCGCCGTCCACCGACGGCTCGCGTCCCGGCGTGTTTTATGCGGTGATCATGGATCCCGCCAAGTACAACATCACCGGCATGGCCACCCTGTTCATCCACGAAGGGCAGCCCGGGCACCACTTTCACATCGCGCTCCAGCAGGAATTGCCGCTGCCCAGCTTTCGCAAGCACGGTTGGTTCACCGCCTACGGCGAAGGCTGGGCGTTGTATGCGGAAACCCTGGGTCACGAGTTCGGCTTCTACAAGGAGCCGCACTATTACCTGGGGCATTTGAACGACGAGTTGCTGCGCGCCGTGCGCCTGGTGACCGATACCGGCCTGCATGCAAAGGGCTGGACGCGCGAGCAGACCATCCAGTACATGATGGACACGCAGGGGTACTCGGAGCACGAGTCCAAGCGCGCCACCGAGCGCTACATGGCCTGGCCGGGCCAGGCGCTGGCGTACAAGATCGGCTCGCTCAAGATCCAGGAACTGCGCGCCCGCGCGGCGCAAAAGCTCGGCAAGCGGTTTTCGCTCCGCGATTTCCACGACCTGGTGCTGTTCGACGGCGCCCTGCCGCTGACCGTGCTGGAGAAGAAGGTGGACACGTGGATCGCGCAGAAGCTCAAGGGCAAGTGACCCCGCGATGCTGACTCCTCGACGCGTGCCCTTGATCCCGCAGCCTGGCCGCTTCCCTGGCGCCGGTTGCGGTCTCGTGGCCCGACCGCGTCCATCGTACGGCTGAGGCCACCATGGACCAAGGCCTGTCCGCCCGTCCCGCGCGCACCGCCGCGCTGATGCGCGCGCTCGAGTCGCGCATCCTGGTGCTCGACGGCGCCATGGGCACGATGATCCAGCGCGAGAAACTGACCGAGGCGCAGTACCGCGGTGACCGATACCGGCATTGGCCCAAGGATTTGCGCGGCAACAACGACCTGCTGTCGATCACCCGTCCGCAGGTGATCCGCCAGATCCACCAGCAGTACCTCGATGCCGGGGCGGACATCCTGGAGACCAACACCTTCAACGCCACCGCCGTGTCCATGGCCGATTACGGCATGCAGGCGCTGGCGTACGAGCTCAATGTCGAGAGCGCCCGCCTGGCGCGCGACGTGGCCGATGCGCACACCCTGAAGACGCCCTCGAAGCCGCGCTTCGTGGCCGGCGTGCTGGGGCCGATGAACCGCACGCTGTCGCTGTCGCCGGACGTGAACGATCCGGGCTACCGCGCCGTGACCTTCGATGAGGTCAAGGACGCCTACCGCGAGGCGCTGCGCGGCCTGATCGACGGCGGCTCGGACATCATCCTCGTCGAGACCATCTTCGACACGCTCAACGCCAAGGCGGCCATTTTCGCCATCGAGGAGGAATTCGACGCGCGCGGACTCGACGCCGCGCACCGCCTGCCGGTGATGATCTCCGGCACCATCACGGACGCGTCCGGCCGCACGCTTTCCGGGCAGGTGGTGGAAGCGTTCTACAACTCGGTGCGCCACGCCAACCCGATCTCGATCGGCTTCAACTGCGCGCTGGGCGCGCGTGAGCTGCGGCCGCACGTCGAGGAACTGGCGCGCATTGCCGAGTGCCGCGTGTCGGCGCATCCGAACGCCGGCCTGCCCAACGCCATGGCCGAGTATGACGAGTTGCCGGGCGAGACCGCCGCCTTCATCCGCGAATGGGCCGAGGCCGGCTGGCTCAACCTCACCGGCGGTTGCTGCGGCACCACGCCGGCGCACATCCAGGCCATTGCCGACATCGTCGCGCCGATCAAGCCGCGCGCGACACCCAAGGTCGAGAGGCGCCTGCGCCTGTCCGGCCTCGAGGCGCTCAACATCGGCGAGGACTCGCTGTTCGTGAACGTGGGCGAGCGCACCAACGTCACCGGCTCGCGCGCCTTTGCCAAGCTGATCCTCAATGGCGACTATGCGGAAGCGCTCAGCGTGGCGCGCCA
>CAZTYC010000007.1:0-4785 GCA_964617435.1 uncultured Burkholderiales bacterium
CTTCCGATAGACCGCCTGGAGGTTTGCAATGGCGACATTCTCGATGTCGGAACGATGGCCGATGGTGGACTTGCCGTAGTTGTGCCAGTCATATGCCATGCTGGACATGCGCTTCATGAGCACGTTGCCGGGCTCGTTCTCACCCATTTCGTACTCGTTCCGGACGACCGTCATCTCGGAGTCGAGGTCCTTCCGGGAGATGAAGGAATTGACCATGCGGTCGGCTTCCATCTGCAGCGCCCAGTCGAGGTTGTCGTCGTTGGCCTGGAACAGCTCGTAGTAATTCGTGCGATCGAGCCAGGTCGTGCCGTTGAATCGCATGCCGCGCTTGTTGAACTGCTTGTCGATATCCGGGTTCCTGGGTGTGCCCTTGAAGACCAGGTGCTCCAGCAGGTGCGCCATGCCGGTTTCCCCGTAGTTCTCATGGCGGGAGCCGACCAGATAGGTGATGTTGACGGTCACCGTCGGCTTGGATGGGTCGGGAAACAGCAGCACCCGCAGTCCGTTGACCAGCCGGTACTCATTGATCCCCTCGACCGAGGTGATTTTTTCAGGCAGTGCCGGCAGCGGCCCCTTCTTCGCAGGCATCGGCGCGGCCTTGCTCAGCGGAGTCGCCTTGGGCACGTCGGCCTTCTGGGCCCACCCGGGCGCCGCCATGCAAAGGAGCATCAAACCGGCGGCGGCGAGGCGAAGAAAATCGGTCCATTTCATGGTGACACTCCATCCATTGTTCTATGCGGCGATTTTAGCAATTCCCCCACGATTCCCCTGTGGCGGACTGTATCTTGAAGTGTGAAAGTCATTGACCGGCGCGGCGTTCCAGCCGTTTTTGTCCCAAACGGCGCGCCAATGCTTGTGTTTTGCCTTTACCGATAATGGCGTTTGCGCGCGTTCCATCCTCGCACTGCAATCTGGGAGGGGGTCAAAAAAACTCGCGCATCATGAAGTCTTCCAGCCCTTGGTTGTCTTCAAGGCGCGCGGAGAGCACCACCACGCGGCCGATGCGGTGGGACTCCCAATTGAAATTGCCCTGGTAGTGCTTGCGGATGAGCGCAATCATGCTTCGGACGATGGCGCGCCGCACATCCCCGTCGGGGCCGGCCTCCACCTCGATGACTTCGCGCCAGCCGTTGGAGCGGTTGGGCATCCATCCGTTGAATGCGTAGGTGGCGCGCCGGTGGGAGATGTCCAGGATGGAGAACACGCCGCCCGTCCCGCCGGCGCTCTTGCCGAGCGAAGCGAGATTGCGCCGTGCGTTCTCGGCACTGCGGTCCTCGGCGGAGGCGCTGGCATCTGCAGCCCTGTACTGGGCGTTGATGGCGGCGATCGCCTCTTCCTGTTGGTGTCGCTGGGCCCGCCGGGCCTCGAGGACGGATGCGAAATCGTCCGGCGCGGGCGCGCGCGTCTCGCGCGGCGGCGGGTCCGGCGGCTGCTCCGGAACGGCAAACGATTTTGCCGTCCGCGTGGGTGCGGTGATGATCCGGCGTGCCGCCGGTGGGGGCGAAGGCGTGGTCTGAGGTTCCGGCGGCGCGGTCACGAGCGGCTTCACCGGCGGCGCAAGGCTGACGTTGAGCGTGGTGGGAGCCCCGTCTCGCGTGTCGGGCTTCATGCCGGGCATCAGCCAAAACAGCAAAACGTGCGCTGCAAACGACCAAAGCAGGCCCATCGCGAGCTTCCTGAGCCGGCGATCAGACTGGGGCACCACATCGATGGGGAACCCGGCGGCATCGAAAATCAGACGGCCACCGTGGTGAAAATTTGGCGTCAACACACTATTCCGGGGGGGCGGCCGGAGCATCTGGCCGCAACCCGCATTTTCTCAGTTTTGGCGCGCCGGCTCGTGACCTGTGCCAGGTTCCGATTCAGACCCGCCGCGTTGCATATAATTTCAAGTCCTGCCTCAAATATTTTCCCGACCCTGCTTCATGACTCAAGACGCACGCAAACTGCTGGACGTTTCCAAAGGCGCCACGGTGGCCGACATCCAGCGCGCCTATCGTAAGGCGTTGGCGCGCGTGGAATCTGACACCTCGCTGACGGAAAGCGAACGGCGCATCGCCAGCCAGCGTCTCGACGCGGCCTTCGAGGAACTGGCGGTGCCCAAGGCCTCCGGCGGCGGGATCGCGGCGCTGCTTGGCTCTCCGAAGGTGGCAGGCGTGCTCGGCATCGCACTGGCCGCTGTCGTGCTGGGGGGGTACTGGAAATGGGATCAGGATCGCCAGGCCGAGGAGCGCGCGCGTGTCCTGGCCGAGCAGGCCGAACAAGAGCGTATTCGGGAAGCCGAAGCCCGCGCCGAGCGCGAGCGGCTGCGGTTGCAGGAAGAACTCAAGGCCCAGCGCGAGGCCGAGGAAGCCGCCCGCCAGGCCCAGATCGAGGCGCAACAGGCGGAAATGCGCAGCAAGCAGTTTGTGGAAGATACCCGCCCGGAACTGCGCGCCCCTACCCGATCCAACCAATTCAGCGACGCCTATTCGCAGTATTCGACCTACCAGCAGGAGCGTTCACGGCAATGGCAGGATCAGCGTGACCGCTACGAAGACGAGCGCGCCGTCGCACGCGCGCGGGCGGAGACGGAGCGGCAGAAGCGCTATGTCGAGAGCCGCGAGCGCGAAGAAGAACTCGCGCGCCTTCGCCGCGACGCGAACGCGCGTTACTCCCGCTGAGTGTCCCGCGGCCCGCTACTTGAGCGGGTTCCCCTCCACGATCACCGCGCGTTCTTCCATCTTCTTGCACTTGGGATTGCCCAGGCACTCGTCGGCCAGCACCGTTTGCATCTTGTAGATGAAATGCAACGTCTGGCCCTTGATGGAGGGCTTGCGGCTGCAAAAATCGGGCAGCCCCAGTTCGACGACTTCCTGGTTCTTGTCGTTCTTGAAGTTGATCAGGCAGCCGTTGTCCTGCTTTTCAAGGTCCAGCACCTTGCCGATCGCCAGCTTGGTTTCCTTGCCGATCCTCTGGGTGGGCTCCTGCGCGGGCGGCGCCGGGGCCGGGGTCGGAACCGCGGCAGCAGCCGGGGCCTCGGCGGGTGCCGCGCCCGGCGCCGGCGGCGCGGGAGGCGGAGTTTGCTGCGCGCCGGCCGACGCGAAATACGCAGCGGCAAGGCTTGCCGCAATCATTCTGGATGCCAGTTTCATGAATTCCCCCGTAGTCGTCCGGCAGCCGTACGTTGCAGCCACCGTTGGTGAAAACAATCTTACGTCAGCGCATCGCCCCCGGTTTGCGGCGCGTCAAATATCAGGCGCGCCAGTCGAGCACGACCTTGCCGGATTGCCCGGACAGCATCGCCTCGAAGCCGGTCTTGAATTCCGCCACCGGATAGTGGTGGGTGAGAATGGGCGAGAGATCGAGGCCGCTCTGCAGCATGGCGACCATCTTGTACCAGGTCTCAAACATCTCGCGGCCGTACACGCCCTTGATCTCGAGGCCCTTGAAGATCACCTGGTTCCAGTCGATGGCGGTGTCCGAGGGCGGGATGCCCAGCAGCGCCACCTTGCCGCCGTGGTTCATGTTTTCAAGGAGGTCGCGGAAGGCCGAGGGCACGCCGGACATTTCCAGCCCAACGTCGAAGCCCTCCACCATGCCCAGCTCGGCCATGGTGTCCTTCAAGGACTGCTTGGTGACGTTGACAGCGCGGGTGGCGCCCATCTTCGTCGCGAGGCCAAGGCGGTAATCATTCACATCGGTGACCACGATATGCCGCGCGCCGACGTGCCGCGCGATGGCCACCGCCATGATGCCGATCGGCCCCGCACCGGTAATGAGCACATCTTCACCGACCAAATTGAACGACAGCGCCGTGTGCGTCGCGTTGCCGTAGGGGTCGAAGATCGAGGCGAGGTCGTCACTGATCGAATCCGGAATCTTGAACGCGTTGAAGGCCGGGATCACCAGGTACTCGGCGAAGCAACCGGGCCGGTTCACGCCCACGCCCGTGGTGTTGCGGCACAAGTGCCGGCGGCCCGCACGGCAGTTGCGGCAATACCCGCAGGTGATATGGCCTTCGCCGGACACACGGTCGCCGACCGCGAAACCGCGCACCTCCTGCCCCATCTCGACGATCTCGCCCACGTATTCGTGGCCGACGTGCATCGGTACCGGGATGGTCTTGGCCGCCCACTCGTCCCATTTCCAGATGTGGATGTCGGTACCGCAGATGGCGGTCTTCTTGATGCGGATGAGCACGTCGTTGTGCCCGACCTCGGGCATCGGCACGTCGGTCATTTCCAGGCCGGGGCCGGGCTTGAGTTTGGCGAGGGCTTTCATGTTCGATCAGCTTTCAAATTGCGCCGACGGCCTTGCCGACCTGGGTGAAGGCGGCGATGGCGCGGTCGATCTGGGCGTCGCTGTGCGCGGCGGACATCTGGGTGCGGATGCGGGCCTTGCCGCGCGGCACGACGGGGAAACTGAAGCCGATGACGTAGATGCCGTCCGCCAGCAACTGGTCGGCCATGCGGGTGGCCAGCGCGGCGTCGCCCAGCATCACTGGGACGATGGGATGGTCCTTGCCGGCCAGCGTGAAGCCGGCGGCAGTCATGCCGGCGCGGAAGCGTTCGCCATTGGCCTTCACCTTGGCGCGCAGCGCGGCGCCCTCGGGCGTGGCGAGCAATTTCAACACTTGGATGGAAGCGGTGACGATGGCCGGGGCCAGCGAATTGGAAAACAGGTAGGGCCGCGAGCGCTGGCGAAGCAGATCCACCACGGACTGCTTCGCGGCGACGTAGCCACCGGACGCGCCACCCAGCGCATTGCCGAGGCCCAGTTCCGGAAAGCCGATCCGCGCGCTTT
>CAZTYC010000007.1:4795-9177 GCA_964617435.1 uncultured Burkholderiales bacterium
TTGGAGAACAGGTAAGGCCGCGAACGCTGGCGCAGCAGGTCCACGACAGGTTGTCTGGCCGCGATGTAGCCGCCCGAGGCGCCGCCGAGCGCCTTGCCCAGCGTGCCGGTGTAGATGTCGACTCGGTCCGCCACGCCACAGTGCTCCGGGCTGCCGCGGCCGTTGGCGCCGATGAAGCCCACCGCGTGAGAGTCGTCGACCATCACCAGCGCGCCGTGTTTCGCCGCCAGGTCGCAGACCGACTTCAGGTCCGCGATGATGCCGTCCATCGAGAACACGCCGTCGGTGGCGATCATCGTGGTGCGCGCGCCGGCCGCCTGGGCGGCCTTCAACTGCGCCTCGAGGTCCGCCATGTCGTTGTTCTTGTAGCGGAAGCGCTTGGCCTTGCACAGGCGCACGCCGTCGATGATGCTGGCGTGATTGAGCTCGTCGCTGATGATGGCGTCTTCCTCGCCCAGCAGGGTCTCGAACAGGCCGCCGTTCGCGTCGAAGCAGGACGAATAGAGGATCGAGTCGTCGGTGCCGAGGAAGGCCGCAATCGCGCGTTCGAGTTCGCGATGGATGGTCTGCGTGCCGCAGATGAAGCGCACCGAGGCCATGCCGTAACCGTAGCGGTCCAGCCCCGCCTTGGCCGCCGCGATGAGGCGCGCGTCGTCGGCCAGACCGAGGTAATTGTTGGCGCAGAAGTTGACCACCTCGCGGCCGTCGGCCAGGGCGATCTTCGATTGCTGCGGCGTGGCGATGCTGCGCTCGGACTTGAAAAAGCCGTCGGCGCGGATCTGGTCGAGGGTTGCGCCGACCCGCTGGTAAAAGGTATCGTTCATCTGGCTTCGGCTTGTGGCGTCCGGCAGGGAAAGAAGCGCATTCTAAACCGCTGCAGCACAGGGCCACGCGCCGAATTGCGCTATGCTTGGCCATTCGATTCGGGGGTCCAGAATGAAGCTTGAAGAATTCCTGATGCACCAGACCGACATCCTGTCCGTGCCTGTCGGGCACACGGTTTTCTCCGAAGGCGAACCCGGGCGCTCCATGCTGGTGCTCATGGCGGGCCATGCCGACGTGCTCATCCGCGGCAAGGTGGTGGAGACCCTCCAGCCGGGCGACATCGTCGGGGAAATGGCCATCATCGACGATTCGCCGCGCTCCGCCACGCTGGTGGCGCGTGAAGACTGCAATTTCATCGCCATCGACGACGCCAAGTTCCGCGAGTTGACCGCACAGAACCCGGAGTTCGCGCTGCACATCATGCGCTCCATGGCGATGCGCCTGCGCGGCGTTTCCGCGTTCCTCTAGCCGGAACGGCGGCCCGCGGCGGATTCCCCGGCGGATCAGCGGCAGCGGTTGCGGCCGTCCTGCTTGGCGCGGTACAGCGCCTCGTCGGCTTTCTGGATCAGCGATTCAATTCGCTCCCCGGCCCGCGGAATGTCCGCTGCGGCGCCGATGCTGACGGTGACCACCGTCGAAGCAGGATTTGCCGGATGCGGCAATTGTTGCGCCTCGCTAGCCGCGCGCATGCGCTCGGCCAGCGCCAGTGCCTGCTCCGCGTCCAGTCCCGGCAACACCACCAGGAATTCCTCGCCGCCGTAGCGCGCGATGAAGTCGCCCGGGCGTGTCGCGCAATCGGCCAGCGCGCGCGCCACCGCAGCGAGGCAGCGATCTCCCGCCACATGCCCCAACGAATCGTTGTAGGCCTTGAAGGCGTCGATGTCGGCCATCAGCAATGCGAGCGACGTGCCGGCGCGTTCCGCCCGGCGCCATTCGTCCTGCAACACCTCCTCGAGCCGCCTGCGGTTGGCCAGTCCCGTGAGCGGGTCCACCATTGACAGGCGCGACAGATGCTCGTTGGCCCGGTGCAGCGCCTCGGTTTTTTCCGCCACCAGCCTTTCCAGCTCCGCCTGGCGCGAGCGCAAATGCTGCGTCCGCCATTTGAAGGTGCCGAGCGCCAAGGCCGCCAGGCCCGCGAAGGCCAGGGCCAGGAACCAGCGGGTTTGCCAGAAGAACGGCTCGACTGCGATCTTCACTTCCGCAGGCTCTCCCCAGGTCTTGCCATCGAGCGAGGCGGCCACCTGAAACCGGTAGGCCCCGTGCGGGAGCGACGGAAAGGTGGCTTCGCGGTTTTTGCCGGCGAGGATCCAGTCGGCGGACAAGCCTTCCATGCGGTACCGGAACTGCGTACGCTCGGATTCCTTGAGTGAGGTCGTGAAATAGCGGACCGAGACCGCCTGCGGCCCGGGCGGCACCTTGACGCCGCTGCGCCAGGTTGTGGGCTGCCCGTTGACCAACGCCTCTTCCAGCGCGGCCACCGGTGCGCGGCCTTCGCCCGGCAGGCGCTCCGGGTCAACGATGACCAGGCCACTGAAACTGGCGAGCCACAAGCGGCCCCGCGCATCGATGCTGCCGGCCGGTTGCAGTCCGCCGGCAAAGGTCGTGCTGCGCAGGGCGTCTCCGGGGCCGAAGCCGGTGGAGGTCACCTTGCGCGCGCGGCCGTCGGCAAAGGCGTCGAGCTCGGCACGCGATACCTTGTAAAAGCCGCGATTGCACGTCACCCACAGGTTGCCAAGCCGGTCGGGGATGAGCGTTTGCATGACGCCGTCCCACAAGCCGTCAGACGGACGAATGACGCTGACGCGGCCCGCCTTGATGCGAATGGCGCCCTCGCCGCCGGTGCCCGCCCACAACCCGCCCTGCTCATCCTCGTAGAGCGAAATGATCCAATTGGAGGACATGCCGTCCTTGCGGGTCAGCACCGAGAAGGCGCCATCCTCGTATTTGAAAAGCCCGCTGCCGGTGGTGCCAAACCAGATGCGCTTTTGACGGTCCTCCAGGATGACGGCCACGCCCTCGGTGGGTGCCTGGGGATCGCGCACGGCGTCGAACGAACGGCCGTTCCACCGGGCCGCGCCAGCTTTGGTCCCCACCCACAGGGTTCCGGCCGAATCGCGCAGGAACGATCGCACGTCCACGCTTGGCAGGCCCTGGGCGATACCGTACCTTTGCGCGCGACCGTTGTTCCAGTGCACCACGCCTTCCGTGTAGGACCCGATCCACATCGAACCGTCCGTGTCCTCGTACAGCGCGGAGGTCTCCAATGTCGACAGCCCGTCGCGGATGCCCAGAGGTTTGATCCCGTCTTCCTCCAGCCGGCTGATACCGCCCCCGGATGCGGACACCCACACGCTGCCATCGCGCCGGTGAACGACGGAGCGCACGTTGTCGTGCGACAGTCCTTCCAATTTGCCCACCAGCACGAATGCCCGCTTGCGCAGGCGGTTGAGGCCGCCGGACCAGGTGCCCACCCAGATGCCATTCTCCCGGTCCGCCAGCAGGCACCAGATCTGGTCGCCGGCCAGCCCGTTTCCGGTGCCGAGCGTGTCGAACTTGCCATCCTGGTAACGCACCACCCCCGCGCCCCAGGTGCCGATCCAGAGCGTCCCGTCCGGTGCGGCGGCCAGGTAGGTCAGTTGATTGGTCGGCAAGCCGTCCTTGACCCCGTAGACGCGCTGCTTGTCGCCGATCACATGCACCAGGCCGCCGCCCGCCGTGGCCGCCCAGACGCCGCCCTCCGGGTGTGCGATCACATGGCGGACCTCGGCGTGCGGAAAGCCATTGGACGGATCGCGCACCGTGAACCGCTTGCCGTCGTAGGAGACCAGCCCGCCGCCGGTGGTGCCGATCCACAGGATCCCCTCGCGATCGACCGCCAGCGCGCGCAACCGGTTGACGGGCAATCCTTCGGTGGTCCGGAATGTGCCGGTCACCCCCTTGCCCTCCTCCCAGCGCACCAGGCCGTTCTCGGTGGCCGCCCACACGGTACCCTTGGGATGCTCGACAAAGGACCAGACGCGCTTGCGTTCCGTCACCTCCAGGTCGAACGCGCTGTCAAACCGGCCGTCGCGCCAGCGCACTGCGCCCTGATGGTGGCCGATCCAGATTGCCCCCGAGGAATCTTCGAAGATGCCGAACACCGGCCGCGAGGCGATGGTCGGGACCCCGCTCTCCTCAAACGTCGTGAAGCGCACGCCGTCGAAGCGCGCCAGTCCACCGGCGGTTCCCACCCACAGGTGCCCGCTGGAACTCTGGAATACGGTTTGCACCGTGTTCAGCGGCAGCCCCTGCTCGGTCTGCCAGCGATCGATCCGCAACTGCGAAACCGCGGAACCCGCGCGGTCCCCGGCATCAGTCGCCCGCGGCGCGGGTTGCGCGGTGGGTGCGGCGCCGGCAAGCGAAACGATCCCAAAGAGGCAAAACGCCCGCGCCAGGAAGGTCAGGCTGCGACGTCCCATGCGCGGGAATTGAAATCGATGGGGTGGTCGATAGAAGGCCACGCGGAAATCTGGCGCTCGCCGGGAATTGGAACTGAAAGGTGAAACGTCTGGAAGGAA
>CAZTYC010000007.1:9277-18797 GCA_964617435.1 uncultured Burkholderiales bacterium
CGGCAGGAAATAGCCCGGCAGCGTCGTCTGGTTGGTGCCAAACGACTTCATGCCGGCGGGCGCCTCCGCCGATCCGCAATTCCAGGCGATGGGCACCTGCGGGAACGCCGCCACCACCGCCGGGCGAATGGACAGGACCTTGCCGCTGGCGTTCTTGTTGGCGCGGTTGCCGAAGGTGACATGGATGGCGCCATCTTTCACTTCCAGCGCAGCCACGTGGTTTCCGATGATCTTGTCCGGCGGCGGCAACCCGGCTTCCTTGTTGCTGGCGGGCATGCGCTTGTGGGTGCGGTAGAAACCGGCCACGCTTTCCTTGGCAAATTCCGCAAGGGACAGCGCCTCGCCCACCTGCGCGCGGATGACGCGCTCCTGGAACGTCGGCATCGACATGGTGGCCAGGATGCCCATGATCGCGACGACGATCATCAGCTCGATGAGCGTGAAGCCTGATTGTTTGCGTGCGTTCATTTTGCCTCCTAAATGGCCGAGCCCATCTTGAAGATCGGCATGTACATGGCGATGACGAAGAACCCGATGATCACGCCGACGATGACCTGCGTGACCAGCACCAGCCTTTGCACCGTTGCGCTGGAATTGGCGTCCAGGCTCTCGGCATAGGCCGCGAGCGCGTTGCGGTCCTCCGGCTTTTCCTTCAACAGTTTCGACAACCCCGGAAGCCATTCCGCGCCGGCCAGGGCCTCCGCAAGGGAACGGCCGGACGCCAGGCTTTGGCGCAGCACCGACACCTGCCGCGCGAAAAGCCCTTCATCGAGCAGTTCCTGCAGGCAGCCCAGGCTGCGCCCCGCGTCCGCTCCCCCACCCACGGCCGCTAGCCAGCGCGCGATCCGCTGCGTCTGCAAGATCTGGATGCCGCGGCCAAATTGGGGAAGCCTGCGCGTGACGCCATCGAGCCGCGATGCCAGCTTGCCGAGGATCGTCGGCCGCTTTTTCCACATCCACAGCACGACCAGGCCCACGGCAATCAGCACGCCGGCCGGCGCCAGCACCCAGCGTGCCAGTGCGATGGCCAGCATTGTGGGCGCAGGCAGGTCTGCGCCGATGACTTCGAACATCGCGCTGAACGCCGGAACGACAAAGAAGGTGAACATCAGCATGATGGCCGCGAGCAGCCCGAGATTGAAATACAGCGTCCGCACGCTGACTTGCTGGACGCTCGGGGGCTCCAGCGCCTCCGAGATCGCCTGGAGGATGGCGGCCTGGTCGCCGGGTCCGGCGTCGGCAAGCCGCGCACGCGTGAGTGGGAATTCGGCCGGAATCAGCCCGGAGACGCCCGCTGTGACCTCCGTGTCCGTGGCGGCGTCCAACGGATGGTCGGCCTTTGCGATTCCCGTGGCGAGGCTCGAATCCACGCGCGCGCCCAGCAGTTCGCTAGCCTGTCGGCATCGCATGGCCAAGCGCAATCGTTGTCTGTTCTTCATGTGGGCATCCTGCAAACATGGGGAAGGTACGGGTCTGGCACTGCGGGTACCCGCGGAGCGGGCGTAATCGTGCCTTTCGGGGGCGCCTGCCGGCCGCACAGCCAGTAGACCACCGGGGGATCCACCGCCGCATGGGCGGGCCGCAACTCGATCAGTGCCGGCGCATCCAGGAAGGACACCGACACGGCGGCCGTCGGGATGCCTTCACTGAGCCCGGTCGAAAATCCAAGGGTGCTGGTGGACACCACCTTGCTCAGGCCGAAACCCTCCACCTCGGCGATCAGTTGCGAGGTGCGGGCCACCATTTGATGGGTTTCTTCCAGATCCCGAACGCTGGCGATGCGGCGGCTCTTCGCCGCCGACGCCGCCGGCGTGTCGGCGCGCTGCCCGCCCGGGCTCGGATTCCACTCGCCGGTGACGGCAAAATCCGTGGAGGCTTGCACCCGCTCGGGCGCCAACGCGCCGAAAGGCCCGATGACCTTTGCCTTGATCACGGAATCCCCATACAACACGACCTGCGCTGATGCGCAAACCATGATCACGCCGACCACCAGCATCAACTCGATGCTTCGGAAATCGGCATGCGGAATCGCTCTTGATTTACGGGGCTGCATGGTTCGCGCTCAGAGCTTGCAGTTGGTCGGCACCATCGGTACCGGCGGAAGGTCTTTGCCGATGTCGCCTGAAACCGCAAGGTCTTTGGAAAGGTCCCTGGTCCCGCCATTGCAGACCCAGGAAATCGTCGACGCCGGATGATCCTTCGGCAATGCCGGACGCAGGTAGACCGAGTTTGGCGAGGCATTCGGCATCTTGACCAGCACCCGGATGGTGCCGCCGGCGGACACTTCCACGGACTGCACGAAGCGTCCCAGGTAGAGCTGACTCGGCGAGAGCCCGGCCGCGGCGTTGCTATCCGGAAACGTGCCCCAGCGGGCGTAGTAGTCGCGAACCGCCTTTTGCGCGGGCTCGGCAAGCGTGAAGGCCTCGGCGAGGCGCGCGCGCCCCAGGTAGTCGCGGTACGCAGGAAGGGCGACCGTCGCAAGAATGCCGATGATCATCACCACCACCATCAGCTCAATCAAAGTAAAGCCGGCACTACTCCGCTGTGCATGTGGTCTCATTTTTCCTGCGCTCCATTCCTGTTTGATACGTAACCCAGCCAGGCCTGCCACCACGCATCGCCGGATCCTTGCAACGCCGCCCTGCCCGGCGCTTCGCCCGCGATGTCGATGTTGGCGAGCGCCGCGACGGTGGGGACCAGCCAGTCCGGCGCCTGGCCTGGGAAGCCCAGCCCCAACATCATCGGCTCGTAGCGTCCGCCCGCTTTTTCGACAAGCGCCCAGGTCCCCGGACCCATCAACACGAAGTCGCGTTCGGGGTCCTCAAGCGCGATCGCGTCGGTCATCAATTGTCCGCTGCGATGGTCCCAGATGCGGGTCAGGCCGTCGAGCGCGGTGGTCGCCAGCCAACGCCCGTCCTCGCTCGCGCGCATGGCAACGATGGCGTTGCTGTGCCGAAGGACGGGGCCGGCCCGCATTCCGGCAAGTTCCCACGTCCACGCGGCACCATCGACGGAAAACGCCGCCAGCGTTGCGCCGTCCCCAAGGTAACGCAGGCCGACCATCAGCTTGCGCGAGGGCTCGACGATGCCGTCGCCGTTTTTCATCAGGTCATCCAGCGGGCCCTCAGCCACGCTACCGCCCTTGATCCGTTCGAAATCGCGGGTGCCGATGCGCGGCCGCCAGACGGCCAGCGACCCGCGGACCGAGAACGCCGCCTCCGGCTTGGCCGGGTGGACCGCGGCGGCGATGATGCCGCCGGGGGTGAGGTTTGCGACCGGGTACCCGGTCGTCAGGTCCGCAATCTGGACCTGCACCGTGCTGACGGCGGTGAGCCAACGGCTGTCATCGGAAACCCCGAAGTCGAGCATGCTGCCATCCAGCTTGACTGCAAGGCCGGATTCGCGCCCCGTGGCGAGGTCGTACACCCGCAGTTGGGCGTCGCCGGTCTGCACGACCAGGCGCCTGTCATCTGCGGAAAATTGCATGCGCAATGCCTGAGCGGGCAACTTCAGGCGGTGGGTCACCTTGCCATCCGCAACGCCGACCACGGCGAGCCAGGCCTCTACGCCGGCGATGGCAAGGCGCTGGCCGGCCTCATTGAATGCCATGCGCGACACCGCACCGGGCGCCTCGAATAACGTGCGTGCCGCGCCCAACGCGCCGGACATCGAGGGCAAGGCGGAGACTTTGGCAACCTGCACCCGCATGCGCGCACCGTCGGTTCCCGCAGTCTTTCCGGCGCCGCCGTCCACCATGGCCAGCCACTCCCCTGATTTGGAAATGGCCGGCGAGAGGACCGCGGGGAGCACTGGGCGGGCGGCAGCCGGCGGCGGTGCGATGCGCCACAATCGCAGGCGCTGGTCATCGGCGATGCTGAGCACGTGGGATCCGCCAAGCACGGGCCGCGCAAACAGGACTGGGCCCGGATGCACCATGGGTTCAGTCAGCAATTCGCCGCTGCGCCAATTCCAGACCCGGGCGGAACCATCGAACGCCGCAGTCACCACGTCGTCCCTGCCGGGAATGAAATGCGCCTCCACGACGGCACCCTCGTGCAGCAGGGCCGCCCCGCTGCGCGCCAGCGACGGCAATTCGTACACGGTGGCCGTGCGGTCCTGCGCGGCCACCACGACACGCGTGCCGTCACCCGAAAAGCCGACCTGGTTGATCGCCTGCGTGCGGACCAGTTTGCCCAATGCGCGCCCGCTTCTGGCCTCCACCAGCGACCAATCCAGCAGGCTTCCCGGCATGGCGCCGTCGTACGAGCGCGGTCGGTCATTGAACATGCCGATCCACGCCTTGCCAGGAACGAACGCATGCCCGTATCCCGCGCAGCGGTGCTCCCAAAGGCGTTTGCGCGCTGCCAGGTCCCACATTTCACAGGCGCCCGCATCGGAAGCCACCAACACCAGCGATTCAGAATCGTCCAGCGCTGCATACCATTGGATTGCCCGTTCTCCGGCGTCGCCGCCGGTGCCCGTAAACAGCGCAATGCGCTCGAACGAGGCCACACTGGCGTCCGCGCCCGGCCTGACATAGAGGCCGGCTGCACGGTCTCCTGCGAGCAAGACCGCCTTCCCATTCGCCCCCGCCAAGGCGTTGCGCGGCGTGCCGAGGTCGTTCACCTTGGGCAGGGCTTCCCGCGCGAACGTTTTCGAGTCGACACGAACCGGCACGCCCCCATCCGCAACCCAAATCGAGCGGCTGCCACGTTCCATGCCGATGATGTTGTTGCGGGTGATGGACTTTCCCTTGGAGCGTTTCCTGGCCTGGGCGCCGCAGGACTCTGCAAACGCTTGGGATTCTGCAGTACCGGCAAAACCGGCTGCGCCATCGAAGGACGATGTAGCGATGCGCGCGAGGCCTTCGGCCTTGGCGGCCACGGGGGGCGGATGGACGACCGTGCGCAGCGGCGAATCGCCCGGCTTGGTAAAGGTGCGGATCGCGCAGGACTCGGCCAGCGTCGGGACATTGCCTGCCATCCGCAAATCAATGGCGCTCATGTCTCCGCGCGGCGAAAGGAATGCAAACCCGGACTCGTCGAGCACCTGCACGGTCCCGACCCCATCGCCGCCAAAGCGGAACGGCGTCTGCCAGGCCAGCCGGGCAAAGCGCCGGTGGCTCGCAATACTGGCGAGCCGCCCGATCGCACCCTGGTTTTCCGGATTCAGGTTCAGCGCCCTGGCCAGGAACTGGACCGGTTCGGCGGGAATGTTGTTCTCAAGACTGGCATTGGCGCGCGACAGGAACAAAGTCGATTGTGCCTCGATGACGCGCGCCTTCTCCGCATTCGCCTCGCGGAACAGGTTGTAGAACACGACCACCAGCACCGACGCAAACGCGGCCAGCGCGCCGCCGATCCAAAGCAACCGCCGGGTCCGGCGCAGCCGCGCCGCCTCGCGCTCGCGCTCGGCCTCGAACGCCAGCGCGGCCTGGCGCTTGTCGCGGTTTGCGCGAACCACCGGCGCCAGCACATCGTGCGTCAACTCGACGCGCAGCACGCCAAACCGTTCGTCCTGGCGCAGCACGCGGCGCTCGACCAGTTGCTGGATTGCGCCGGCCGCGATGCCGTGCCGCTGGACGGCATCCTCCACGGCGCAACTGTCGCGATAGCCGGATTCCGTCAGGAGCTCGCGTTCGATGAACCGGGCGACGGCATCATCCTGGTCCGCAAGGCTCCGCTGGTAGAACTCGGCAATGATCTGGTCCTGCGCGCCGGCCAGGAGGTCCGGGGAAATGCGCGCCTCGCCGCGCGCGATCCGCCGGTTGTTCAGTTCGAAGCACACCACCGACAGCAGGGCGGGTTCCACCTCCAGCGTGCGCGCCGCGGTGTGTCCGCCGGCGCCCGCGACAAAGGCAACGATGCGCTGAGACACTTCGGCATCCACCAGCGCGGCGCCGGTCTTCTGCACCGCGGCCATCGCCTGCGCTTCCGCCATCTTGGTGATGCGAAGGCGGCTGTGCGTCCCCATGCGGTGCGCGGCGAAGCGGTCCTGCAGGGCGGGCAGGAAATCCTCCCGGAAACCGATCACGCAGCGGTAGCGCAGGGCGTTGAAATCGAGGGTGCTGACAGCCTCCGCATCGCGCTCCAGCCGGGCGGTCACGCCGGCGGGAATGCGGTTTTCCACCAGTCCCGCCAGTTCCTCCAGGAACGCCGCGAGCCTGCCCTGCTGCACGCGCTCTTCGCCCGCCTGCACGATCTCCTCGAACTGGTCGAGCACCAGGACGGGGGTGAGCAGGCGGTTCTGCTCATCCCACAATTCGACGTCCGCCGCGTGAAAATATTCCCACAGGGATTCGTCGGCGCGCGGCCGGCGTCCGTCGACCCGGGTCGCCGCCAGCGCCGCGCTGAACATCTCCCAGACCTGGTCGCGCAGGGCGAGGCCGGCATTGCGAAAATCGAGCCGCATGTAGACCGGCAGGAAGCCCTCGGCACGCAGCGCGGGAAACAGGCCGGCGCGCAGCAGCGAAGACTTGCCCAGGCCGCTTTGCCCGTAGAACAGGGTGCACGGGTTGCGCCGCACCAGGCGCATCAGGTCCGCGGTTTCCAGCTCCCGGCCATTGAAGAACGCATGGGCTTCCTCCCCATACGGAAACAGGCCCGGCCAGGGATGCTCCGCATCCAGGATGGGCTGGCGCACGCTCATGCAGCCACGCCCTGGCGATCCCGGAACTGGGCCACGATCGCGCCGAGGCGTTGCTCGAACTCACCGGCGGTCTGGCCGTCCACCAGGCGCGTCCATTGCGCGCTCAGGAAACATTCCGGCACCGAGGCGCCATATTCGGGCGTGTCATCCACGACGATCGGCAGGATGAACGGAATATGCTCGGCAATCCCCTGCGCGCGTTCGGCGGCGAGCTTTCATTCGCGGCGGAAGTAGCCCTCCACGCGGCGCTCGGTATTCCGTGAGATGACCGGGATGAACACGGCGCAGGTCTTGATGAACCGGCGGATTTTCTGGTCGTACAGGTCGCCCGCCTCCAGGCGCTCCTTGTCGAGCCATGCGTCGATGCCGGCACGGTCGAGGGCCGCCTTGAAGTTCAGCACGCTTTGCAGATCTTCTTTTGCATAGCTCAGGAACACGCTGCCGGGACGCATGGATTCCGGCTGGGCCGTTTCGGTCTCGCGCGTGGCCTGCAGCGTAGCCGGTGCGGCCGGCGAGCGGCTACGCCCGGAGGCCATCCAGCGCCGGTGCAGTTCGGCGACGAATCCCGCCGGTTCGCAGTCGACCAGCCGGGTGCCGTAGCTGAAATTGCGGATGAAACTCACCAGGCGCTCGTCATGCTGCGCCGGCGGGTCCACCAGGATCTCCTTTTCGCTGCGCGCCAGCGAAAGCTGGCGCGCCTTGGTGACCCGCAGGAAGAAACGCGAGAGCCATTCCGGCAACGCCGCACCGATCACCAGCAGGTGGCTTCCGCGCATTTCGTCGAACAGCAGGTTCGGGCGGTGCACGTCCGACTGCAGGGAGGTGATGAACTCGAGCACGTCCTCGTCGCTGACGGCGAACTCGGGTGCGGCGGAAAGCTTGCCGAGCAAGTGATACACGGCCGGCGCTTCGCGGCGATCCCAATCGCGCGACAGGTCGTCCGAACGGGCCGGGGAATAGGCCAGCTGCACGGTGCGCGCCTCGCCGGCGTAGCGCACCCGGTTCAGCGCGTCCACCAGCAGGCTGTCGAACGTCAGGCTGACGAACAGGTCAAAGCCGTCGATCTGCGCAAGTTGCTCCAGCGCGGCGGGCATCCCCGGGTTGAGATCGCGCAGCAGCAACCTGAGCTTGGGGTACAGCTCTTCGCGACGTCCCCCGCGCGAAATGAAGGCGCTGGCCACGTCATTGAGCGCCGGCCTGGCCGGCAGTGCGCCGGCCTCGATGCGCAGCTTTTCCGCGAGGCGCCGGGCCAGGACCGCGTACAGCGTGTCCCCAGGATCGCTGCCGCCCGGGAGTTCCAGCAGCGCCGGTCCCACCACGGGCACGACACGCCGCTCCTCGATGAACGCCAGGAGTTCTTCCCAGAACTCCTCGTCATCGAAATCCTGTTGGTTCAAGGGCCATCCCTCCCTTCAAGCCACGACGGTCGATTTGCAGCGTATGGGCCAATCTACCGGCGCGCGAGCCGGTAAGTCCGAAACCTACCATACTCCTTCGCCATCGGTACCGTCCCGACGAACTCGCAGGCGAATCTTTCCTGACGGTCGTCAAACTCGAGCAACCCTGCAAATGCTTCGCTCACGTAGACCTCGCCCGGCGGGGTGACCGGTTCGATGCGCGCTGCGCGGCTGATGTGCATTCCGGCATACGAGCGTCGCCGGGTAACCGGATCGTCCACCTCATAGGCGGGCCCCGCGTGGACGGCGATCCGGATGTTGGTGTCCGCGGGCAATCCCGCCGCCGCCCATTCCGTGCCGGTCACCATCGCGGAGAGTGAAAGTGCCACCTCGGCTGCCGACACGGCCTCGTCCATCACCATGAACAGGCCGTCTCCCCAGGTATTGGCGGACAGCAGCTGGCCTGCGGGCACACGCTCGACAATGCGCGCGACCCGCCCCCAGAATTCGCGAACAAAGGACTTGACCTGGAACTCGCCGAGTTTGCTGAAGCCGACGGCATCCGCAAAGAGGATGGAGACCACGCGCTGGCCGCACGCATGGCGCAAATCCAGCGTGTCAAGTCGCTCTCGCGCCTCGATCGGCGTGAGGAACACGGCGCGGCCCTCGCCCAAGGGCAGGCAGGCCACCTCGATGCCGCGCGCCGCCCATTCTTCTACCACCGCGCCGGTGCCGCCCACGCCACCTTGCTGGCCGTCCCAGAGCGCCAAGCCGATCGCGTGCCCGTCGATGGCGCGTGCACGTTGCAGGGCGATGCCCGCCATGACCGCCCCCTGGAACTGGTAGGCGAGGTCCTCGCCGAGGTGCGGGGCGAGGACGATGACCTCAGTAGCGTTGCTGATCACGGCGTCGAAGCGGCGACCCCATTCTTCCCCGCCGGATTCGGTGACGCTCACTTTTCGAAACGCCTCCGCCGGGTGGGGAAGCACGATGATCGTTTCCTTGCCGAGACCCTGCATGGCTTCGAGGAACAGGATGTCGCCGCCGCAGGCGGCGCCCGCGACACCGATTTCCACCCCGTGCTGAACAATGGCGTCGTGAATCGCAGCGGACACGCGGCCGATCAGACTCGCGGGAAATCTGGGGGCCGGCCGGTCCGGCGCATCCACCATGTGGCCGGAAAAGACGGCCACCCCCACGCCGGGAAACACGCCCTGCAGCGCCGACGCCGGCAAACCCTTGGCGGCGAGAATCGCCAATGCATTGTCCCGAACGGACCGATGATTCCCGTAGGCCCGGGGTTCGGTGCGACGCGCGGCCGCGTAGTGCGCCAGCGCGAGGGGAAGGTCGTCAAGAAGCAACGCCACCTCCGCTGCGGTCGCCTCGTGCCAATACCCCTGGCGTTCGGTCGCCGGCTTCGCCTTCAGCAGGGCGTCCACCTCGCTCGCCAAGCGCTTCGACTCGGGGACATCGCC
>CAZTYC010000007.1:18897-33445 GCA_964617435.1 uncultured Burkholderiales bacterium
GCGCCGCGAAGCAGGTCGATGGCCGCCAACGCATCGCCCGCGGCGATCGCGCGGCGCGCCGCCTGAAGGTCAACTGCTTTGGGGTCAGGCACGAAGGACATCGTGGGTCCGGCCGTCAGGTTGTCATGGTTGTGGTCGGCTCGCAGGTTCAATGCCAAGGCAGGCACGCCTGCGGCAACTATGCCTAACGCGGCGCCATGCCGCAAGCGACGCGTGGCGGGTGCCTTAAGCTCGCGTTGATTTACGGTGGGCGAATTCCCATAATGCCCCATGCGGAAGGAAAAGCCAGGCGGCGTCAGGCAGGATTTGCGGGAAGCGCTGAACGGCGCTTCGTTGATCCCGCTGGTGGTCGCCGTCACGGGCCACAGCGACCTCGTTCCCGAGGACGAAAGCCATACGCGCGCGCGGGTCCGGGACACCCTGCGCCGGGTGGAGCGGGCGGCGCGCGAGGCCCCCCTGGTCCTGCTGACCGCCCTCTCGAATGACGCGGAACGGCTGGTCGCTGACGAAGCCTTGGCGCGCAACTGGGCTGTTGCGGGCATCCTGCCGTATGCCGTCGCCGACTTCCGCGCAACCCTGCCCGACGACGCGGCGCGCGCGGCGTTTGACCGAGCCTGTGCAAAGTGCTGGCGCCTCATCGAAATACCGGCGGTGTCGACGGAGTCCCCTGGCGAAACGGCTGAAATCAGGCGGGCGGCGCAACTGCACGAACAGGACATCTTCCTGGTTCGTCAGGCGCAATTGGTGATCGCGTTGTGGGACGGCACGCCCGCGCCCCACGGAGAAGAGCACGGAACGCCGGCAATCATCGAGTTGTGCCGCCACGGCCCGCCGACGCTGAGCGACGACCTGCTATCCAGCCCGGAAACCACGCCGCTGATCCATATTCCCGTGCGCCGCCTGTCCCGCCCGGATCACAAGCCCAAGCGTATTCAGGAGACCCGGCAGGACAAGGCGTACCGCAAATCGGCGCGTGAGTTCTCGCGCTTCAATGTCGCTGCAAAGAAGAATCGCATTGCCAATGCCGAGAATCACGCCGGCAGCATCAAGTCCCTGATGCCGCTAGATGAACAAAGCCGGCTCGGCCAAGTCGGCAACCCGCTGGTGCGCTTCTTTGCCGATGCGGACTCCTTGTCGGTCAAGCTCAGGCGCAAGCGCGACCTCGCCGTCCGGGTGGTGTCTGTTGCGGTGGTCATCGGCGCCTTCTGCCAGGCTGCGTTCACCACCGGGAAGGAAATGCTCTGGCTGATCGCCTATGGCGCCGCCGCCGCCCTCGGCTACGGCCTGTACCTGTCCATCTTCCGCCTGCCCCTTTCGCAAATCGGTGACCGCTATATCGAGTACCGCGCCATCGCCGAAGGCCTGCGCATCCAGTTCTTCTGGCAGGTGACCGGCATTCACCATGGCGTGGCCGAGGAATACCAGCAATTGGTCAAGACCGAGGTCGGCTGGGTGCGCGAGGCGTTGCGGAACATCCAGTTCCTGGTCGCTCCGCTGTGGCAGTGGGAGCCGCCGTCTTCCTATGTGCCCGCCCGGATCAACATCGGGCGGCTGTGGGTTGACGGCCAGGAGCAGTATTACCTGGGGACGCCGCAGCGGCCGGGCAAGGCACTGCAATGCAAGATCGCCGCCGGTCGCATCGAACTGCTGGCCAATGTCGCGCTGACGTTCGCGCTGTTGCTGGTCGGCGTGGCCGCCATGGCCAGCATGATGTTGATGCCCGTCCAGATCAAGATCGCCGCGTCGGCGTTTTCGACCAGCTTTTTCCTCCTCGGGGGTGTCATCAAGGGATATGCGTCGGCGATGGGGTACGCCGAACAGTCGGTCAGTTACGAGTTGATGGGCGCATTGTTCCGCAACGCCCGCTCCACCCTGGAAAAGAATGCGGGCAACGAAGCCATCGAGGAACAGTGCCTGTTCACCCTGGGAAAATTTGCCCTCGATGAAAACGCCAGTTGGCTGCTGATGCACCGCAAAAACGCCTTCCAGGTTTCCGGCTAGGCGGCAGCCCCGCCCGTTTGACAGCCCCGCCGGTTTGGCTGACACTGTTTGCTTGTCATTTCACCGCTTTCTCCACCTCGCCAGCCCAGGAAACCCATGAAAAAGACCGTCGCCCTCCTCGCCGCCGCCGTCATCACCACCACCAGCGCCTTCGCAGCCAACGAGCCCGCCAAACCCGCGGAGGCGGCAAAGCCAGCTGCAAAGAAGCCCAAGGAAAAGCCTGCGCAGACCTATGTGGTTGTCGATGCCTCCACGGAGCTGCTCCTGAGCAAGGACGCGGCAAAGGCCAGCTGGACCGAGAACGTGCCGGCCAAGGCGGCGAAACTGTACTCGCCGAAGAAGTGGGGCTTTGTCACCGAGGTCTCGGGCGGATTCACATCCGGCAAGGCCTGCGTCGTCACAGCGCGGGTCATGATGCTGCCCTTGGGAATCAACGGCAAGACGATGCTCTACAAACCGGCGAAGTCCACCAGCACCTTCGATACGCTGGCGACCGCTTCCAAGGAGCAATGCTCGGAATTGGCCAGCAAAAAGTTGTCCGAGGCCATCCACGCCATGATCGCCACGTTGGGCGAATGAACTCGCCGTCGGCTGACGACTGACACTGCGCGCCCCGGGTGCCACTCCCCGACGGGGGTGGCCGAACGGATCGCTCACCGACTGAAAATCGCGGGGTTCACCCCCGGGTGCTTTACCCAACAGGGCGACGGCCAAAACCTTCCGTATTCGTGAACGGCGCCGGCGATGCGGGCCCGGCCTGCGGGTTCAGCGCTTCTTTCCCGCAGGCTTGGCGTGTTGTGCTCCGCGATCGCAGGCGTCAAACAAGTCAAGCGCGCCCTGATACTCCGCCGTTTCGATTTCCATCAACCCCAGCAGGGTGGAATAGATATGGTCGTGGCTGCGCGGGATCTTGACCTGTTCAGCCAGGCAGCGCGCATCCCAATTCTCATAGGTGATGAACTCCGGCGATAACCAGGCGTACATCGGAACCCGCGTCTGCTCCTTCGGCGCCAGCGCATACGGCAGCCCGTGCAGGTACAGGCCGCCCTCCCCCAACGATTCGCCGTGGTCTGAAACATAAAGCAACGCGGAGGCGAACTTGCTCTCCAGGCGCTTGAGCATTTCGATCGTCTCGCCGACGACGTGATCGGTGTAGAGGATCGAGTTGTCGTAACTGTTGCGAATGGCGGCGTTGTCGCAGGAGGCCAGGTCGTTGGTCTTGCAGGCCGGCACAAACTGTTCGAACTTCGCAGGGTAGCGCTTGTAGTACGCCGGTCCGTGGCTGCCCTTCAGGTGCAGCACCACGAGGGTGTCGCGGGTCGTATGCCGCAGTCTCTCTTCGAGGCCGTCGAGCAGGATTTCGTCGAAACAATTGGCCGGCTCGGTGCACCAGCGCGGATCAGACGAGCCGGTGACGTCGATCACCTGCGCCTTGTCGCACACGCCCTTGCAGCCGGAATCGTTGTCCAACCACCAGACTTGCACCCCGCCGCGCAGGAGCACGTCGATCAGCGTTTCATTCGACAAGCCCCGTTTGAGCGAAAAACCCTCGCGGCCAAAGCCGGAAAAGATGCAGGGCACGGAGATGGATGTCGCCGTGCCACAGGCTTCGGTGTCGGGAAAGTAGTAGCCGCCCGCCGCCTTCATGCGCGGCGTGGTGTCGCGTTCATAGCCATTGAGGCCGTGGTTCTGCGCGCGCGCCGTCTCGCCGAGCAGGAAAAACACCACGCGGGGCTTGTGCAGCTGGTAGGCTTGCCGGGCATCGAGTCCGCGCGGCGCGCGCACGGTCTGCGCGGCCCATTGCGATGCCGCGAGGTGGACGGACGCCGCGAACACGTTCCAAGGCGCCACCGTGTCAAACGTGATGGCGCGGTTGCGCGTGGCGGAGGCATAGCGGGAATACTGGGCGAACACCCCGACCGAGGTGACCGCCAGCAGGACCGCGGCGCAAAGGAGGATCTTTCCGGCCTGGCGCCACCAGGCTTTCTCGGACCTGAGCGGGATCTGCAACGCCACCCATGCCGGCAGGATTCCCGTGATGGCCACCCACGCCAGCAGGCGCCAATGGATCAATTCCATGGCCTCCGCCTGATGGGTCTGCAGCATGTTGAGCACCATCGTGCGATCGAACTGCGTGCCGAGGAACAGCGTGAAGTAACTCAGGCTGGCCGCCACCAGCAACAGGACGGCCGTGGCGATCTTGAGCGCGCGGCCCCAAAACAGCGCCGCCACCAGCGACATCAAGATGAAGCTGATGGAATAGACAAACAGCCAACCGACCGCCACGAACGACAGCCAGGCCAGGCCGTCGCCCGCCGACGGCGCCTTGGCAAACGCCGCCAGCGTGGGCAGATTGGGAATCGTGGAAAGCCAGAGCGAGGTCGCTGCAATCCAGTGGATGCGAGCCGCAGAGATGCGGCGCAGGGCTGAAACCAAAGGCATGGATGAATCTGAAGTCGCGTTCAGGCGACAGTATGAATGAGCGCACCGGTGGTTTGCCGCCGGTCGCAGGAAAATGGTCCAAACCCCAGCACTGGCGCGGCGATCAGGGCAAAAACGGCCTGCACACCGCGCCAATGCTGGGGTTTCCGGTCAGGCCATCGTGACCATCGATGCGGCCAGCAGCACCGCCGGATGCACGGCCTGGCGGCTCGCGCCATCGAGGATTTGCGTGCGGCAGCTGGTTCCGCCGGCCACGATGAGTGTCTTCGCATCAGCGTCCCGCACCGCAGGCAGCAAGGCCAGTTCCGCCATCTTCATCGACACCGCATAGTGGCCCGCGTCATAACCGAACGCGCCGGCCATGCCGCAACAACCGGACTCGATCGGCTCGACGCGCAACTTCGGGATCCACTTGAGCACCTCGATCACCGGTTCGAACACGTCGAACGCCTTCTGGTGGCAATGTCCATGCACGCGGGCGGCGTCCACGGGCAGGGGGCGCAACTGCAGGCGCGCCGGATCGAGCCGGCCGGCTTTCTGCTCGCGCACCATGAACTCCTCGAAAAGGAACGACGATTCCGCAAGCGCGCGCGCCTCCTCGCCCGGCAGCAGCGCCAGGAACTCGTCGCGCAAGGTGGTGATGCACGAAGGCTCCAGCCCGATGACCGGCACCCCGCGCCTCACATACGGTAGCAGCGCGCCGAGGGTTCGCCGGGCTTCCGCGCGCGCCTCGTCGATCATGCCCGCGGCGAGGAAGGTGCGGCCGCAACACAGCGGCCGCTCGCCCGTTGCCGCACCGATCAGGTCCACGTTATAGCCCGCGCGTTGCAGCACGACCGCCGCCGCTTCCACGCTCGCGCCCGGAAACAGCCGGGTGGGCGCCTCGAAGTAATTGGTGAAGGTGTCCGTGAACAGCACCACGTCGCGTTCCGGGCCGAAATACGCCGCGGTTCGGCCCGCGCGCGCCTTGCGCATTGCGGCCTGCCACTTGGCCGCGCCCACGCTGGCGAGCAGGCCGCGGCGCCAGGCCGGGAGCTTGCGCCGGGCCGAAATGCCCGTGAGCCCTTCGGTGAGCGTCGCCAACCCGGGCACGGCGTTGCGCAGCACCGCAGCCCAGGCAAACAGCGGCGCGTAGCGCGCATAACGCGGCAGGTACGCCACCAGCTTGTCCTTGAGCGTGAAGCCGTGCACCTTCTTGTACTGGTAGGTGGCCTCGATCTTCATCTTGGCCATGTCCACCCCCGTGGGACATTCACGCTTGCATCCCTTGCATCCCACGCAAAGGTCCATCGCCTCGCGCACCGATTCCGCGGCGATCCCCGCCGCGTCAATCTGGTTCGACAGTGCGAGGCGCAGCGTGTTGGCCCGGCCGCGGGTCAGATGCTGCTCGTCCCGTGTTGCGCGATAGCTCGGGCACATGGTGCCGGCGTCAAACTTCCGGCAGTTGCCGTTGTTGTTGCACATCTCCACGGCACTTGCGAGGCCTTGTTCGTTCGACCAGTCGAGTCCGGTCTGGATGTTCTGCGTGGCATACCCCGGCGCAAAGCGGAACAGGGACCGATCATCCTGCTTCGGCGGTGACACGATCTTGCCCGGGTTCATCAGGTTCTTCGGATCGAACGCCGCCTTGACCTCGCCCAGGGCAGCCGTCAGCCGCGGCCCGAAGAACGGCTCAATCCACTCGCTCCGGACCAAACCGTCTCCGTGCTCGCCGGAATACACGCCCTTGTATTCCTTGACCAACGCCGCCGCCTCCTCGGCAATGGCGCGCATCTTGGTCGCGCCATCACGGCGCATGTCCAGAATGGGCCGGACATGCAGCGTGCCCACCGACGCATGCGCGTACCAGGTGCCTTGGGTGCCGTGCCTGGAGAACACATCGGTCAGCCGCCGCGTGTATTCGGCCAGGTGCTCCAAGGGCACGCAGCAGTCCTCGATGAAACTGACCGGCTTGCCGTCCCCCTTCATCGACATCATGATGTTGAGGCCGGCCTTGCGCACGTCCCACAGTCGCTTCTGCGCGCCAGCCTCCGTCATTTTCACCACCGACCCCGGAAGGCCGTAATCCGACAGCAACGCGTCGAGATCATCAAGCTTCTTGAGCAACGCCGCGTGCTCTTCGCCGGCAAACTCCACCAGCAGCAGCGCATCGGGTTCGCCGATCAACGACGCGTCGATCACCGGCCGGAACAGCGGGTTCTCGCGCGAGAGGTCGATCATGGTGCGATCGACCAGTTCCACGGCGGTCGGCGTCAGGGTCACGATGTGCTGCGTGATTTCCATCGCCCGATAGAAGGTGGGGAAATTCACCACGCCCAGGACGCGGTGTTTCGGCAGTGGCGACAGCTTCAGGTCCAGCGTCTGGAAAACCCCCAGCGTACCTTCCGACCCGACCAGCAAATGCGCGAGATTCGGCGTGGCGCTGTTGTAATGCAACGGATCGCATGGCGCCGCCCAGTCGAGGTTGTAGCCTGCGACACGGCGAAGCAGCGGCGGGAAACGCAGGGCGATCTCGTCTTTCTCGCGCTCGCAGATGGCGCGGATCCGCCCGGCCAACGCATGGTCCGTGCAGGCGGTTTCCTCGCCGAACTGCTCGACGCGCCCGTCGGCCAGCAGCATGCCGATGCCGGCCACGTTGTGGACCATGTTGCCGTAGGCGATCGAGCGCGATCCGCAGGAATTGTTGCCGGCCATGCCCCCCAAAGTGGCCTGCGCGGACGTCGATACATCCACCGGGAACCAGAGGCCGTGGGACTTGAGGCGTGCATTGAGGTGATCCAGCACCAAGCCCGGCAGAACCGTCGCGCGGCGACCTTCCACGTCGACGGATACGACCTGATGCAAATACTTGCTGTGGTCGATCACCAGTGCGGCACCCACCGTCTGCCCGCACTGCGAGGTGCCGCCGCCGCGCGGCAACACCGGGACGCCCTCCTCCACCGCGATTTGAACCGCGATGCGCGCGGCCTCCGCGGTCTTGGGCACCACCACGCCCACGGGCATGATCTGGTAGATCGACGCATCGGTCGAATAACGGCCCCGCGAGGCGGCATCGAACAGGATGTCGCCCTCCACTTCCCGGGCCAACCGCTCGCCCAGGGGATGGCGGCCGGCGCCAGGTATGAACCGTATTGAATGAATCTGGGACATCGAAGAATTGACCGGTGCTATGGTTTCGCGGCGCACAATTGCGTAGTGTACGGAAAACCCCCTTGGAAAAGACCATGTCCGCATCAACACCGCTTGTACCCCACCGCGCCGGCCGGCACTACCTGAACATCCCCGGCCCCACCCCCGTGCCGGATCGCGTCCTGCGCGCCATCGACATGCCGATCATCGACCATCGCGGCCCGGCATTCGGCGTGCTCGGCCGCGAGGTGCTGGAGGGCGTCAAGGCGGTGTTCCAGACCGTGCAGCCGGTCATCATCTACCCGGCCTCGGGCACCGGCGCATGGGAAGCCGCGCTGGTCAACGTGCTTTCACCGGGGGACCGCGTGCTGATGGTCGAGACCGGCCATTTCGCGTCGCTGTGGAACAAGCTCGCCACGCGCATGGGCTTGGTCACCGAATTGATCGACACCGACTGGCGGCACGGCGTGGATGCCAGCGCCATCGAGGCACGCCTGGCGGAAGACAAAGCGCACACCATCAAGGCGGTCTGCGTGGTGCACAATGAAACCGCGACCGCGGTGACGTCCAACATCGCCGCAGTGCGCAAGGCGATGGATCGCGTGAACCATCCCGCGCTGCTCATGGTGGACACCATCTCCTCGCTTGGCTCCGTGGACTACCGCCACGACGAATGGGGCGTGGACGTGACCGTCGGCGGATCGCAAAAAGGCATGATGCTGCCGCCGGGATTGTCGTTCAACGCGGTTTCCGCCAAGGCGCTGGCAGCCTCCAGGCACGCCAAGCTGCCGCGCGCGTTCTGGAACTGGGAGGACATGCTGGAGGCCAACAAGACCGGCTATTTCCCCTACACGCCGGCCACCAACATGCTCTTCGGCCTGCGTGAGGCGCTGGCCATGCTCAACGAGGAAGGATTGCCCAACGTTTTCGCCCGCCATATCCGGCATGGTGAAGCGGTGCGCCGCGCGGTGAAAGCCTGGGGATTGGAACTGGTGCCGGTGAATCCGGATGAATACTCGCCGGTGCTCACCGCCGTTTTCGTGCCGGCCGGGCAGGATGCGGATGCCTTGCGCGCCACCATCCTCCGCCATTTCGACCTTTCGCTTGGCATGGGCCTGGGCCGCCTCAAGGGCAAGGTCTTCCGCATCGGGCACCTGGGCGACACCAACGACCTGACCGTGCTGGCGGCAATCGCCGGCGTGGAAATGGGCCTCGCGATTTCGGGCATCGCCCACGGCAAGGGCGGCGTGGACGCCGCCATGCAATACCTGGCCGAAAGCGCACGCAACAAGGCGGTGGACAAGATCGCCGCCTGATCAGAATTCGTCACCACAATAAGCAACAAACACCGGAGGAACCATGAATCGTCGTACCCTGATTGCAACGTTGGCCGCCGCAACCCTGGCCCTGCCGTTGGCGTTGTCTTCCGCGCCGGCGCTGGCGCAAGCCTGGCCGAACAAGCCCGTCAAGCTCATCAACCCGTTCCCCGCAGGCGGCGGAACCGACGTCTTTGCACGCCCGCTGGCGGCCAAGCTGACCAACAGTCTCGGCCAAAGCTTTATCGTCGAAAACCTGGGCGGGGCGGGCGGCACGGTGGGCGCGGCAGTCGCCGCCAAGGCCGCGCCGGATGGCTACACGTTCTTCATCGGCGCCATCCACCACACGATTGCCGAATCGCTGTACGCCAAGCGGGGCTATGTGCTGGAACAGGACTTCGTGCCGATCACGGTCTTGGGGTATGTCCCGAACGTGCTCGTGCTGCACCCGAAGCATCCGTTCAAGAGCGAGCCCGAATTGCTCAAGTTCCTCAAGGCCAACCCGGGCAAGATCAACTTCGGGTCGGCCGGCAGTGGCGCGTCGCACCACATTGCTGGCGAACTCTACAAGCGCAGCGCGGGCGTGGACATGGTGCACGTGCCCTACAAGGGCATCGGCCCGATGATGCAGGACCTGCTCGCGGGCGTGGTGGACCTGTCCTTTGACGGGCTGGCCTCGTCATCAGCCCAAATCAAGTCCGGCAAACTGGTGCCTTTGGCGGTCACTTCCGCGCAGCGCTCACCGTTGCTGCCGGACGTGCCGACCATGGTGGAACTCGGCTACAAGGACTTCACCATGACCACCTGGTACGCCATCTGGGGCATCAAGGGCACCCCGCAGCCGATCCTCGACAAGATGCATGCGGAAGTGGTCAAGGTCCTCAACGATCCGGACATCAAGAAGATCTGGGACCAGGCGGGCGCGGCACCCGGCGGACAGTCGCCGAAAGAATTCGGCGCCTTCATTGCCTCGGAGATCGCCAAATGGGGCAAGGTCATCAAGGACTCGAACATCAAGATCGACAACTGATCGCCGCCTTGCAGCAGAAATGAAAACGGCCGGGAAACCGGCCGTTTTCAATTTCGAGGACTCAAATCGGAAACGGTTCGATTCCTCGCCATGATTTCATCCCCAGCGCAATCGGGGGAGCCAAGCTCAGAACTCAAGTTCGAGCTGCATGCGCCAAGTGGAATTGGGAGACGCTTTCCCTGCACCTGCAAGCCAAGCCACGTCATATTTGATCGCCTTGTGATCGCCCATCGGCAACTTGCCGAAGACCGCCGGCCCGATCAAATGGATTTGCTGGTCGCGCGCCGACCAATGGCGCCATTTGCCCAGCTCGCCAAAGGCCTGCACGCCCGCTTCGAATTCGCGCATGAGGCGATACTTCGCCTGGGCCTGGTAGTGCATCTCCGTGACTTGCTGCTCGCTGTCGGCGCCCACGTGAATGCTGCGCTTGAGAAACAGGTTGCCATTGAGCTGGATGCGGTCGAATTCCGTCTGAAACAACGGACCGAATCGGAACTCGTAGCCCTCGCTGCGTTCACGCGGGACCTCGAGTTCAACGAAGAGTCCGAGATCAAACGGGTACTTGCCCGTTTCCGTGAGCTGGAACTTGTTTTCCCACTCGAAAGCGTCATAGTGCGTGCGCTCGCCTGGCGGCTTCTGGTATTTGACATAGACCTCGGTGAACCAGGCCGGCGTCACCCCGTAGCCAAAGCCCAGCGTACCGGCGGAAATGCGGCCCTCCCCGGCCGGAAGTCGGCTGGTGCCAAACTTCGATTCAATCTCCCGTTCGCCGTATTCGACGATTGGCGTTTTGACGTAATCGGCCGGGTCCGCCGAGGCTTGCAGGGAAATTGCGGGCAACACGATCCCGATGGCGCTGGCAAGCGCCGGTAAAAGGTTTTTCATGGAGGGTCCTGGCTAGCGTCGCATGGCGACTTGGCGGGGCTTGGCCCACTTGGAGCCGAGCGCGATCGTCACGGCGACCGTGACGTAAAACAAGACTTGCATTCCGGCCGGATGTGCGTCGTATCCGACCAGCCCGTGTAGCAGCGCACCAAACGCCGAATCATTGGGCAATACACCGGAGATGTCCCAGAGCGGCGAGCGCAACGCAGGGAGCAGGTCCGCCTGCACGAGGAAGCGTGCCGCCTGGGAGGCCAGGCTCGCTGCGAGAAGAATGACCAGCATGGAAATGGCGGAGAAGAACCAGCGCACCGGGATCTTGAGAAGGCCGAAATACAGCCCGCCACCCACTGCCGCGCCGCCCAGCACCCCGAGCGCGCCGCCAAGCGCCATCTCGCCCAGCGTGGACGTGCCCGACGCGGCAATGCCGTACAGGAACAGCACCGTTTCAGCCCCTTCGCGCAGGACCGCCACTGCAACAACCACCAGCACCATGGAGAGCGTCTTTTGCCCGTCGCGCACGGCGCTGCCCAGCGCGCGCGCCTCCGAGGCCATCGCTTGCCCCCGGCCGGCCATCCAGATGCTGTGCCACACCAGCATTGCCACGGCGATGCCCAGGATGATGGCGTTGAACAGCTCCTGACCAATGCCATCCGCGAAACCCGCAATCGCCTCCATGCTCGCCGCGACAAGCCCGGCACCTGCAAGCCCGAGCAGCACGCCGCCAAACAGCCAGCGGCCACGCTGCGGGATGCCGCGCGTTGCGGCGCCCACCACGCTGATGATCAGCGCGGCCTCGATGACTTCCCGAAAGACGATGAGGGAGGTGCCAAACATGTCGGTTCGCCGGTTCGCCTACTTCGCGACGATCACGCCCTTGGCGGTCTTTGCATTGAACTCGCCAACAAACGGGTAACTGCCGGGCTTCAGCGGGCCGATGAAGATCGTTGCCGTCGATTTGCCCGCGATCACCTTCTCGCGGTTAAGTGCATGGCTTTCGAATTCTTCGGCGGTGGCGTCGCGATTCTCAACGACGAGCTTGATCTTTTGCCCCACCGGGACATTCAGGGTTTCCGGACTGAAGCGGTGGTTTTCTATGACCAGCCTGAATTCAGCGTCCGCTGCAAACGAAAAAGTGGAATAGATAAAAAGCAAAATGGCCAGCAGGGATTTCATGGCGATTTGTCAGCTGCGAATGAACATGTCTGAATGATAATGATTCGCATTACGCTTGGCAAGGGGGTGCCTCAGGTTTTTTTGGCACCTCTGGCCCGCCAACAATCCACCGCAAAACGCCTGGACTGGCATGGGATAACGGCAAATGCGTGCCGCAACTGGGAAAGTCCGCCCCCAATTGGCTTCATGTTCATTTGAAATCCGCCGGTCGCCCGGCTGTTACGGCCTTGCTAGCGCAAGCTGCCGAACACCTTACGCAACAGGTCGCTGGCGGCGCCCGCCGGATTCTGCCGCAGCTTCTTTTCTTCCTCGCCGATGACGTGGTACAGCCCGTCCAGCGCGCGCGAGGTCACATGCCGCTCGACGCTGGCCTGTTCCGGGCTGACCTTGACGAGACCGATCTTCTGGACCTGCGCGGCGAGGCCGTTGTATTGCCGCGCAAGACCGATGCGCTCGGTTACGCCGGTGACGATGGGCAGGAACCTGGCGGTCAGCGGCTCCCGCGTGCGCCCCTTGAAGAATTGCGTCACGCTGTCGTCGCCGCCCGTCAGGATGTTCTTCGCATCCTCCACCGACATCGACTTCACGGCGTCGGTCAGCAGCTTCTTCGACTGCGGCACCGCGGCCTCGGCAGCGCGGTTGACGCCCAGCCGGAGGTCCTCGAGGTCCTTGCCACGCCCCATGAGTTTGAACGCACCTTCGGCCTTGTGTAGCCAGTCCGGCAACGGGATGCGCACCTGATCGTTGCCCCAAAAGCCATCCGGCTTGCCGAGCAGCTGCACCGCGATTTCCGCGCCCCGCTCCAGAGCGCCCCGCACCCCGGCGGCCGCGTCCTTCTGCGACAGGTCCGCAACGGTCAATGCATGGCCGCTGCGCGATACCAGCCCCGCAGCCCACGCGCCCGTGACGACAAGCAGGCGCAGCGCCCCGCGCCGGCCGTGGCCGGACAGCGTGGGTAATCCGATATGCCCAGGGACTTTGTCCGGCATGGCTGCCTCCTTCAATTCAATTCATGGACTTGACAAAATCACCACAAGTCACCCGTTCGCTCATCGCAGCAAGGTGCCGTTCTTGCCGATGATGGTGACCTCGACAAATCGCGAGCCGATGCGATTGTTCTCGGAAAATCCCACCACGAATCCGCCGGTATCGAAGCGATTGAGCGAGGCCAGTGCCTTGATGACGCCTTCGCGCGTCGGTTTGGCGCCGGCGCGCTTTAAGCCTTCCACCAGCACCTTGGCACCGATGAACTCCTCAAGGCTGGTGTAGGAATATTCCTGTCCCGGCGCATACTTGGCCATCAGTTGTTGGTATTCCTTGACGACCGCGGTGGCCGAGCTGTACGGGTACGGCATCACCTGGGCGATCCCCACGCCGCGCGCCAGGTCCTCGCCCGCAATGCGCGCCACTTCCTTCGGATTCACGACCGAAATGTTGAACAGTTGCACGCCGGGGGCCGCCACGCGGAATTGGCGGACGAACGCCCCCGAGGGCTTGTTGATGGAAATCATGATCACCGCCTGAGGCAACGCGGCCGTCAGTTGCTTGACCGCCTCGGCGACGTTGTCCGTGCCCTTTTCATATCCCGCGCTGCCCACCAGCATGTATTTGCGTTTGGCCACCGCCGCTTCCACGCCGGCCAGGCCGGCCTTGCCGAACGGATCGTCCTGGTACATGACCGCAATGCGCTTGAGGCCCTGCTTGTCGAGCTGCTTGACCATCTCCTCGGCCTCGTCGGCATATCCGGCGCGAATGTGGAAGATGTTGGGATTGAACGGATTGCGCAACGCCTCGGCTCCCGTGTACGGCGCCACCAGCGCAACCTTGGCCTCCGCGAGCACGTTTTGCTTCAGGAGTTCACCGATGTTGCCGGTTCCCGCGAACCCGATCAGCGCCAGCGCCTTGTCCTTCTCCAGCACCTCCTTGGTAAGGCGCACCGTGTCGGCAACCACGTACGCGTCATCTTTGACCACATGCTTGATCTTGCGGCCATTGACACCGCCCCGCGCGTTGACGTGGTCGAAGTACACCTTCGCCCCCAACACCATTTCCTTGCCGGTATCGCCCAAAACGCCGGTCAGCGGAGCCACCTGGCCGATGATGAGGTCTTCGGCCGAGGCCGGGACCGGGGCCAATGCCAGCGCCAGGACCAGGGACGCGATTGCCCGCCAACAGTTGCCTGTCTTCATGTCATCTCCTCGCGGTAGTTATCGGCCAATGTTGCCACGAAACACGCGGGCACGAGTGCGCCGTCTTCCGCTGCACGGCCTAATGGAAATGCCTAAGGGAAGCCGCGATCCCGTCCGGCGCGCGTCGTCCGCGCCGCCGGGCCGCAGGGCGGCGCATCAAGCTACGCGGCTTTCTCGCCGTGCCACCCCTTGGGGATGGAGCCGAGCAACTTGCGCGTGTATTCCTGCTGCGGGTTCAGGTAGATGTCGTCTGCATTGGCCACTTCGATGACATTGCCTTCGCTCATCACCATCACCTGATCGGAGATGTACTTCACCACGGCCAGGTCGTGCGAGATGAAGATGTAGCTCATCTGGTACTCGTCCTGCAGGTCCTGCAGGAG
>CAZTYC010000008.1:0-33012 GCA_964617435.1 uncultured Burkholderiales bacterium
CAGGCCGCAGTCGCCCTGCGGCCCTCCGATGACGAACTGGCCGGTCGGGTTGACCAGGTAGCGCGTGTTCTTCAGCCATTCCTTGGGCAGCACCGGCTTGATGATCATCTCGATCACTTCCTCGATGGCCTGCGGTTTCATGCGCTTTTGTTCCGACATCGACGGGTCGTGCTGGGTGGACAGCACCACGGTGTCGATCGAGTGCGGCTTGCCGTTCACGTAACGCAGCGTCACCTGCGACTTCGCGTCGGGCCGCAGCCACGGCATGCGGCCGTCGCGGCGCAGTTCGGACTGGCGCTGCACCAGGCGGTGCGCGTAGTAGATCGGCGCGGGCATCAGCACCGGCGTCTCGTCGCACGCGTAGCCGAACATGAGGCCCTGGTCGCCGGCGCCCTGGTCGAGGTTGTTGTCCTGCGCGTTGTCGACGCCCTGGGCAATGTCCGGGCTCTGCTTGTCGTAGCAGACCATCACCGCACAGCCCTTGTAGTCGATGCCGTAGTCGGTGTTGTCGTAGCCGATGCGCTTGATGGTGTTGCGCGCGATGCCGATGTAATCGACGTTGGCATGGGTGGTGATCTCGCCGGCCAGCACAACCAGGCCCGTGTTGCACAGCGTCTCGGCCGCCACGCGGGACTTGGGGTCCTGGGCTAGAATCGCATCGAGAATCGCGTCTGAAATCTGATCCGCGACCTTGTCGGGATGGCCTTCGGACACCGACTCTGACGTAAACAGGAAATCGCTCACTGACTGCTCCTTATGCCGCAAAAACCCCGCGCGAAATTCGACGCGCGCATCGACGCCCAACAAGGCGGAAAAGCGGCGCATTTTAGCAGAACCCCCTCGACCAGGCGTCCGCCCGGTCATGACCTGAGCGCATGAAAGCGGGCTTGTTCCGCATGTTGGGCCGTTTGCCCCTGCCGATCAATCATCTTCTGGGTGCGTTTGCCGGCCTGTTGGCGTACCTGTTTTCCGCGCGGCACCGGGGGCTGACGGCAGCCCATGTCGCGCAATACAACACCGCCGACCGCGGCCATGCGCCAGTCTCCGCGCTGCGCAGCGCGATCGAGCAGGGCAAGGGGCTGACCGAACTCGCCACCGCATGGACGGCGCCCCTGGAGCGCATTTACGGCCTGGTCCGGTCGTGCAGCGGCTGGCAGCACGTGGAGGCCGCGCAAGCGCAGGGCCGGCCCATTATTTTCGTCACGCCGCACCTGGGCTGTTATGACATTGCCGGACGCTACCTCGAGAGCCGCATTCCCGTCATGGCACTCTACCGCCCGCCCAAGCAGGCATGGTTGGAGCCGATCATGCAGGCGGGCCGCCAACGAGGAGGCGGTTCCACGGCCTCCGCCGATGCGGCCGGGGTCCGCCAACTGCTCAAGACCCTCAAGCAGGGGGGCAGCATCATCATGCTTCCCGACCAGGTGCCGGCCCCGGAAGCGGGCGGCGACGGCGTGTGGGCGCCGTTCTTCGGTCGTCCCGCGTACACCATGACCCTGCTGCCGCGGCTGGCCGAATCGACCGGCGCCGTTGTCCTGCTGTTTTTTGCACGACGACTGCCTGGTGGCCGCGGGTTTGCGGTCCATATCGAGCCCCCTCTCTCACCCTTTCCGAAAGACAAGACTGCTGCCGCCTCGGCGCTCAACCACGCGCTTGAAAAGCTCATCACGCTGGCGCCCGAACAGTACTTGTGGGGATACAACCGATACAAGCACCCGGCGGGCGCACCGCTTCCTCCACGGGGACCGGAATCGTGAGGTTCGTCCTGTTCCTGCTCTGGTGCCTGCGCTGGGTGCCCAGGCCGTGGGTGCGCTCCCTGGGACGCGGATTGGGCACCCTGCTGTTCCATTTCGGGCGGCGGCGCGTCACGCTCATCAACCTGCGGGCCTGCTTTCCGGAAAAGACCGAAGCCGAACGCATCGCCATCGGCCGTGAAGTGTTCCGCAACCTGTGCGCCTCGGCGCTCGAACTCGGGCATCTCTGGTACGCGCCGGTGGACGAGGCGATCTCCGATGTGGAACCGGTGGATTTCCACCACCTCGACGAATGGCTCGGCAAGGCGCCCATCATCGTGCTCGCGCCGCACTTCGTCGGCCTCGATTTTGCCGGTGCGCGGTTTTCGCGGAGTTACCCGCAAGCCTTCAGCATGTATTCGGTCCAGAAAAACGCGGTGTTCGATCGCGCCTTGCGGCGCGCTCGACAGCGTTGGAACGGCGCGGAACTGGTCACGCGCCAGCAAGGCTTGCGCCCGGTTCTGAAGGCCCTGAAGGACAAGCGCCAGTTCTACTACCTGCCGGACATGGATTTCGGCGCCAAGGATGCGGTGTTTGCCGACTTCTTCGGCGTGAAGACGGCCACGGTGACGGCCCTCTCCCGTCTGTGCAAGATCACCGGCGCCAAGGTGGTGCCCCTGATCGCGAAGATGACGGCGTCCGGCTACGAGGCGCGCTGCTACCCCGCCTGGGACGATTTTCCGAGCGGCGACGACGCGGCCGACGCGCGGCGCATGAATGCCTTCCTCGAAGAACGCATCCGGGAGATGCCGGAACAGTACTTCTGGGTCCACAAGCGATTCAAAACAAGGCCTCCCGGCGAGCCGGGCTTTTATGATTAAATGAAGACGTTTCCGGGAGGGATGGGGAGTCTTTGCAATGGCGCAATTCCAGGTCTTGCTTCGAGGTGAACACTTCCGCTTGGCGCGCGAGGGCGGCGAAGGGTACTACGGCTTCCTGAAGACCGTGTATGTGCAATCGGAAACGGCGGACTCCGCCTGTGAATATGCGGTCAAGCAGGCCATTTCGGATCCCGGTTTCCGCTCCTCCGTCCGCAACGCGCCCGATGACCCGCCGGCGATGAACGTGGAAGACTGCAGCGAGATCGAAAAGGATCCGAACCTCCAGGACGGGCCGTTCATCTACACGCCGGAGTAGCCGCCGCTTGCGTCTTCGATTCACCAAGATGCACGGCCAGGGCAATGACTTCGTCGTCATTGACGCCTTTACCAGTCCCGTCGAACTTTCCGAACGCCAGGTCCGTGAACTGTCGGACCGCCATTTCGGCGTCGGCTGCGACCAGATCCTGATCGTCGAAAAGTCCCAGCGGGCGGACTGCGACTTCCGGTACCGCATCTTCAATGCCGACGGCGGCGAAGTGGAGCAATGCGGCAACGGCGCGCGCTGTTTTGCCGATTTCGTGCACCACGCCGGGTTGACCGACAAGCGGGCCATCCGCGTCGAGACGCTTGGCGGCATCATCGAGCCCACCCTCGAGGACGACGGCACGGTGACCGTCAACATGGGGGCGCCCCGCTTCGCGCCCGCCGGGATCCCGTTCGACGCGCCGACCGAGGCCCCTTCCTATGTGCTCAACATCGGCGCGCAGGTGCGCGAAATCGGCGCGCTGTCGATGGGCAACCCGCATGCGGTGCAGGTGGTGCCGGATGTCGACCACGCCCCCGTCGGGCAGGAGGGGCCGCAGATCGAGCACCATCCAAAGTTTCCGCGCCGCGTCAACGCCGGTTTCATGCAGGTCGTCGATCGCACGCATATCCGGGTGCGCGTGTGGGAGCGCGGGGCCGGCGAAACGCTGGCCTGCGGGACCGGCGCGTGCGCGGCGGTGGTCACCGGCATCCGCTGGGGGCTCCTCGATGAAACGGTGCGCGTGGCCACGCGCGGCGGAGATCTCACGGTAACATGGCTGGGCAAGCGGAACCCGCAAGCCCCGGTGATGATGCGCGGCGCGACGTCGCGCGTGTTCACCGGCGAAATCGAATTGAAGGATTGAAAAGCGTGTCGAGCGTACCCACCCTGTCAGCCGAGGACGTTGCCGAGTTCCTTCGCGCACACCCGGATTTCTTTGAGCAGCATGTCGACGTGCTGCTTGGCATCAACGTGGCGCACCCGCACGGGGGCCGCACGGTGTCGATCCCGGAGCGCCAGCTGATCGCGACGCGCGAAAAGGTCAAGCTGCTCGAGGCCAAGTTGGCGGAGCTGCTGAAATTCGGCGAGGAAAACGACGCCCTGTCCCAGCGCATCCACGCGCTGTTGCTGAAGCTCATCGCCTGCGAGGGGGTCGACGCGATCGTCGACACGCTGTTGCTGGAGCTGCTCGACAACTTCCAGGTGCCCCATGTCGCCTTGCGGCTGTGGGATGTGTCCCCGGTCGAGGACACGCCGGAGTTCCAGGCGGTCCCCGCCGAACTCAGGCAGTTCGTCGACGCGATGAAGACACCCTACTGCGGTTCGCATCCGGTATACGAAACCCACACATGGTTCGGCGACCACGCTCCCCACCTCAAATCCTATGCCATCGTTCCCCTGCGCGGGGAGCGCACGGTGGGCCTGTTGCTGATGGCGTCGGAAAATGCATCGCGCTTTTACGCCGACATGGGCACGCTGTTCCTGTCCCGCATCGGCGAGGTCACGGCGCATTGCCTCCTCCGCCATCTCGTCCCGCTGCCCGCGCCGGCGCCCACCGCGGCCGAATAGCTGCGCCGATGGACGCGTCCGTCGCGCGTTATCTGGACCACCTGGCGCACGAGCGACGGCTCTCCGCGAACACCCTGAAACACTACGGCGCCGATCTGGCCAAACTGGAAGCACTGGCGGCCGCCGCGGGGAAACCGCTCGCCCGGCTCGCCGAACCGGACATCCGCCGGTTTGCCGCGCAATTGCACGGCAAGGGTCTGTCCGCGCGCACCATCGCGCGCACCCTGTCCGGTTGGCGCGGGTTCTATAGATTCCTTGGCGCGGCAGTCGGACAGGCCGAAAGCCCGGCTGAGGGTGTGCGCGCGCCGAAAGCCGCCCGCACCTTGCCGAAAACCCTCTCCCCTGAGGAAGCCATCCGGCTGGTGAGCTTTGAAGGCGAGGAAGCGGACACGCTGCGCGACCGCGCCTTGTTTGAACTGCTGTATTCGTGCGGATTGCGCGTTTCCGAAGTGGCCGGTCTCGATTGCGACGACGTCGACCTCGAGTCCGGCGAAGTCCGCGTGCTTGGAAAGGGCAGCAAGACGCGTGTGGTACCGGCCGGTTCCCATGCCATTGCCGCAATCCGGCGCTGGCTGGTGACAAGGCGCGAATGGCGCGGGCACGGCACTGCGCCGCTGTTCCTCTCCGCCACCGGCCGGCGCATCGGCGTGCGGCTCATCCAGGCGCGCATCAAGAAATGGGCCGCGCTGCAGGGACTCAGCGTGGATCCGCATCCGCACATGCTGCGCCATTCGTTTGCCTCCCACCTCCTGCAGTCGTCCGGCGACCTGCGGGCCGTACAGGAAATGCTCGGACATTCGAGCATTGCATCCACGCAGGTGTATACACATTTGGACTATCAGCACCTGGCAAAGGTATACGACACCGCGCATCCGCGAGCAAAAAGGAAGAAGTGATGGATATTGTCTTCGGCCGCGCTTCGCGCTTAACTTGCAATCAAGTTAGCCTGCAACGCAACTCCGCTTCGCTTCGTTGTCAGCACCTGGCCAAGGTATACGACACCGCGCATCCGCGGGCAAAGAGGAAGAAATGAGGCCTGCCTCCGGTGAGCGCGGCCGTCTTCGGCGCTCGGGCGTGCAGGTCTGCCGGGCCAGCCGGCGTTCGACTTCTGGTCAGGACCCCGCTTGTCCATCGTGGCGCAGGCAAGCCCGGCGCATTCCAATCCATCCTCAACGTCGAGCGACCTTGTGAACAAATTCTTCCGGGTATTGGGCTGGCTGTTGGCGGCCCTGTTTGTGGCCGTCGTGATCACGGTATCCGCCGCATTCGGCGTGTTGCGCGCAAGCCTGCCTGCGCTCGATGGCGACCTGCACCTTGCGGGACTCAAGGGACCGGCCACGATGACACGCGACAGCCGCGGCATCATCGGCATCGCGGTGACCGACGACCTGGACGCGGTGCGCGTGCTCGGCTTCGTGCATGGCCAGGAACGCTTCTTCGAAATGGACCTCGCGCGGCGCTCTGCGGCGGGCGAACTCTCGGAACTCCTGGGCAACGCAACACTGGCCATGGACAAGGACAAGCGCAGGCACCGCATGCGCGCGCGCATGGACACCCACTGGGCACGCAGCAGCATTGAAGAGAAGACGATCGTTTCGGCATACGCCCAGGGCGTCAACGCCGGGCTGGCCGCATTGGGCACGCGCCCCTGGCAGTACCAGCTTTTGCGGTCCGAGCCGAAACCATGGCAGGAGGTGGACACGCTGCTGGTGGGCGCCGAAATGACCTTCATGCTGCAAGGACGCGGCATCGACGACCGCCTCGCGGAGATCGGCTTACGCAACATGGTGGGTGATGCGTTGTTCGCATGGCTCAAGCCGGACGGTGGCGAATGGGATGCGGCCCTCGACGGCTCGTCCATCCATCCGGCGCCACTGCCCTCCCCTGACCAGATTGACACGCGTGCCACGCCGGAGAGGAAAGTGGACACCGCCCAGCGGGTCACGCACGAGCCGGAGTTGCAGGCCGGCAGCAACAACTGGGCGGTGGGACGTGCCGCAACATCGGACGGGCGCGCGATTCTTGCCGATGACATGCATCTGGGAATTGGCGTGCCGGCGATCTGGCTGCGCACCCAAATCACGATTGCGCCTCCCGGGGCGCCGACGCGCCGGCTGGCCGGCGTGACGCTGCCGGGCGTGCAATCGCTGGTGGTGGGCAGCAACGGTGACGTCGCCTGGGGTTTCACCAACAGTTATGGGCAGTGGTTCGAGGTAGTCGCGCATCCGCAGTCCGCCGGGCCGGAAAAGTTCAAGACCATTCGCGAAGAAATCCGCGTCAAGGGGGGTCAGACGGTCGCCCTGGACGTGCGTGAAGCCCCGTGGGGGCCGGTCCTCGCCAGTGACAAGGCCAACGATTACTCGGTTTGGTGGACACTGTACCGGGAGGGCAGCGTCAATGTGGTCTCCCACGACCTGCGCCTTGCGAGAAACGTCGATGAGGCGGTCGCCATCGCCCAGCGCTCCGGGATTCCCCACCAGAACTTCGTGGTGGCGGACCGCGACGGCAACATCGCGTGGACCCTCATGGGACGCATCCCGGCAAAGCATGGCGAACCGCGCGCGGTTTCGCGCGCGAGGCCGGTTGAGCCGGCGGCCTTGCCCGACGGCTGGCTGGATCCGGCGAAGTATCCACTGATCAAGAATCCGCAAGACGGCCGCCTGTGGACGGCCAACAGCCGCCAAACCGGTGGCGCGCTGGCCGCCATCATCGGAGACGGTGGTTTCGACCTGGGCGCGCGCGCGCGGCAGATTCGTGAACGCTTGGCCGAGAAGCCGGTGCTGGGCGAAAAGGACCTTTATGCCATCCAGCTCGATTCGGAAAGCCGTTTCATGCAACGCTGGGTGTCCCTGGCGTTGCGGATCGCCAAGGCGCAGCCGGATGACAAGTCGCAGGCGCTCGCGCGCGAATTGGCGAAATGGAACGGTCGCGCGGACCCGGACCAGACCGCCTATCGCATCGCGCGCCAGTTTCGCGCCACGGTCATGGATCAGTTGTGGGAAGCCTGGGTTGCAGCCGGACGGCGCAAGGCGCCCGCCACGGCAACGGCATTGAGTTCCCCCGAGCGAACGCCCAGGCTTTCGCATGACGGCCGCTTCGAGTACCCGGTGTGGCAGGCGGTCGCCGCATCCGCGCCCCACCTGTTGCCCCAACCCCACAAATCCTGGGACGCGTTTCTCCACGCGCAGTTGATCGACACGCACGATGAGTTGGCGAAGATCGCAGGATCACTGGACAAAGCCACCTGGGGCGAAAGAAACCGGGCAAAGTTCAAGCATCCGTTTTCCCGAGCCATGCCGTTTCTGGGGCGCTGGCTCGACATGCCGGATACACCGCAAGCCGGCGACAACCACTTGCCGCGCGTTGCCGCGCCAACCTTTGGCGCCTCGCAACGCATGGTGGTCTCCCCCGGACGGGAGGACGAGGCGCTGTTCACCATGCCGGGCGGGCAAAGCGGTCATCCGCTGTCACCCTACTTTGGCGCCGGGAATGCGGAGTTTCATGAGGGCGCGATGGCGCCGCTGCTGGCCGGGCCGTCGCAGCACAGCTTGAGACTGAGCCCCTGAGGCGACTCCGCCGTCAGGATGCGGCGGCCACCCTTTCCGATCCGATTCCGCAGGGTTCTTGCTTCAGAACGACGAGCCCGGAGTCTTCAGGAACTCGATTTCCTCCGGCGTGCTTGGCCGCCCCAAAGCGGCATTGCGATGCGGGAATCGTCCGAACCGGCGGATGATCACCCGGTGCTTTTCGGCCCATTCGTGGAGGTTGGCCGTCTCCGGAAAACCACGGAGCTCCAGCATCAGGCGGTGACACTCGTCCTGGTCCGCGAGGGACTCAGAGTGTTCCAGCGGCAGGTACACGAACATGCGTTCCACGGGCAGAAGCCCACGGTCATCCCCACGCCCAATGATGAGGCGGCACACGCGCCGCGCCTGCTCATCCGTGGCGAATGCGCGCGCCTGTCCGCGGAACAGGTTTCGCGGCAACTGGTCGAGAAGGATCAACAGGGCCAGGCTTCCACGCGGTTGCGCTTCCCATTCCGCACACGCGCCGGCTGCCGCGGCGTCCACCAGCGGCAGGAAGCGGTTCCGCAGTTCCTCATCGAACGCCGGATCCTTGCGAAACCACTCCGCGCGCGATTGCCCGTAGGTCTCAGGGGGGCCGAACCAGGCGGCAAGGACGCGGCGTGCGTCGGGTGGCAAGCAGTCAAGATCGATGGAATCCACCCATGCTATTCTCGGGACACTTGCATTCGAAATCAACGAGGATTGCATGATCGGATATACCACCGTGGGCACCAACGACCTGCCGCGCGCCATCAAGTTCTATGACGAGCTGCTCGGCGTACTGGGCGCGAAGCGGTTCATGGAATTTGAACGCGGGGTAGCCTGGGCGGTGTCTCCCACCACGCCGGGCTTTGGCGTGTTGAAGCCGTTTGACGGAAAATCCGCGACGGTCGGCAATGGCGTGATGATCGCATTGGTGGTCGACAGCAGGGACAAGGTGGATGCCGTCTACCGGAAAGCGATCGAATTGGGCGCCAAGGACGAAGGTCCCGCCGGACCGCGCAGCGAAGGGTTTTATGCCGGGTATTTTCGCGACCTTGACGGCAACAAGCTCAACGTCTTCTGCATGGGATGAGCACCCAAACCTGCCCGCCGCGCGTTCCCCGGAAGCCGCATCGGGGCCAAATTGCCTTTGCAAACGGCGCATGAACCGGCCTGATCGGCGTCTTGCCGGGGTTCGATTCCCGCGCGGATGCCGGCTGAACTACGGACGTCCCCGGCAATTGCAAAAAAGTGCAACGCCGATTGCCTATCCCTGTGCCGGATGGGATAGTTAACAAATCATGGATCAGGAAAGCCTTTTTCTCACGTCCGGGGCGTATGCGGCGTCTTCAAGCCGCTTTTACAACCCCAACCTGGCAAAGCAGGTGTTTGAGGAAAACGGCGAATACGTCGAGTTTTCGGCGGGCAGCAAGATCTTTTCGGAAGGCGTCGCGGGGGACAAGCGCGGCATCTTTTCCCTGTCCAAGACCAACTACATGTATTTCCTGGCCGAGGGCGAAGTCCACCTGAGTTCCAACGGACGGCTGATGGATACGTTTCGTCCGGGCGGCGTGTTCGGGGAGATGGCCGTCATATCGCAAACGCCCGGTGCGGGTGCCATGCCGCGCAGCGCCACCGCCACCGCCGTCACGGATTGCATGGCCTACGCCATGGACCCGGCGCGCGCCGAGTTTGCCCTCAAATTCGCCCCGGATTTCGCGCTGATGATGATGAGCGTGATGTTTGACCGCCTGCGCCTGCTGGCGGCGCGCCTGGCCACGCGCCCGGACACCGCCGAGCACCACAGCAAGTCCGGCGAAGCGATCTTCGACGACTCCACCGTGCAGGCCCTGCAATCGCTGCTGGACCCCTCTGCCACGGTGCGATTTGCCGAGAACGCCAGGATCATGCAGGAAGGCGAGATGGGCGATCACATGTACATCGTGCTTGAGGGCAAAGTGGTGATTGCCATCGGCCGGAAAATCGTCGAAAAGCTCAATGCCGGTGGCGTGTTCGGTGAGATGTCGCTCATCGACCGCAGCCCGCGGACGGCATCGGCCGTCGCCAAGACCGACTGCAGCCTGCTCGCCTTCGACCGCAAGGCGCTGGTCCGCCTGGTGGAATCCGACCCTTCGATCGGCATGGCCATGATGCGCGCGGTGGCTTCGCGCATCCGCTACATGAACCAGCTCCTGGCCTGAGCCGCCGCGCCTCAACAAGCGCTTTTTTTGCCGGCGCGCCGCATGCTGCGTCGCAGCATCAATATTGTTCCTTCCTCCCCCGCGCGAATGAGGGTTTGACCCTAGAATCGTCCGCGCCGAGCGAATCGTTCGCGACGCAGTGGCGACACAATCGCCAACTTCATATTCAACGACTTGGGAGATTTACATGCGTTTTCGTGCGTTACTGGCGGTCGCACTATCGTGCGTTTCCCTCACCGGCTGGGCCAAGGGCTCGGTGGCGGTCAATCTGTTGCTACTGGAGCGGGGCACCGCGCAGGAAGTCAACGTGCAATTGACGTTCACCAACACCGGCGACCATGCGGTCCGTTTGCTGAACTGGTATGTGCCGGATGGCGAACCCGAGGACGACGTCTTCACCGTCAGGCGTGACGGCCGCGAAGTGTCCTTCATGGGCCCCCACATCAAGCGCGCGGGCGCGACCGATGCGGACTTCATCCTGCTGGCCCCGGGCCAAAGCGTGACGCGTGTGGCGGACATCGGCGCCTATTACGACCTTTCCCAAACCGGCGAGTACACCATCCAGTACAGCGTGGAAGAAGCGCAGTTGACGCGCCAGGCGGCGATGTCCGGCATGCGCGGTCGTTTCAATCCTGAATTGGAAAGCTATGCCGGGCCGGAGTACATCACCTCCAACGAAGTGATGACGGTGCTGGCCGGCCGCAAGAATCCGTTTATCGAACAGGCCATGAACACCAAGGCAGATGCGATCGTCGAGCGCGGTGTCGGTCTGTCGAGCGTCGCTTTTTCAGGCCGTTGCAGCGCCACCCAGCAATCGACCATCCTCAGCGCCGTCGCCGCAGCTTCTAACTTCGCCAATGGTGCGGTGAGCTATCTCAACGGCACGCCGTCCGCCACCTCGCGCTTCACGACCTGGTTTGGCACGTATTCGTCGGCCAACTGGAACCAGATCAAGGGACAGTTTGCGAACATCAAGGACGCATTCGACAACAAGCCGCTCACCATCGACTGCGCCTGCAAGAAGACTTATTACGCCTACGTGTATCCCAACCAGCCGTACAAGATCTACGTTTGCAAGGCCTTCTGGAGCGCACCGATGACCGGGACCGATTCGAAGGGGGGCACCCTGGTGCACGAAATGTCGCACTTTGACGTCGTTGCCGGAACGGATGATTGGGCGTACGGCCAAACGGCGGCCAAGAATCTCGCGCTGACGGATCCGACCAAGGCGCGCAACAATGCGGACAGCCATGAATATTTTGCGGAGAACACGCCCGCGCTGCCCTGATCGATTCTTCAAGTCGAACAAAGCCGGGGCCAGTCCCCGGTTTTTTTTGCCCGCGCGGGGATTCCCCAGCCTGCAGCGATGCGCCGCGCGGACCCCGGCACCGATTTGCCATAATCAGGCTTTGAAGTGTCCGCACCGTTTCCGCCCGACTCCTGCCATGACTGACGACGATCTCGACTTTACGGCTGCAACGCCCCCGCCCGCAAAGCCGGCATCCGCGCCACCAGTCGCGTCTCCCGCACCGCCTCCCCCGGCGTCACCCAAGAGCAAGTTCTACGATCCCGCCATCGCGCGCAAGCTGTTCCAGGCCTATGGCACCGCGGAAAGCGTTGCGGAGGGACAAGCCTTCTTCGAGGAGAACGACAAGGCCAGCAGGGGCGGTTTGTTTTCCAAGGCCGTGGCCAACCGCATGTTCTTCATCGAGACCGGCGAAGTGTCGCTGACCGCGGGCGGCCGTGTCCTCGACGCCATCGGCCCCGGAGAAGTGTTTGGCGAAATGGCGGTCATCACCGGCGGGCCGCGCAGCGCCACTGCGACCGCCAAGGCCCATTGCACGGCCTACGCGCTGGACGCCACACAGTTCCAGGCGGCGATCCAGAAAATGCCGGAATTCGCGCTCATGCTCATGAGCGTCATGTTTGACCGCTTGCGCCTCGTTGCTGCGCGCTTGGCCGCGCGCAAGGTCGCGCCCGGCACGCAGACGGCGCGCGAAGCGGCGACCTTTCCCCCGGACATGCTCAAGCAGCTGGAAGATTACCTGCATGCAAGCGCCAAGATCCGCTTTGACGCCGGCAAGGTCATCATGCGCGAGGGCGATGCGGGCATCTGCATGTATGTGGTGGTCAAGGGCCGGGTGGCGATCGCCATTCGCGACAAGATCGTGGAAATGGTGGGCGCGGGCGGCACCTTTGGCGAAATGGCGCTGGTGGACCAGAGCCCACGCACCGCAAGCGCCGGCGCAACGGTGGACAGTGAACTGCTGTCGGTCAATCGCAAGGCACTGCTCGATCTCATCAAGGCGCACCCTGCGTTTGGCGTCACGATGTTGCGCGCGGTCGCGGACCGCCTGCGGCACATGAACGCGTTGCTGGCCGGCTGAATTCGGGTCGCGCGGAGGTCCGCGCCACGGTACCGCTTCAGTCCTGCTTCAGTTTCAGCGCCAGGTCATAGACCACGTTGCGCTTTTCGCCCGTCAATTTCACGGTCAGCGCCACGGCCTGCTTCAGGGGCAGTTCCTCGCACAAGGCAGCCAAAGTCCTTTCCAGTGCTTGGGTTTGAGCCGTTTTGGCCTCAAACGCCGCGCCAGTGCTGGAGTTTTCAACTACAAGGACGAACTCTCCACGCCTGTGATTCTCGTCGCTTGCCAACCAATCGCCGGCTTCGCGCAACTCGCATAGATGCAGTTGCTCGAACTTCTTGGTGATCTCACGCGCGATCAGCACCTTGACGTCATCGCCAAACGCCACGCGCAGGGCCTCCAGGCTTTCCTCGATGCGGTGCGGTGCTTCATAGAAGACGATCGCTTCGCGACGGGCCGCCAATTCGGCCAAGCGCGCCGAACGTTCCTTCGGCTTTGCCGGCAGGAAACCGGCGAACGTGAATCCGTGTTCACCCATGCCGCTGGCCGACAGCGCGGCCGCCATCGCGCACGCGCCGGGGATCGGCACCACGTCAAAGCCGGCTTCGCGCGCGGCACGCACGATCTTCGCCCCGGGGTCGGAGATTCCCGGCGTCCCGGCGTCACTGACCAGCGCCACGCTTTGTCCGCCCGCCAGCAGTTTCACGATGCCCTGCGCGGCATCGCGCTCATTGTGTTCATGCACGGCGATCAGCCGGGTGCTGATGCCAAGATGGGACAGCAGGCCGCGCGTGACGCGCGTGTCTTCCGCGGCAACCACATCGGCCTGGCGGAGCACTTCCACAGCCCGGGATGACAAGTCGCCCAGATTCCCGATTGGAGTGGCAACCACATATAATGAAACGCGAATTTCCGCCACGATTCTCCGCCGCATGACATGTTGAAACGCGCCATCTTTCTGGTGTGCGGGCTGGGATGGGCCTGCGGCGCCACCGCATTGTCGGCCCAGGAATCGAAACCCGCAAGCGCAACACCGATTCCCGTCACGACCGTTCCGGATGCCCGGCGCGAGTCCGACGCCGCCAAGCCGCCATCCGTGCAGAACCCGAAGGATGGTGCTGTCGAACCGCCCAAGGCGGCCGCCAAGGACGTCGCGAAGGAACCGCCAAAGCCGGTTCCGCATATCGCCCTGATCCTCCCCACGGGGTCCAAGGCGTTCGGCAAGGTTGCCGAGGCGGTCAAGTCCGGATTCAGCGCGGCGGCGCAAGCGGAAGGGAAGGAGGCGCTGCCGTTTCGCGTCTATGCCACGGAGGACGACACCGCTGCGCTGGCCAAGGAAATCCGCAGGGCGACCGCGGAAGGCGCGGTGTTGGTCGTCGGCGGGCTCACCCGGGATGGCGCCAACTTGCTGGCGCGCGAAGCCGGCGTGTTGCCGGCGCTGGCGCTCAACACGCCCTCGGCGCCCGACTACGAATTCCCGGAACGGTTCTACCACGTCTCCCTCAACCTCGATTGGGAAGCCCGATTGCTCGCCCGCAAGATCGGCGAGGAAGGGTTGAAGCGCATCGTGATTGCGTCGTCCGGATCCCCCCTGGCCAAGCGGATGCAGGAGAGCTTCGAGCGGGAATGGACCACGCGCGGGGGCGACGTGGCCGCGCGACTCGTCGTGACCGGTGAACTCGACGAAGGACCCAAATTGGTCACGGCATTCGAAAAAGCCAATGCAGACTGCGCGATCCTTCTTTCGGACCGGAAGATTGCCCGCGGCGCGCGGCCGTTTTTCCCGCAGGGGCTGCCGGTGTACGCGACAACCTATACCATCGATCCGCGGGCGGACGCCGTCGAGAACCTGGATCTGGACGGTGTGCGGTTCCTGGAGATGCCGTGGTTTGTGGAAGCCGATCACCCGGCCGTAATGGCCTACACCAAGCCGCTCGAGCCGATGGCGATCGACCTTGAACGGCTCTACGCGCTGGGCATAGACGCGTGGCGGCTGACCAATGCCATCGTGAAATCGGACAAGGCCCCGCGGTTTGCCCCGCTCGACGGCGTGACCGGCAAGATCACCCTGGAGGGGAAACAATTTGTGCGCACGTTGACCGCGGCGGAACTGCGGGACGGCCGCGTCGTGGCGCGTTCCGGCAACCAGGAATGAAATGGCCGAGCTGGACCCGGAGCCCGGAGACGGGCGCCGAACATCTGGCGCGCGGCAAGCGCGCAGAACAGATTGCGGAACAACTGCTGGTCCGCCACGGCTTGACCATTCTGGAGCGTAACTACCGCTGCCGCGATGGCGAGATCGACCTGATTGCCGATGACCGGGGCACCGTGGTGTTCGTCGAAGTGCGCTTGCGGGAGGAAAGGAAGAGCGGCGACTTTGGCGGTGCCGGCGCCAGCATCACCCCGGCCAAGCAACGACGCATCATCAAGACGGCGCATCATTACCTGAGCGGAAGGCGCGAACTCCCGCCCTGCCGCTTCGACGCCGTGCTGCTGGACTCGCTCGATGCCAAAACTCCTCAATGGGTGAAGGCGGCGTTCGGGGCGGATTAATCGCCGGGTCGATGACCAGCTGGCACGGCAACCACCAGTGTGGCTACTCGTGCGTCGCAGAACGCAGCATCGCCAAGCCGTGCGCGCCCGCCGCGATCGAATCTCCCCGCTCCGCCTCGTTCAGGCCGCCAATGCCCAGAACCGGAACCGGCGCATCGAGCGCAAGTTGCGCGAAGCGCGACCAACCGATGCCCGGCTGACCCGGATGCGAAGGTGTTTCCTTCACCGGACCCAACACGCAATAATCGCAGCCCCGTTCCGCAGCGCGCAGTATCTCGTCCCGAGAGTGGGTAGACGCGCCCACCAGTGGCAGGTCCGGGCGCACCTTCAGTGCGGCGATTTGCGACGCGGGCAGGTGGACGCCGTCGGCGCCTACTGCGCGCGCAAGATCGATGTCGCCGTTGATCAACACCTTGGCGCCACGAGGACGCGCCAGGCGGATGACGCGCGTCGCAAAGTCTTGCAACGCGGCACCTTCCATCGACTTTTCGCGCACCTGGATCATCGGCGCGCCAACCCTATCGAGTCGATCAAGCGCGGACTCCAACGCAGCAAGCCAGGCCGACGTACCTAGCGCCGCCGCGTTGCTGATCCACATCGTCTGCGGTAGCGCCAATGCCCTGAAGATCGGCACGCAACCGGGCAGGGTCGGTGTCACCTCGATGGCGTCGATCGATTGCCAGGCGAAGGCCTGGCCCTCCATGCCGTGCATCTCGCCGGTCCAGGCCAGCACACGCCAGCAGTGCAGGCGCACCGTGGCATGCGTGTAGCGCATGAGAAAGGTGAACCAGGGGTGCGATACGGTGATCGTGACGTTGAGTTCTTCAATCAACTCGCGCACCAGCGCGTCCTGCACCGATTCACCCGGCTCGATCTTGCCGCCGGGGAATTCCCAATACCCCGAGTAGGGCTTTCCCTCGGGGCGCGACGACAACAGGAAGGTGCCGTCGGGCCGAAGGAAAATGGCGACAGCGACGTCGGTGATTTTCTCAGTCATGCACGCCGGCGGGTGCGCGATGCCTTTTTCACAGTGGTGCCGGCTCTGCCGGACCGGGATCGCGCGGGTCCGCCCCCCGGGTGCTTGCCGGCCCAGTCGCGCGCGAACTGGTAGGCGGTGCGGCCGCTGCGCGCGCCGCGCTCCAGCGACCACAGCAGCGCCGCCTTGTTCATGGCCATCGGATCGGCCGGCGCCTTGCCGGTGAATTCGCGCACCCAATGCTCCGCGATGGAGAGATAGGTGGCCTGGTCGAACGGGTAGAACGACAGCCACAGCCCGAAGCGTTCGGACAACGACACCTTTTCCTCGGTCGTCTCGCCCGGATGGATTTCGCCGTCCGGCGTGTGTTTCGCCTCGAGGTTCTCGCTCATCAGCTCGGGCATCAGATGGCGCCGGTTGCTGGTTGCATAGACGAGGAGATTGTCCGGCGCCGATGCCACACCGCCATCGAGCACCGACTTCAAGGCCTTGAAGCCGGGATCGTTGGCTTCGAAAGAAAGGTCGTCGCTGAACACGATGAAACGTTCGCGGCGCCCTGCGACGAGCTCGGCAATGTCGGGCAGGTCGATCAGGTCCGCGCGATCGACCTCGATCAATCGCAATCCCTGCCTGGCATGGGCGTCCAGCGCGGCTTTCACCAGCGAGGATTTACCGGTGCCGCGCGCACCAGTCAGCAGAATGTTGTTGGCGGGCCGCCCGGCGACGAAGTGGCGGGTGTTCTCCTCCAGCCGCGCCATTTGCTCATCGATGTCTTTGAGGTCCGCGTAACGGATGCGGTGCGGATGCGCCACCGGCACCAGGCGGCCGAAGCGGCCCAGCGCGGTCACGCGCGGCTTCCAACGGAAGGCGGTGGAGGCGTTCCAGTCGATTTCGGCGGATGGCTTGGGCAGCACCGCATCGGCGCGCGCGAGCAGTGCCTCGATGCGCGCCACGAGATTGTCCAGCTTGGGAAACATCAGGTGCGATAGTCTGCGTTGATCTTCACGTATTCGTACGAGAAGTCGCAGGTCCAGACGGACACCGATTCAAGCCCGCGGTTGAGCTCCACCCGGATGGTGATCTCCGGCTGCTTCATCACCGCGGCGCCAAATTCCTCCTTGTAGCTTTCGGCGCGTCCGCCCTTTTCCGCCACCAGCACGGCGTCGAGGAACACGCGGATCTTCTCGGTGTCGAGGTCGTTCACCCCGGCCTTGCCGATGGCGGCGAGGATGCGCCCGAGGTTGGGATCGCTGGCAAAGAACGCGGTCTTCACCAGCGGCGAATTGGCGATCGATTTGCCGACGCGCAGGCATTCCTCGCGCGTCTTGCCGCCTTCAACCCTGACCGTAATGAACTTGGTCGCGCCTTCGCCGTCGCGCACGATGGCCTGCGCGAGTTCGATGGCGACCTCGTTGACGGCCTCCTGCAGCTTGGCATATTCAGCCGTGCCCTCACCGTTGATGGGCGGGTTGCCCGCTTTGCCGGTGGCGGCCAGCACAAAGGAATCATTGGTCGAGGTGTCGCCATCGACGGTGATGGCATTGAACGATACGTCGGCCGCTGTCTTGACCATGTCTTCCAGCACATCCTCGCCGACATCCGCGTCGGTGGCGATGAAACCCAGCATGGTCGCCATGTTCGGCTCGATCATGCCGGCGCCCTTGGCGATGCCGGTGATGTGCACCGCGTGGCCGTGGATCTCGATCTTGCGCGAGGCGGCCTTGGGCACCGTGTCGGTGGTCATGATCGCCTCGGCCGCATCGCGCCATCCGTCGGCTTTCAATGCGGCGATGCATTGCGGAATGCCCGCGCTGATGCGGTCCATCGGCAGGTGCTCGAGGATGACCCCGGTCGAAAACGGCAGGACCTCGCGCACCTTGACGCCCAGCGCCTTCGCCACTTGTTCACACGTTGCGCGCGCATCGGCGTGCCCGCGGTCGCCGGTACCCGCATTCGCGCAGCCGGTGTTGACCACCAGCGCGCGCGTTTCCACTGGCTTGGCCAGCAGCTCCTTGCCGCGCTTCAGGTGTTCCCGGCATACCAGCACCGGCGCGGCGCAAAAGCGGTTCTGCGTGAAGACGCCGGCTGCCCGCGTGCCGGCCGGGAAGGTCACCACCAGCATGTCCTTGCGGTCGGGCTTGCGGACATGGGCCTTGGCGAAACCGAGCTGGACCCCGGCGACCGGGTACAGCGTGGCGTTGTCGGCGGGTGCGTAGTTGACTGGCATACGGCGACGTCCTCTGGGCGGGTCTGTGGATTTCGCTGGCGATTATGGCACGCTGGCTGCGGACGCTTGGCTCATCCGGCGCGCGCAGCATCGAGGATCGCGCCGAGCGCCTCGGGAGACGTCCAGTGCCAGCCGCAGACGAAGCGCGGCAGGTTCCAGCGATCGCTTTCGGCGCTGAGGTATCCGGCATCGGTACCGAAAGCGGCGCGCACAAAGGGCGCACCCGACGCAGCCTGCACCGGCAGGTAGGTGTCACGCAGGTAGGCGGAGACGTGTCCGTACGGATAACAAAACAGGGCGTTGGCCGCGCAGGGCGCGCGTGCGGCGATGTAGGCGTGCGCGCGCCGGATTTGTGCGTCCGCATCGGCTTCGGTGTCGATGCAGAAGAAATTGCCCTTTTCCTGGTTGCGTTGCGCCACCACCGGCACCGCCTCGTGGTTGTGGTCCCAGCTGTGGTTGCCGATGTCGATCAGCCCGCCCGCAACGGCGTCCTTCCACCATGCCTCGCTCATCCAGCCGCGGCCGTGCACGCACATGACGTCCATCGCATGGCGGGCGTCAGGAGAGGCGATGACGAAGGCCGTCGCGCGCAGGCCCGGCTGCGCGCCCGGGTGCGCGCGCTGGAAATCGGCCATAACATTGAGCAGGCCGGGTTGCGGCCCGTGCTCCGGATCATCGAGCGCCCGGACGTCATAGTCGGTGCCGTCGTCGAAGGTCAGGCACAGCGTGTCGCGCATTACATTGCCCGCGAGAAAGGTATCGACGACCTCCGTGAGCGGCGCGATGCGCCAGCCGCGCGCGGTGATCGTCTCCAGATCGCTTCTCAAGGCAACGTGATCGTTGCGCGCGTAGTCGGCGCCGAAGACATTACGACCGTGGTACGTGAGGATGGGGACGCGGGGGGACATGTTTTTTACGGTACGTCGTGCTCAGAACGGACCCAGCCGGTCGGCCCGGGCCACCAGGCGTTCGATGGCATCGGCGTCGAGCGCGATGATGGGGCGCACGATGAGGTACCGGTGGGACGTTTGCAGGTAACCGGACCGCAAACCCGCTGCCAGCGCGCGCCGGTCCCCGCAATAGCCGACCATGGCGATGCCATCGAGATGGCGGGCCGACCATTCGAGCATGCATTGCGCGAGGCCCCCCGCGCGCTGGCATTCGGCAAACTCCGCCGGCGGCATGCGCCGGTAGGCGCCCGCGTCCACGCACAGGCCACCGGTAAGGAAATAGTCTTCGACCCGGATGAAATTGACAAAGCCGACGCAGGTGTCGCCGTGTGCGGGGTCGTCGCCGAATCGGTACAGGGCCACCACCTGCTGCCAATCATGCGCTGCCGCTTCATGGTCGCCGAAACGGATGGCACGCGGGCGCGGCGCCTCGGCTCGATAGGCCCGGAAAAACACGTCCCGGGCGATTTCCGCCGCGTCCGGATCGAAACGGATGGACAACGCGGACGCGAAGCCGGCCATCTCAGGACGCCGCCCCGAGCCGGCGATTCTGCCAAAATGCAGGCCTTTCCCGGCGCACCGCGCCTTGGCATTGTGAATTTCCCATGACGGCATTTTATGGTCATCCGCCCCCTGCGGCCGATATTGAATCGCGACTCGCCGCCGCCCTCGCCCTGGAGGCCAGCGCGCCGGAGCAGGCCGGCGAGGCGTATGCGGCGATCCTGCGCGACGACAACGCCAACCTGGCGGCGCACAACGCGCTCGAGCGCCTGAAGAGCCCGCTGTCCAGCAGCGCCTGGATGAACATCGACTGCGCCATCGATCCGCGCGACGACATCTTTCATTTCTTCGCCCGCAATGCCGCGCACGGCAACCCCATCCGCGAATACCTGTCCGACGGCTGGCGCACCCTTTCCGAGTTGCTGGTGCTGATGGACAGCGTCGGCCAACCGCTCACCCGCACGGAGCACATGCTTGAATTCGCCAGCGGCTTCGGCCGCTTCACGCGCCACCTGGTCAAGGTCCTGCCGGGGCGGGTGACCTGCGCGGATGTGCTGCCTGGCGCCACCACCTTCCTCAAGTCGCAGTTCGGCGTACGGACGTTTGAATCCGCGCACGAACCGGAGGCGCTGAAAGCGCCGCGGCAATACGACCTCGTCTTCGTGCTCTCGCTGTTCACGCACCTGCCGCCGCAGGTTTGGGGCCGCTGGCTCAAGGCGCTCCATGCCCTGGTGCAGCCCGGGGGCACGCTGGTGTTCACTGTCCACAACGAGCGCGCTGCGCGGCGCGAGGGTGTGCGCTTTGATGACAGCGGCGCCTGCTTCGTTCAGAGCAGCGAGTCGCCGTCGATCCCCGGCCACGTGTACGGCACGACGTTCACGACGCGCCGCCACGCGGAGGACGCGGTGCGCGCCGCGCTGGGCGCGGCGCCGCTGCTCTACAAGGACACCGCGTTCTGGTCAGGCCAGGACGCGGTGGTGGTGCGGCGCTAGATCAGCTCAGCTTGCCGTGGCACTGCTTGAACTTCTTGCCTGAACCGCACCAGCACGGGTCATTCCGGCCGATCTTGACGCCGTCGCGCACGTAAGGCTGTGCCGCGCCCGGCTCGGTGCTGCCCACATCGGCCAGCGACTCCGGTGAATCCGCACCGGCCAGCGCCGCATCGTAGTCGGCATGGTGGTACTGCACGTTCTGGGCGGCACGCGCGGCAGCCTCCTCGGCGGCTTTCTCCGCAGCATCGACTTCGGCCTGCGTCTCCACGCGCACCAGCAGCAGCAGTTGCGTGACCTGGCGCTTGATGCTGTCGAGCATGCTGCTGAACAGTTCGAAGGCCTCGCGCTTGTATTCCTGCTTCGGCTGTTTTTGCGCATAGCCGCGCAGGTGGATGCCCTGGCGCAGGTAATCAAGCGCGGCAAGGTGCTCGCGCCAATGTGAATCGATCGATTGCAGCATCATGGCGCGTTCGTAATGGCGCACCGGCGCGGGATCGATGTGCGCGAATTTCTGGTCGTAGGCCTCGTTGGCCATCTTGGCCAGGCGCTGCGCGATCTCGTGGCTGTCCAGGTGTTCGTCGGTCTTGAGCCAGTCGTCGATGGGCGCCACGAGGCTGAACTCGGACTCGAGCACCTTCTTCAGCCCCGGGATGTCCCATTGCTCCTCGACGGATTCCGGCGGCACGAATTGCTCCACCACACCGAGGATGACGCCGCCGCGCATGCCCTCGACGGTCTCCTTGATGTCGTCCGCATCGAGCAGCTCGTTGCGCTGCTGGTAGATGACCTTGCGCTGGTCGTTGGCCACGTCATCGTATTCGAGGAGCTGCTTGCGGATGTCGAAATTGCGGGCTTCGACCTTGCGCTGGGCATTTTCGATCGAACGCGACACCATGCCGGCCTCGATGGCCTCGTCTTCGGCCAGGTTCAGGCGCGCCATGATGCCCTTGAGCTTGTCGCCGGCGAAAATCTTGAGCAGCGGATCCTCGAAGGACAGGTAGAAGCGCGACGAGCCCGGGTCGCCCTGGCGGCCGGCGCGGCCGCGCAGCTGGTTGTCGATGCGGCGCGATTCATGGCGTTCGGAGCCGATGATGTGCAGGCCCCCCGCCGCGATCACTTCGTTGTGGAGCTTCTGCCATTCGGCGCGGATCTGCGCGACGCCGGCGTCCTTGTCGGCGGCCGACAGGGACTCGTCGGACTCGATGGCGCGAATCTGGCTGTCCGGATTGCCGCCCAGCACGATGTCCGTGCCGCGGCCGGCCATGTTGGTGGCGATGGTGATGGCCTTGGGCTTGCCGGCCTGCGCGACGATCTCGGCCTCGCGCGCGTGCTGCTTGGCGTTCAGCACCTGGTGCGGCAGGTTTTCCTTCTGGAGCAGCTCGGAAAGCAGTTCCGAATTCTCGATCGAAGTCGTGCCGAGCAGGACCGGCTGGCCGCGCGCATAGCAGTCCTTCACATCGGCCACGATGGCCTTGTGCTTGCCCCGCGCGGTGATGAACACCTGGTCGTTGGTATCGGCGCGCACCATCGGCTTGTTGGTCGGGATGATGACGGTTTCCAGGTTGTAGATGTGCTGGAACTCGAAGGCCTCGGTGTCGGCCGTGCCGGTCATGCCGGACAGCTTGCCGTACAGCCTGAAGTAGTTCTGGAAGGTGATCGAGGCCAGCGTCTGCGACTCGTTCTGGATCTTCACGCCTTCCTTGGCTTCCACCGCCTGGTGCAGGCCCTCGGACCAGCGGCGGCCGGCCATCATGCGGCCGGTGAACTCGTCGACGATCACCACCTCGCCGTTCTGCACCACGTAGTGCTGGTCCCTGTGGTACAGCGAATGCGCGCGCACCGCGGCGTACAGGTGGTGCATGAGCATGATGTTGGCCGGATCGTAGAGCGAGGCGCCCTCGGGGAGCAGGCCGTTCCGGGTCATCAGCTCCTCGGCGTGCTCGTGCCCTTCCTCGGACAGGGTCACGCTGTGCTGTTTCAAGTCGACCCAATAATCGCCGGGCCCCTTTTCATCGGACTGCGGCTTGAGCGCCGGGATCAGCGCGTTGATCTGCATGTACAGGTTGGTCGAATCCTCGGCCTGGCCGGAGATGATGAGCGGGGTGCGCGCCTCGTCAATGAGGATCGAGTCCACTTCGTCGACGATGGCGAAATTGAGCCCGCGCATCACGCGCTCCGACTTGTTCTGCACCATGTTGTCGCGCAGGTAATCGAAGCCGAACTCGTTGTTGGTGCCGTAGGTGATGTCGGCGGCGAAGGCGGCTTGTTTCTGGTCGTGCGGCATCTGGGAAAGGTTGCAGCCGACGGTCAGGCCGAGGAACTGGTGCAGGCGCCCCATCCAGTCGGAGTCGCGCTTGGCGAGGTAATCGTTGACCGTCACCACGTGCACGCCCTTGCCGGACAGCGCATTGAGGTACGAGGGCAGCGTCGCCACCAGGGTTTTGCCTTCGCCGGTGCGCATTTCGGCGATCTTTCCGTCGTTGAGCACCATGCCGCCGATGAGCTGCACGTCGAAGTGGCGCATGCCGAGCACCCGCTTGCTCGCCTCGCGCACCACGGCGAAGGCTTCGGGCAGGATCTGCTGAAGGGTCTCGCCGTTGGCCAGGCGCGCCTTCAGGGCGGGCGTCTTGGCCTTGAGCTCGTCATCGCTCAGCTTTTCCATGGCCGGTTCAAGCGCGTTGATCACGACGACGGTCTTGCGATATTGCTTCAGCAGACGCTCGTTGCGGCTGCCGAAGATGGCTTTCATCAGGTTGTCGAGCATGGGATTCTTCTTGTACTGGGGGATTCGGAGGCGCGCGGCGGGCGGGCGCAATGCGGGGCGTGAGCCGCGGTCGGCGGCGCACGCATCAGTGCGCGACGGAACCGTCGCGCGGGAGGGGGCGATCAGGGGGCGCGCGCGGACTTTTGCGCGAGCGCGGGTTCCTGGGCGCGGACCACCGCCAAGAAGCGGTTGGGGTTGATCGGCACGCCGTTTTGGCGCACTTCAAAGTGCAAATGCGGGCCGGTGGCGCGGCCGGTCTGGCCGAGGGTGCCGATCTTCTGCCCCTTGAGCACCACATCGCCCACCTTGGCGGTCATGGTCGACAGATGCGCGTAGCGCGTGGTCAGGCCGTTGTCATGATCGACGTCGATCATGTTGCCGTACTCGGAATGCCGCTCGGCAGCCAGCACCACGCCGCCGGCGGCGGCCACGATGTCCGAGCCGTACGGCGCGTTGAAATCCACGCCGGTATGCAGGGCGTGGCGGCCGTTGATCGGGTCGATGCGGTATCCGAAGTTGGATGAAAAGTAGGTGATGTCCACCGGCATGGTGGTCGGCACGGCCTTGGCTGCGAGGCGGCCTTCCATCAGCAGCGAATCGAGGATTCCGAGCTTGTCGCTGCGGTCATCGAGCATGCGCGATATCTCCGCCATCCGCGACTGGAAATCGCCATAGGTGAGTTCACCGTAGGCGGTCGGGGCGGGGCCACCCTGGCCGGGGGTCTCGGAAAAACGGAATTCGGCCGGCTTGACGCCCGCCGCCTTGCCCAACCGCTCGCCAAAGGCGTCGAGGCGCATGAGGCGTGCCTGCAGTTCGCCGAGCTTGACCGCAAGCGAGTTCATCTGCTCGCGCATGTCTTTCTCGGCCTGCTGGGTCTTTTGCTGGGTCAGCGTGGAGATCAGGCTCTGGATGAACGGGTTCTGGATGTCGACCGCGTACTTCATCGTCACCCAGTAGGTTCCCAGTGCCAGCATGAAGCCGGCGCTCACGAAGCCCACCACGGCCATGATAATCTGCGATTGCGAAATCGTGACAATCCGGCTTTTCGCCAGGGAGTCCGAAACCAGAATGATGTTCATGCCGCCACCTCTTTCGCCACTTTGATGCCGCTCCGCCACGCCAAATCCGTCGGCACCTTGATGCGCGAAAACGCCGCCTTGACGCCGGTTCAGGCCCGGCTGGCCACGTTGTCCCGCCTCCAACAATCTCTTGCCGACACCCTCCCGCCCGGCCTGAAAGAAACGTGCCGCGTGGCGAATCTGGAGGGATCGACGCTGATCATCGCCGCGGCCAATGGTGCCACGGCAACAAGACTCAAACAGATGCTTCCGCGCCTGCTTGAAGCACTCCGGACGGAGGCTCCGGAAACCCGGCGCGGCGAAAATAAAATTAAAGAACAACAGGTTACATCAATTTCAGTGCTCGTGCAACCCAACTTTCGGGACGATCGTCCGGCCCTGGAACCCGCCCCCAAACGCGTGCCGATGCCCGCCGAAAAGCTCTCGGAACTGGTTGATAAATTGGAGGAATCGCCGCTCAAGGCGACACTGTCCAAGTTGGCACAAAAACGTTAGCGTGGGCTCACTTCAGGCCTGACGCCGGTCAGCGGACCGCTATTTCAGCAGCACACGCTCCACGACATACAGCAGCCCGATGACCCCGACCAGGAGCAGGGTCGCGCCGGCAATCCGTTTTGCGTAGTGCAACAGGCGCGGGTTGCGGGTGAACAGGAAGCCGAGCAGCGCGATGCCGGCCAGCATCACGCCCGCCATCAGGACAATCCGGATTCCGATCAGCACGGTGCGCGAGGCCTCAGGCCGCCGCCAATGCCATGTTGCCGAAGGCCACGGGCAGGCGCTCGCGGCGGTCGAAGGTGACGAACTCGAAGGCGTCGGCATCGGCCAGCAGGGCGCGCACCAGCAGGTTGTTCATGGCGTGGCCGGACTTGATGCCGCGAAACGCGCCGATGAGCGGGTGCCCGAGCATGTACAGGTCGCCGACGGCATCGAGGGTCTTGTGCTTGACGAATTCGTCGTCGAAGCGCAGGCCATCATTGTTGAGCACCCGGAAGTCGTCGATGACGATCACGTTGTCCAGCGAGCCGCCGCGGCCGAGCCCGGCCGCGCGCATCGCCTCGACCTCGTGCGTGAAGCCGAAGGTGCGCGCGCGGGCCACGTCGCGCGCGAAACTGACCTTGGCGAAATCGACCTCGATGTCGCTGCCTGACTTGGCGAACACCGGGTGGTCGAAGCGGATGTTGAAATTGAGCTTGAACCCGTCGAACGGGGACAGCGACACAAAACGGTCCTTGTCCGTAATCTCGATGGTCTTCTTGACCCGCACATAGCGCTTCGCGCGGCCCTGCTCCTCGATGCCGGCGTTCTGCATCAGGAAGATGAACGGCGCCGCGCTGCCGTCCATGATCGGCACTTCCTCGTTGTCGATGTCCACATAGGCATTGTCGATCCCGAGGCCGGCGAAGGCGGACATCAAGTGCTCGACGGTGGCCACGCGCGCGCCGGATTTTTCATCCTCGATGCGGGTGGACATGCGGGTGTCGTTGACGTTCAGCGCATGCGCCTTCACCGCCGGCGCGCCGGGCAGGTCGGTGCGGACGAACACGATGCCGGTGTCCGGCGGCGCGGGACGGATCATCATCTCGACGCGATGGCCCAGATGCACGCCGACACCCGTGGCGCGGGTCTTGTTCTTGAGGGTACGCTGCTTGATCATGCGGGCTTCGGTTTCACGGGGCGGGCGCCGGGGCGACCTGGGAAAAGACCCCGCAACGGGCGAAGGGTTCCCGGCGCGCACATCGCGCCGCCCGGGATCAGGACCGTTTCTTGCCGGACGCATTGCCGGCCGGCTTGGCACCGGCTTCGGGCTTCTTGTCCTTCTGGTCCCCAAGCACCTTGGTCATCGGGCAAACCTTGAACGCCGGGCACTTTTCGCAGCCTACAGCAATCGCGATCGGGCAGATGGCCATGTCTTGCTCCTTGCGGGAATCGAACTTGGATTCTACACCGCCACCCCGTATCGGTGGGCTTTTCAAAGCACAAGACCGCCAAACTCAAGGCTGGGCGCGGCTTCCGGCAATAAAATACCCCAAACACCGCGTCCCTGTTGGACTTTAGTACCCTACACCCACGGCAAAGGCAGGCCTTCGGCGGCAAAGGTCTTGATGACCGCGGGCCGGGCCGCCAGGGTATCGATGAGGCGTTTCAGGTGCGGGCGGTTCGTTGCAGGATGGGCCTGCATGCGCGTCCAGCGGCAAAGCATGAGCAGCAGATGGTCCGCCGCGCTGAGACGCTCGCCGAGCATGAACGGACCGGCGCCGGCCAGATGCGCGTCCAGCAGGTCGAGCATGCCGGCAATGCGCTGCTCCGCGTGGTGCTTCACGCGCGCGGCCATCACCTCGTCGTCGGCCAGGCGGTGCGGGTAGAAGTACGTGATCAGTTCCGCCTGCAGGGTGTTGGAGAGGTAGAACAGCCATTGGTAGAACACCGGGCGCTCGGGATCGCCCACGGGCGGCGCCAGGCCGGCTTCGGGAAACTTGTCGGTCAGGTAAAGCAGGATCGCAGCGGTCTGGTGGATCGGCCGGCCCTCGTCGATGAGCACCGGGATCAAACCGCTCGGATTCAGCTTCAGGTAGTCGGCCGACTTGTGCTCGTTCTTTCCGCGATCGACCAGCTTGAGTTCGAACGGACAGCCGATCTCGTTCAACAGCATGTGCGGCGCCATGCTGGCGTTGCTGGGGACATAGTAGAGCTGGATCATGGTTTATGGTCGTGCCTCTGAAATATGCGGCTGCGCCTTCTTACCGGCGACTCCGGCGGCGCGGCGCGCACGGGCAAGAATTCAGTTTGTGTCCCACGGAAATTGAGGACACCCCTCCGACCGGGTGGAGAGAGTCACCCGGTTGGAGGGGCGCGTAGCGCCGCGCTAGTCGGCCTGCTTGCGCAGGAAGGCCGGGATATCGTACATCTCGACCCCCGATTGCTGCATCGCGGCCACCGTCGCATCCCTGCGGCGGCGCGTGACGGCGGGCGTGTCCAATTCCGCGTAGTTGATGGCGCCTGCGGGCGAGGTCACCGGCGCGCCGACGGCGTCATCGGTTCCCGTGCGGGCAAACGCCTGCACCGGCGCCGAGTACACCACCTGCGGCTGGCGGCGCGAGGTCGTGCCGCCGAGGCCCGTGGCCACGATGGTGACGCGCAGCTCATCGCCCATGTTCTCGTCGAACACGGAGCCGAAGATCACCGTCGCGTCTTCCGCGGTGAAGCTGCGGATGGTGTTCATCACCTCGTGCACTTCCTTCAGCTTCAGCGACTTCGAGGCCGTGATGTTCACCAGCACGCCGCGCGCGCCCGTGAGGTTCACGTCCTCGAGTAGCGGCGAGGCGGCGGCGCGCTCCGCGGCAACCTGCGCGCGGTCGGTGCCGGAGGCGGAGGCCGAGCCCATCATGGCCACGCCGTTCTCGCTCATCACGGTGCGCACGTCGGCGAAGTCGACGTTGACCAGGCCCGGGCAGTTGATCACCTCGGCGATACCGGCCACGGCGCCGTTGAGGACGTCGTTCGACGCTTTGAACGCGTCTTCGTAGGACACATCATCGCCGAGCACCTCCATCAGTCGGTCGTTCGGGATGATGATCAGCGAATCGACGTGCTGCTTGAGCGCGTCGATGCCGGCCTCGGCGACCTTCTTGCGCTTGCCTTCGAAGGCGAACGGCTTGGTCACCACGGCCACCGTGAGGATGCCCATTTCACGGGCGATCTCCGCGACGATGGGCGCCGCGCCGGTGCCGGTGCCGCCGCCCATGCCCGCGGTGATGAACAGCATGTCGGCGCCGCCGATCATTTCCGCGATGCGATCACGGTCCTCGATCGCGGCCTGCCGGCCGATGTCCGGGTTGGCGCCCGCCCCCAGGCCCTTGGTCACCGTGGTGCCCAGTTGCATGGTGGTCTTCGCCTGGTTGCGCTTCAAGGCCTGCGCGTCGGTGTTGGCGCAGATGAACTCCACCCCCGCCACGCCGTTGCCGATCATGTGGTCCACGGCGTTGCCGCCGCAGCCCCCCACGCCGATCACCTTGATGATCGCCTCCGGTTGCTCTGCATCGATGATTTCAATCATGGTCTCTCTCTCCTTGCGGTTGAAACAACTGTCGAACTGCTCTGAACGCTTTGGCCTGCCCTTCTTGCGGCAAATCGGATGGCTGGGCCCGCGACTTGCCGGTGACTGCTCCGGATAAAAGCAGGGGATTGCTTTTGTCCGGTTGTATCAAAAATTCCCCTTGAACCAACTCGCCATCTTTTCGAAAATCCCCTTGATGTTGGCGGTCTGCAAACGCGCATGCTCGTCGCGCTTCTTCTGCTCCAGCGCCGAAATGAGCAGGCCCACGCCGGTGGAAAAGCGCGGGTTGCGCACCACCTCGGCCAGCCCGCCGCTGTAATGCGGCACCCCCAGGCGCACCGGCATGTGGAACACCTCCTCGCCCAGCTCCACCATGCCGGCCATGCCGGCGCTGCCGCCGGTCAGGACAATGCCGGAGGACAGCAGCTCTTCAAAACCGGACGCGCGCAGTTCGCGCTGGATCAGCGAATAGAGTTCCTCCACGCGCGGCTCGATCACCTCGGCCAGCGTCTGGCGCGACATCTGGCGCGGCTCGCGGTCTCCCACGCCCGGCACCTCGATGACGTCGTTGGGGCTGGCGAGTTGCCGCAGCGCGCAGCCGTGGCTCATCTTGATGTCCTCGGCGTCCTTGGTCGGCGTGCGCAGCGCCATGGCGATGTCGTTGGTGATCTGGTCGCCGGCGATGGGAATCACCGCGGTGTGGCGGATGGCGCCGCCGGTGAAGACTGCGATGTCCGTGGTGCCGCCGCCGATGTCGACCAGGCACACCCCCAGGTCCTTCTCGTCCTGCGAGAGCACCGCGATGGCGGACGCCAGCGGCTGCAGCACCAGGTCCTTGACCTCCAGTCCGCAGCGCCGCACGCACTTCATGATGTTCTGCGCCGCCGACACCGCGCCGGTGACGATGTGCACCCGCACCTCCAGCCGCACCCCGCTCATGCCCACCGGCTCGCGCACGTCTTCCTGGCCGTCAACGATGTACTCCTGCGTCAGGATGTGCAGGATCTGCTGGTCCATGGGGATGTTCACCGCACGCGCGGTCTCCACCACGCGGTCCACATCCCACTGCGAGACCTCCTTGTCCTTGATGGCCACCATGCCGTGCGAGTTGATGCCCTTGATGTGCGAGCCCGCGATGCCGGTGATGACATCGCGGATCTTCACGTCGGCCATCAGCTCGGCCTCCTCCAGCGCGCGCTGGATGCCCGCGACCGTGGCCTCGATGTTGACCACCACGCCCTTCTTCAGTCCCTTCGAGGGATGCTGGCCGATGCCCAGGATCGCCAGCGCGCCCTCGGGCGTCACCTCCCCGACGATGGCGACGATCTTCGAGGTGCCGATGTCGAGGGCGACCAGCAGTTGCTTCGTTTCGCGCGGCTTGTTCATGAGTTGTCCCAGCTCGAATTCACGTTTCACGATTTGCCCTTGGCGGTGGCGTTGAGGGGGGATTGCACGGCGATGCCATTGGCATACCGCAGGTCGATGCGCAGGCCGCTCTGGCGCAGCGCGGCGATGGCGGACTGCACGCGCAGATAGCGCGCCAGGCGCGGCACGCCGTCGTTGCGGCCGAGCGCCAGCACGGTGCCGTTGTCCAGCGTGAGGGTCCAGGCGCGGCGCGCGGAGAGCCGCACGGCGGCCACATTGATCCCGGCCTGCACGGCTTCCGCGCGGAAGGACTGGAACGCCGCGAGCACGTCGTGCGCGCTGTCCTTCGGCCCGCCAAGCGTGGGCAGCGCGTCTTCGATTTCCGCGCTGAAGACCTCGCCGGCGTCGCTCACCAGGAGGTCCTCCTCCGGCGCTTCGGCGGATTCCCATCGCGCAAACGGTTGGTGTTCCTCGACGCCGACCACCACGGTGCCCGGAAAGCGCCGCGACACGGTCGCCTCGCGCACCCATTCAACGTCCTTGACCGCCGAACGCACCTGCGCGAGGTCCAGCGTGAGCATCGAGCCGCCCATCGACTGGATCGCCGCGCCGATACGCCGCAGGGCGTCCGCATCCACGCGCTTGAACTCGCCGGTGAAGCGCACCTCCTTGACCGGCAGCCACTTGCTGCGCTCCTTGGTGACCAGGCCGATGCTGACCCACGCGGCGGCGAGCGCCAGCATGAACGCCGCCACGCCGGCCGCGATCACCACGCCGCGCCGGCGCGTGAGCGGCGCGGCGGGCTCGCGGGTGCGGTTCGCGGTGCTCATGCGTCCGCCTTCAGGCTGGCGAGCGCGAGGATGCGCAGACACAGGTCCGGGTAGCCGAGTCCCACCGCCCTGGCCGCCATCGGCACCAGCGAATGGCCGGTCATGCCGGGCGAGGTGTTCATCTCCAGGAAGCCGATGCGGCCGTCCGCGGCAAGCAGCATGTCGGCGCGCCCCCAGCCCGCGCAGCCGAGCACGCGGAACGCCTTGAGTGTCATCGAGCGGATGCGCTCCTCGAGGTCCGCGCGGATGCCGGACGGGCAGTGGTATTTCACGTCGTCGGTGAAGTACTTGTTCTTGTAGTCGTAGCCGCTGTCCTTGGGCGCCTCGATGCGGATCAGCGGCAGCGCGGCATCGCCGACGACGGCGCCGGTGAGTTCATCGCCATCGACGAATTCCTCGGCAATCACCAGCGGATCGAGCTTGATCGCCAGATCGATGGCGGCCGGCAGGTCGGCGGCAGACAGCACCTTGGTCACGCCGATGGAGGATCCCTCGCGCGCCGGCTTCACGATGAGCGGCAGGCCGAGGTGATCGATCAGCGCCGCGAGATCCGTGTCGCGCGTGACCACCTGGTACTTGGGCGTCGGAATGCCCGCCGACTGCCACACCAGCTTGGTGCGCCACTTGTCCATGGCGATCGCCGATCCCATGACCCCGGAACCGGTGTAGGGAATCTTCAGCGTCTCGAGCACACCCTGCAGCGTGCCGTCCTCGCCGAAGCGGCCATGCAGCGCGATGAACACGCGGTCGAATTTCTCGCGCGGCAGGTCGAACAGCGAATGCACCGCCGGATCAAAGGCGTGCGCGTCCACGCCCTTCTCCTTGAGCGCGGCGAGCACGCCCTTGCCCGACAGCAGCGAGATTTCGCGTTCCGCGCTCGAGCCGCCCATCAACACGGCGACCTTGCCCAATGATTTGACGTCAATGTTCAAGTGAAACTCCAGCAATGGCGAGGCTCTTGGGCCGTTTTTGGCCCAAACACCGCGCCAGTCCTTGGGTTTGGATCGTTCTCATGCGGCCTCCCCCACGATGCGCACTTCGCGCACCAGGTCCACGCCGGTGCGTTGGCGGACCGTGGCCTGCATGTGATCGATCAACGATTCGATGTCTGCCGCGCTGGCCGCGCCGGTATTGATGATGAAATTGGCGTGCTTGGGCGAGACCTGCGCACCGCCGATCGAGAACCCCTTGAGGCCGCAGGATTCGATCAGGCGCGCGGCGTAGTCTCCCGGCGGGTTGCGGAAGGTCGAGCCGGCATTGGGCTTGTCGAGCGGCTGCGATGCCATGCGCTTGGCCAGCAGTTCCTTGATCTTGGCCTGCGCGAGCGCGGCATCGCCGCGGCTGAAACGGAAACGCGCGGACACAAACCATTCCTCGCCGCCGGCGCGCGCGGCCACGTGCCGGTAGCCGATGTCGTAGTCCGCGGCGGTGCGCGCATGCAGGCATCCGTCGCGGTCGATGGTCTGGCAATCGACCACCTGCTCCCAGGTCTCGGTGCCGTAGCAGCCGGCGTTCATGGCCAGCGCGCCGCCCACGGTTCCGGGAACGCCGGCCAGCCATTCCGAGCCGATGAGCCCGTTCTTCGCGGCGAACTTCGCCACATGGGGCGAGGCCACGCCCGCACCGGCGGAAACGACGCACGCATCCGTCGCATCGAGGGCCAGCCCGTGGAGGTTGGGCGTAGTGAGGATCACGGTGCCGGCAAATCCGCCGGCCTCACCGTCACCGCGCACCAGCAGGTTGCTGCCGAGGCCGACGAACAACACCGGTTCGTCTCGCGGCACGCGGGGCAGGAAGCGGATGAGGTCGTCCAGATCGGCGGGCTTGAAGAAGCGCCTCGCCCGGCCGCCGGCGCGCCACGACACGTGCCGCGCCATCGGCTCGTCGGTGCGCAGTTCGCCACGCGGCGTGAAGGGCAGGTCGGCCATGTTCATTCGCCTCCCCCGAGCCCGGCCAGCGCGGGGGCCACGCCGCCCACCGAGCCCGCGCCCATGCAGATGACCACGTCCCCGTCGCGGGCGCGCGCGCGCACCGCATCGGGCATGTCGGCGGCGGATTCGACGAACGCCGGCTCGAGCTTGCCACTCACGCGCAGCGCGCGCGCCAGCGCGCGGCCGTC
>CAZTYC010000009.1:0-10520 GCA_964617435.1 uncultured Burkholderiales bacterium
CTGATGGGCTTCGGGCTGGACCGCACCGTGAAATCGATCGTGCTGGCCACCGATGCCGAAGACGAACACGGCAAGGTCACTTCGACCGTATGGCTGCTGCTCATTCGGGGCGATCACGAACTCAATGAAATCAAGGCCGGCAAGGTTCCCGGGCTGAACAAGGGTTTCCGCTTTGCCACCGAGGCGGAGATCCTCGAGCACTTCAATTGCAAACCCGGGTATCTCGGCCCGATCAACATGAAGAAGCCGGTCAAAGTCATCGCGGACCGGACCGTCGTCAGCATGAGCGACTTCACCACCGGCGCCAACGAGGTTGACTTTCACTTCGTCAACGTGAACTGGGGCCGCGACCTGCCGGAACCCGACCTGGTGGCCGACATTCGCAACGTGGTGGCCGGCGATCCATCGCCAGACGGCCAAGGCGTGCTCGCCATTCAGCGCGGCATCGAGGTCGGCCATGTGTTTTACCTGGGCACGGTCTATTCGGCCCCGATGAAAGCCACTTTCCTTGACGAGAACGGCAAGCCGCAGCCGCTGGAAATGGGCTGCTACGGCATCGGCGTCACTCGTTTGCTGGGCGCGGCCATCGAACAAAACCACGACGACAAGGGCATCATCTGGCCGGACGCGATCGCGCCCTTTACCGTCGTGATTTGCCCCTTGGGCTACGACCGCAGTGCCACCGTGAAAGAAGCGGCGGACAAAGTGCATGCGGAACTGGTGGCCGCCGGCGTTGATGTGGTGCTCGATGATCGCGGCGAACGTCCCGGAGTCATGTTCGCCGACTGGGAACTGATCGGCGTGCCGCATCGCATCACCATCGGAGAGCGTGGCCTAAAGGACGGCAAGGCGGAGTACCAGCATCGTCGCGACACCAGCGCCACGCCCGTCGCAATCAATGAAGTGGCGGGTTACGTGCGGGATCGTCTCAAACAGTAAACGGAAAAGCTGACCTTCAGTCGCTAAGAATGCAAAACGCCCCATGACGGGGCGTTTTGCTTTACTTGGTGGCCTGGGGCTCACCCGAAAAAATAGTTTAACTATTTGATCAGCATTGTTTTTCCAGTGTGGAAAACGGTGGATACCCCCAGAGCTACCCCCGGTGTTTAGCCGTGCTGGAAGCTCTGGAATTCTTCCTCGCCGCAGGATCACGGCTCGCGGTTGTGTCCGCGTCGTACCAAATGCAGCGGAGCTCGATCCAGCTAGATGCGTAGGTGGCAGGGCATGCCGATACACTACGCTTGAAACAAATGACGCTGACCCCTTTCATTGGTCCCGGATTGCCTGCCTGCGGCGTCTGGCTGGTGAGGCGGTCCAGGTTGTCATAGCCGTAGGTGAAGGACCGGGTGGGATCCACACTGCCGGAGACCAGGGTATCGATGCCGGTGATGCGGTGGGCGATGTCGATTGCATACTGCCTGGCGTCGATGCTGGCGCCGGCCTCGATCTTGCCGATGCGGCCATCCAGGTCGAAGTACCGTGTGTGCAGGTTGGGGCTGCCGGCCGTGCTGTTGCCCCAGGTCCATTCACCGACGGGGCCAAAGGGATGAGACGGGACGCTGGACATGAACTGCTTCATGTCCAGCGCCGTTCGAATCCGAGCGCCATGCAGGGCGCGAGGTGGGAAACTGACCCAAAGGTGTTTTCATCAATCGAACGCATGAGCTCGCGAGGCGATTCATTCAAGGACGAAAGTCTAGGGCTGGAGCGGTGGTTGGGCGATAAATGGCTGGAACGGCGCGCCAGTCAATGGGCTAGTTGTATCGACTGGAAACAAATGACGTTGACCCCTTTCATTTCTACCCATTTTACTTCGTGGCGAGTTGGCCGGCGGCGTTGTAGCCGTAGCTTAGCGTGCAAATAACAAATGACGCTGACCCCTTTTTGTTCCGCAATCGCTCTGTCGGTCAGCGCCGATGCGCTACTGTTCGACGACGCCGAGCGCGGACCGAACGACGAGCTCCGGCTGCAATTCGAGGCGCTCGCCGCCATGCCGGCCGCGGAACGACAGGTTGCCAAGACGGTGCTCGATGCGATGATCGTGCGCAACCAGGTGGCCGGCACCCTGGAACGGCACAGCGAGGCACGCGCACCCGTCGCGCCGGCAAAGGCGAAGAAACCCAAGCAGCGCGCCAGGGCGTAAGACAGCAGCGCTCAAAACAACAACGCCCGCGATCAGCGGGCGTTGGGTGGGATTTTCTTTTTTACTAAAGACAGAGACCGGCGGAAATTATTTCGACCTTGGAACCCTTTTGACTAGGCCACGCTTCGCCTCGGCAATAAGATCCTCTCTGCTGCGCATTCCCTCTCCACTGACGTGCGTCTTGTAGCCGATAGGCAATTTCTCGGCATCGGCAAGTGCATCATTGAAATTTGTTTTCTTCAAATGAGCTATCGCCCGAAAGAGGTGGGACGAGTTTGCGTAGTACGCTGAGCCATTACTGTCACCTAGTGAAATTGCCCGGTCAAAAGCATTGATCGCTGCCGCAGTGTCCCCGTTTTGAAGTAGCAAAAGCCCCAGGGCATGGAAATCTGCTGGCTCTTTGTCGAAGAGTGCAATGACCTGCTGAAGGTCGCCTATTGCACCTGCGATATCGTTCATGTGCTCTTTTACTGCCGCACGCTCGCGGTAGCCTGAAACTGCTGTCCGGGTGTCTTCAATTAGCCAGTCGCAAACCTGTAACGCTTGGGGGTACTGCGATTTACGAGCAAGGTCATACGCTGAATCGAGAATTCCCTTCAGTTCAGCCTCTGATGTCGGTCGATTGAAATTCATGGCATGTAGTTCCGTCTCTTGGGCTTCCCATCATTGCCGTAATCCTTTTTGTTTCCGCCGCATCGCTCACTAACAAGGCCCCGCGCGCATTCCTCAACATCGGTGTAGCCGCCCGTCACTCCCTTTACGCTTCGCTTCTTGCGTCGCCCCGCTGCTTGCTCCATTTGCTCATAAATGAACTGCCGGCAGCTTCTGCGCGCTTCGCGCCATTCGCGATCGCAGTCATCCTCTTGACATTCTTTGCGCTCCCTTCTCGGATCGTCTGAGCACTGAGCCGTCACACTCGGCTCTGGAGTTGTGAGCAAAAGACCAAGGCCTCCAACAACCTTCAAGCAAATCGGGCCGAGCGCCAATCTAGCTCCATAGAAGGGATCATTTGCTGCGAAGCCTGGGGTAGGCACAGGCCTAGGCAATTCCACAGGGGGCTTCAATGCCGGACTCGCTTGCAGCCCGAATTCATCAGAAAAGAACAAGGGATTACCGCGCACATAAGCGTAGGTATTGATGCCACCGTTTTGGCCAATAGGATCAGATTGAATGTAGTCGCCCGTGCTCGGATCGTAGTCGCGGAAATAATTTTGATGGAGACCCGTCTCCTGGTCGTAATACTGCCCAGGGAATCTCAGGTTGAACTGGAACGCACCGAGGCCGGAGGGGTTTTCGTTGGCGAGATTCGCACCGAACGGATCAGTGTTGTCCCAGCGCCACACGACTTGGTTGTCTGACGGCCTGGTTATTGCGCGCGGGCTACCCAGATGATCGGCATGCACATAGAAGTGCTCCGCACCCCCGCCTGAGACCGGCTTGAGGAGTGCAACGGGCGCGTCGTTGAACCACACATGTTCGGCAACGAAGGCGCCCGACGCATCGTATTCGCCCATGAGCTTGCCGGCCTCGTCATACACAAAGCGCGTGGTGCCGCTGAGCGTGCCCGTGCTGCTCTTCATAACGCGCTGGCCCAGGGCATTGATCTTCACTTGCATCGTCGTGCCATTGCCCGCCACCTGCACCGGCCGGTTGTTGCCGCCATAGCTCCAGGTGTAGGTGCCGTCGCCCGTGCGGTTGCCCGCCGCGTCGTAGGTGTAGGTCTTGGCGGTGGCCCCCGTGAGGCTCAGCAGCCGGTGGCTGGTGACCGGGCTGAGGTAGTTGTAGGTCGTGGTGGCGCCGGCCTTGGTCTGAGAAAGGCGGTTGCCGATCTTGTCGTAGGTGAAGCCCAGGGTGGGTGCCGGATTGCCTGCCTGCGGTGTCTGGCTGGTGAGGCGGTCCAGGTTGTCATAGCCGTAGGTGAAGGACCGGGTGGGATCCACACTGCCGGAGACCAGGGTATCGATGCCGGTGATGCGGTGGGCGATGTCGATTGCATACTGCCTGGCGTCGATGCTGGCGCCGGCCTCGATCTTGCCGATGCGGCCATCCAGGTCGAAGTACCGTGTGTGCAGGTTGGGGCTGCCGGCCGTGCTGTTGCCCCAGGTCCATTCACCGACGGGGCCAAACGGCTCGTAATCAGCATTCGAGAGAATTGGCGTGTTGCTGGTGGCCGGATTCAAGGTCACGCTCACCGGGCGGCTGTTGCTGTAGCCGTATTGGACCACAGTGCCGGAGGGATAGGTGAGGGTGGCGAGTTGGCCGGCGGCGTTGTAGCCGTAGCTTAGCGTGCTTGTGATGCCGCTCACCGTCTGGCCTTTGGCGGTCACGCGGCCCTTGGCGTCGTAACTCCAGGTGGTGGTGCCGGTCTTGTCGGTGAGGCTGCAAAGCCGGCCGATGCCATTGGCGCAGCTGTCGTAAACATACGTGACCGTTTCCGCCGGGTCGAGTCCAAAGGCCGGGTTGCTGATCGTCAGGACGCGGTTCAGCGCGTCATACGTGTAGGTTGAAATGACGTTGCGGGCATCGGTCTTGGTCAGGACGTTGCCGGCCGCATCATAGGTTAACGAGGTCGTGCCGGTGTCCGGGCTGACCAGCGTTTGTTGGTCACCGAAGCCTGAATACGTGTAGTAGATCGAGAGCGCCTTGGGGTCATAGACTTGCGTCAGCTTGTCCTGGCCGTTGAAGGCGAAATACGTTGGACTGCCGGCGCCATTGACCGGGTCATCGATCCGGTTGAGACGGTTGAGGCCGTCATAGTAATTGGTTGTGACCCGGTTGAGCGGATCCTTGACCGTCTTCAGGTTGCCCTGGTTGTCATAGCCATATTCCGTGACCATCGTTGCCGGATTGGTGCCCCCGAAGTCTTTGAAGGGCCAGCCCAGGCTGTTGTAGTCGGTCTTCATCAATCGTGCCAGCGCACCTTGGGGGTCGTAGGTCTGCTGCTCCTTGCGGTTGCCCAGGTTGTCGAGCACGTAGTCGATACGATTGCCCTGACCATCGGCCACACGGTACAGGCGATGCGCCGCGTCGTAGCTGTAGGTCAGCGTCGAGCCGTCCGGCGTGGTGACTTGCTGGAGTTGGCCAGTCGGATAGTAGGCATAGATGGTGGTCTCGAAACCTGCACCGGTGGTACCGACGGTGCGAGAGGTGAGTTCGCCCTTTACGCTATAGCCAAGGGTGGTCTCCAGGCCATTGGCGTCGGTCATGCGCTTCAGGCGGCCCGCCGCGTCGTATTCATTGAACGTGACGGTCTGGTTAAGCGCGTTGGTGATGCTTTGGAGGTCCCCGCGCTTGTACTTGGGCGGCATGCTGGTGTCGTCCGCTGCATAGTAGACGTAGGTGGTGACATCGTTCACGTCGCTGCGCGGACCATCCACAGTGAGGAGCTGGCCGTCAAGGTTGTACGTGTAGTTGGTCGTACGCGCGTTGCCGGTTAGCGCGGAGGTAAAGCCACTGAGGCCGTTGGTATCGGTGGTGGCTTGGCGGGTTTCGCTGCAGATGAGCGCCGTCGATGCGCCTGCCGGTGCACAAGACACCCCTGCGTCACCGTGGAAGGCGTAGGTCACGCGCAACAGCGGGATTGCGACACGTCGCGGAAGGCGCCACGTGGCGTTCCATTCGGTCGTGGTGCGTTGCTGTTCCGAGCGGCCGTTGGCGGCGGTGCGGGTCAGCTCCAGGTTGCGTGTCGTGTCCCACGTAAAGAGCGTGCTCATGCCGTTGAAGTCGACATAGGTCGACATCCGGCCGTTGGCGTTGTAGTTGTAGGTTTCCGATACCCACCCACTGCAGCCTGCCGCGATGCACGGGCGATAGATCAGGGCGGTTTTGGCCTCGCCCTTGCTCCAGTTCACGTAGGTGACCCGCGCCGTGTTGAGCGGATCGGTCACCGTGAATGGGCCGGCGCCGGAAATGGTGTACTTGTTGACGCCCCCGGCGTGCTCGCTGGAGATCGCCTTGCCGGTGGTCGTTGCATATTGGTACGTGGAAAAGCGCGTGCCATTCTCGTCGGTGATGCCGGTCAACGCTGCGGGCCGGGTGGCGCTGTTGGGGTTGTACGCGGATTCATAGTGGTACGTCCGCGTGGCGCCGCCAGGAATTGTGGCGGTGGTCAGCCGGCCGGTCCCGTCGTAGCCGAACTGAATCACTTGGCCATCCGGTGTGGTGACAGTGGCGAGATAGCCAGTCGCCGAATAGGCGATGTTGAGGGCGCGGCCATACGGATTGGTAACGCCAATCAGGTAGCCCGGCGCCGGTGCAATGCTGGTGGGAGTGGACCCATCGCTGTAGGTGAGCGTCGTCACCAGGCCAAGGCGCGTGGTGATGCTTTGGAGCACACCGCTGGCCGAGTAGGTCTCTACGCTTTCGTCCACGCCGCGCGTGTACTTCCAGCCAATGCGGTTACCGGAACCGTCCACGACTTGCGCAAGGCTGTCATCGATGTCCGAGTCACCCACCCAGGCGCCCGAAACAAAACGGTAGAGGAACATCTTCCCATCACCGCGCAGCGCATGCGCACCATCCATGCCGTCGAAAATGATGCGGCGGTCGTAATCGAAGCGCCAGTTGCGGCCCGCCTTGATGAACTGGCGTGTGCCGATGCTGTTGTAGTGCAAGGTGGCGGCAAGGCCGGCACCCGAGAAAAAGGTTTCCTTCTGATATTTGTTTCCGGTGGCCAGGTTGATCGGGTTGCCGACCATCAGACTCGGCGTGCCTGCGGTATCACCGCGCTGGCAGGTGGGGCATTCACCGGTATTCTTAGGCAGCGTTGCGTTCACACATACATGTGGGGCACCCACATAGTTGGTGGGCTGCGTGCCGTAGACCGTCCAACCCTCAGGGCACGTCGCAATGCGCTCTACGTTGGTGAGTGAGCTGCGTGCACCCCAGATCTGACCGGTTGCGGGGTTGTGGAGAATCACATAGCAAACGGAGCCGTAACGCGACTTGGCCGTGTCCCCGTTGTAGACGGATCCGCTCCAGGATTCCGCACTGCAATTGGGGGAAGTAACGTCTGGGCGGTAGCGATAGGGATCGGGCGACACCATATCCAGCAATGCATTCGCCTTGATGATCCACTCGTCACGACAAGCGTTGGTGGTGCTGCCGGAGGCTGAAATGTTGGTGGAGGTGCCTGTCGGTGTGGAATAACAGGTCACCGGATTGAGCGTGAAATCGCCGATTTCGCATTCGCTGGCACCGCCGTTTTGCCGGCACTGCGTCGGGTAGAAAGTATTGTTGGTCTGTGCTGAAACAGGATCAGCAAGGCAAGACAGGACGAGGGCGAGCAGGGCTGCGGCAAACTGGAAATGGCGGGTCATGGTCAGGCGGTGCGCATTCAGCGCATTTTTATTGGGGGAACTTGCAGTCAATGCTTCCCCTGACACCCAAAATCGCAGGGTGACTCGTTGAAAAACAACAGGGGGAGACTGCAAAAACTAACCTTCCGTTGCGGAAGGACGGCGCGAATTCCAGCTGATCAGTTTGTAATTGCGCAAACTATTTTTTTGGTATTGGTATCGTATTGCGTCAGGAACACGACGGCGCATCTACGCAAATGCACACAACATCAGCGGGATCAGATGGGCGGCAGCGGGGTATTAAACATGCGCGACGTCTTTAGAGACCTCCGAACTGCCTTGTTGAGTGTGGGCACTTCCCAGCTGACAAACGAAAACACAGACATTTATTCACTGATAATGCAAAACGCCCCACGACGGGGCGTTTTGCTGTACTTGGTGGCCTGGGGCGGAATCGAACCACCGACACAAGGATTTTCAGTCCTCTGCTCTACCAACTGAGCTACCAGGCCGGAAACCGGCTGACCACACATCGAACTTCGAGCAAGCGGTCCTCTGCTTTCACTGCCACCACGCCGCAAAGCGGTGCTTTGCGAAACCCGGCGTTCACCCCACTGAGCTTCCACCTCGCGCCCTGCATGGCGTTCGGATTCGGCAGGCATTCGACAAGCCGCAGGGCTTGTCTCATGTCCAGCCTCATCCAGGCCGGAAACCGGATCGCGCGAAGCGAAGCCCAATATTATAGCGGGAAGCGCTCCATAAAGCCAATTCCGGGCTGCATTCTGCAGGGAAAGTGGCCTCCGCCCAAAGTCAGGCCCGCCAAATGCGCGGGCCTGGTCAATTCTGGAGCGGGCGAAGGGAGTCGAACCCTCTTCATCAGCTTGGGAAGCTGAGGTAATGCCGTTATACGACGCCCGCTTGGAAATGCGAGGTCGAATCATACCAAGGGCAGAGCGGGAGGTGAATGCGCGGATGCGCCGGCCGCCATTCGCGCCGCCGGGTTGCATTTCGCGCCGGCGGGATGCCGGATGGTCTCAATCCAGCCCCGATACCGGTTCGGGCTCGCCAGAATGCGCCATCGAATCCATTCAAGGGAATCCCGCCATGAAACTCGCATCCACCCTCCTTTCCGCCAGCCTGATTAGCGCCGGTACCTTCGCACAGGCACAACCCGTCACCATCGAAGTCACGGGCATCACGGAGGCGCGGGGGTTCATCCTGGTCTCGGCATTCGACAAGGCCGAAACCTGGTTGAAACGCCCCGTGCAGTTCGTCCGTGCCGAGGCCAAGGCGGGGACCGTCAGCCTGACGATGGCGGATCTGCCGGAAGGCGACTATGCGTTTTCCGCCATCCATGACCTCAATGCCAACAACCGGCTCGATTCCAATGCCATCGGCATTCCGACCGAACCCTATGGATTCAGCAACGATGCCGCCGGGTCGTTCGGCCCGCCAAAGTTCGAGGATGCGCGGGTCAACGTCGGGAAGGGAATCGCCAAGCTCACCCTGAAACTCAACTGATCCCCCGGGGCCCAACATGAACCGCCGCCATTTCTTCCGCACCATGACTGCCGCCGGTACCGCCACGCTGGCCCAGGCGAACTGGGCCGCACCCGGGCAGCCGGCGCCGGCCGGCCCATTGTTCGAGAACGCCGCGCGCACCCCCCTGCGGGGCTGGCAGGGGCAGGACGTGTTCTGTGAATCCGCCTGGGTTGAAGGGAAGTTGCCGGTAGGGTTGCGCGGCGTGTTCTATCGCAACGGGCCCGGGTTGTTCGAGCGCGGCGGCCAGCGCTATTCGCACTGGTTTGATGGCGACGGCCTGGTGCACGCGTGGCGCTTCACCGATCTGGGCGTGTCGCACCGGGCGCGCTTCGTGAAGACCACGAAGTTCAAGGCCGAGCAGGAGGCCGATGAATTCCTCTACCCCGCGTTCGGCACCGCCATCCGGCCCAAGCGCGCGGTGCGCGGCAGCGATTCCATGAACACCGCCAACACCAACGCCGTGCGCCTGGGCGGCAGGTTGCTCGCGCTGTGGGAAGGTGGAAGCGCGCATGCGCTCGATCCGGACACGCTGGAGACCCGCGGACTGGTCGACTATGGCGATTCGCTCAAGGGGATGCCCTTTTCGGCCCACCCGAAGATCGAACCCGACGGCACGTTCTGGAACTTCGGGACCATGTTCGGCAAGATGATCGTCTATCACCTCTCGCCGGCCGGCGAGCTCAAGCGCCATGCGGTGTTCGACATGCCCTCCTCGGCCATGGTCCACGATTTCGTGGTGACGGAGCGCCACCTGGTGTTCCTGATTCCGCCCATCGGGCTCGACATGGCGGCGGTGCGCGCCGGCGGCAAGAGCATGATCGAGGCCATGCAGTGGCGCCCCGAGAACGGCATGAAGGTGCTGGTGGTCGACAAGGCCGATTTCTCGCGACGCCGCATCCTGGAAATGCCCGCCTTCATGGTGTTTCACTTTGGCAATGCGTGGGAAAAAGATGGCCTGATCCGGCTCGACTGCGTGAAGTCCGCGGACTTGTCCGTGATGGCCGAGTGGATGCCGAAGCTCATGCGCGGCGAGGACGCGCGCCCCGGCGCCTCCCACGCGGCGTTCGTCACCATCGACCTCAATTCAGGCAAGGTGGGGATGGAAACGCGCAGCGAGGATCTGGAGTTTCCGCGCGTCGATCCGCGCGTGGTGGCCCGACGCAACCGCTACGTGTACTACCCGGTCGCCACGGCCTCCGGCGGAAGCGGCCTGAACGGCGTCATGCGCCTGGACACCGAATCCGGCGGCACGCAGATCGCCTCGCTCGGCGCCGGCATCACGCTGGAAGAACATGTGCTGGTGCCCCGCCCGGACTCCGCACGCGAGGGAGACGGCTGGCTGGTCGGCGTCGGCTTTGACGCGCGGCGGCAGCAGTCGTTTGCCACGGTCTTCGATGCCATGAACCTGGCGGACGGGCCGGTGGCGGTGGCGCGCCTGCCGTACTGGACCCCGTATTGCTTCCACGGTCACTTTTACAACGCCTGAACCCGCAACCTCAAGGACATCACATGAATCCCTTCAATTCTGCCAAGGACGT
>CAZTYC010000009.1:10620-29645 GCA_964617435.1 uncultured Burkholderiales bacterium
CGCCATGAACACGCCGCAGGACACCGCCGCCATCCGCGCCCTCGAGATCGAGGTGCGCAAGCAGAACGAGAAATTCCATCCGCTGGAGATGTTTCCGGTATTCCGGCGCTGGCCGCATTCGGTCCTGCGCGATGTGGTCTATACGTTCATCTGGAGCGTGATGATCGGCGTGACCTTCGCCACCATCGGCCTGATGTTCGGGGCCCGGCTGTCGTGGAAGCTGCTCTACGAGATGCTGGTGTTCAGCGTGGTGATCGGCTATTGCATCCACCTGCTGTTCTACATCGCCTCGCGCACCGGCTGGGAACGCTGGGTGAACGCGCGCGGCAAACTGTTCATCACCGCGTACTACATGGTGCTGCCGGCGCTCGGCGTGGTCACCGGCGTGCTGATTTCCAGCGTGGTGCTGGGGCGCGACGTGAGCCGCATGCTCGGCAGCCCTTCGTGGATGCTGGTCGTCACGGTAAACGCGATGATCATCTCGCTCATCATCGGGGTGATCTACTTCTGGCGCGAGAAGACCCTGGTGGCGGACATGCGCATTGCCGCCGAACGCGAGCGGCACGCGCAGGCCGAGCGCGCCGCCACGCTGGCCAACCTGCGCGCCCTGCAGGCGCAGATCGAGCCGCACTTCCTGTTCAACACGCTGGCCAACGTGGTCGGCCTGATCCACCCGCACCCGGACACCGCCAAACTCATGCTGGAGCGCTTCATCGCCTACCTGCGCGCCTCGCTCGCCGCCTCGCGCGAAACCGCCACCACCCTCGGCGCCGAGTTTGAACTGATGCGCAACTTCCTCGGCATCCTGGAGATCCGCATGGGCGAGCGGCTCAGGGTGGACACCGAGCTGCCGGCGGCGCTGGCCGATTTCCCGGTCCCGCCGATGCTGCTGCAACCGCTGGTCGAGAACGCCATCAAGCATGGCCTCGAACCGGCCGTCGAGGGCGGCAGGGTGTCGCTGGCCGCGCACCCGCTGGACGGCGCCGTGGAGATCGTGATCGCCGACACCGGGATCGGGTTTTCCGGGGCCACGTCGAATGGCATCGGACTCAAGAACGTGCGCGAGCGCATCGAAAAGATTTTTGACGGGCGCGGCAGCCTGCGGATCGAGGAAAATTCGCCGCGGGGCACCCGCGTGGTGATCTCGTTGCCCACAAGTTGAAACTCAAGCACTGGTGCGGTATTCCAGGCATTTGTGGCCCGAACGGCTCGCCAGTGCTTAAGTTTGGCTGATATCTCCAAAACTCACTGTGACCCATGAATCCCACAGCCCTTATCGCCGATGACGAACAACACCTTGCCGCCTATCTCCACGAGCGGCTCGCCGCGCTGTGGCCGGAGTTGAACGTGGTGGGCATCGCCCGCAACGGGCTGGAGGCCATGAAGCTGATGGACGACGAAGCGCCGGCCATCGCCTTCCTCGATATCCGCATGCCGGGGCTCACCGGCCTTGAGGTCGCCGCGCGGCTGGACCACAAGACCCATGTGGTGTTCGTGACGGCGTACGACCAGTATGCGGTGGAGGCGTTTGACCGGCAGGCGGCCGACTACCTGCTCAAGCCGGTGACGGACGAGCGGCTGTCGCGCGCCATTGCGCGCCTCAAGGACCGCCTGGCGAAGGCCGAGGCGCCGGGCGACGTGGCGGGCCTCCTGAAACAGCTCACGCAAATCCTGCCGCAGAACCGCAACGCCTATCTGCGCTTCGTGCGCGCCGCGCACGGCGACGTGGTGCGCCAGATTCCGGTCGAGGACGTACTCTACCTGCAGGCGCAGGACAAGTATGTGAGCGTCTACACGAAGGACGGCGAATCGCTGATCCGCACGCCCCTGTCCGAGCTCTCCGCGCAGCTCGACCCGAACGAGTTCTGGCAGGTGCACCGCTCGGTGATTGTCAACATCAACCGCGTGGCCAGCACGCGGCGGGACGTGATGGGCAAGGTCTTCGTGACGCTGAAGGACACCAAGGCCGAACTGCCGGTGTCGCGCGCCTATGCGCACCTGTTCAAGGGGATGTGAGCGCAACCGCGCGTGCTAGACTTTTTTCCTTGGAAACGGGTCCCCCCATGCTTCAATTGACGATCAACGGCGAATCGACGTCGCTGCCGCCGCGCAGCCATGTGGCCGATGTGCTGGCGCTGTTTCCGGTGGAGGGCCGGCGCTTCGCGGTGGAACTCAACGGCGAGATCGTGCCCCGGAGCCGGCATGCCCTGACCCCCCTGGCCAGCGGGGACAAGGTCGAGATCGTCATCGCCGTGGGCGGCGGCTGAGGTGGCGGACGCGCTGGTCATCGCCGGAAAGTCCTACGCGTCCCGGTTGCTGGTCGGCACCGGGAAGTACCAGGATTTCGCACAGACGCGCGCGGCCATCGATGCGAGCGGCAGCCAGATCATCACCGTCGCAATCCGGCGCGTGAACATCGGCCAGCACGCGAACGAGCCGTCGCTGCTCGAGGTCCTGCCGCCGGACCGCTTCACCATCCTTCCCAACACCGCCGGCTGCTTCACGGCCAGGGATGCGGTGCGCACGCTCAGGCTCGCTCGCGAGTTGCTCGACGGTCACGCGCTGGTCAAGCTTGAAGTCCTGGCCGACGAAACCACGCTGTTTCCCAACATGCCGGAAACGCTGGTGGCCGCGAAGGAACTGGTCGCCGACGGCTTCCAGGTGATGGTGTATTGCTCGGACGATCCCATCCAGGCCAAGGCACTGGAGGACGCCGGTTGCGTCGCGGTGATGCCGCTCGCCTCGTTGATCGGCTCGGGCATGGGCATCCTCAATCCGTGGAACCTGCAGATCATCCTCGACCGCGCCCATGTGCCGGTGCTGGTCGACGCCGGCATCGGCACGGCCTCGGATGCGGCCATTGCGATGGAACTCGGTTGCGACGGCGTGCTGATGAACACGGCGATCGCCAAGGCCTCAAATCCGGTGCTCATGGCCAGCGCCATGAAAAAAGCCGTGGAGGCCGGCCGCGAGGCGTTCCTCGCCGGCCGCATGCCGAAGAAGATCTACCAGGCGCAGGCGAGTTCGCCGAGCGAGGGGCGGATTTCCTGACGCAGGTGGATCGCGGGGATTCTCTTCCGCGGCAGATCGGCGGGCTACGCCGGTGACGCTCGGAAGATCAAACCGGACAACCGCGCGGCGTGGCCGCGGGCCGGGTCAGAACCGCAGCGAGACCCCGAACGACACGTTGTCCGTGGAGAAGGCGCCGATGTTGGCGCTGCCGAGCGCGCGGTAGCGCTCGATGTCCAGGCGCAAGCCGAGGCTGTCATTGACCTGGTAGCTCATCGCCACGCCGATGCGCGCCGCGTTGGCCGCCAGCGGCGAGAGGCTGCCCAGATAGGTCAGCGAGGGGATCCCGTTGCCGCCCGGCGCGGCGTCGCGCAGCAGGCGTGCCGCCCCGATGCTGCCCACCACATGCAGGCGGTCCATGAAGGTGGCGCGGCTGGTCAGGTCCAGCCCGTAGCGGCGGTCCGGCAACAGGGAACCGGCCCGGCGGTCCAGGCTCGCGTAATGGCTTTCCACGCTGAACAGCGGATTGAGCCGGTATCCCAGGCGCAGGCCGTAACGGGCGCGGCCATCATCGAGCGCGGTGTTGGCGATGAAGAACGGCGTCGAAGGAGCCACCGTCGGCAGGGGCTCCTTCATGAAATCGATGCCGCCGAAATACTGCGCATGCGCGACGGCGGGCGCGAGCAGGGCAAGGCACAACAGGGGACGCGCGGTTTTCATGGCGTGGCGCAAGAAGTGTTCTTGGTATTACCGGCGAGGCGCGAAAAAGTTCCCCGCGCCTGCAATTCACGATAGGCCGATTGGCGCGGGAAGTCAATCCATGCGCCGGAGCAACAACCCTTTCAGGTAATCGCCTTCCGGGAAATGCACCGCCACCGGATGATCGATGCCGGCCCCGAGGCGGCGCACGATTTGCGCGTCCACTTTGGCATCCAGGGCCGCGCCGGCAACGATCTTCTGGAACAACTCCGCGGACACCCCGCCGGAACACGAATAGGTCATCAGGTGGCCGCCGGGCCGCAGCAGCTTGAAGCCGAGCAGGTTGATGTCCTTGTAGGCGCGGGCCGCCTTTTCCGCATGGTGCGCCGTGGGCGCAAACTTGGGCGGATCGAGGATGACGAGGTCGAACGTGCGGCCCTGGTCGCGCAGCTTGCGCAGCGCGGCAAACACATCGGCGTCCAGCCATTCGGCGCGCGCCGCATCCAGCCCATTGGCGGCCAGCATGGCGGCGCCGAGCGCCATCGACGGCGCCGAGGAATCGATCGACAGCACCGACGCGGCGCCGCCCTTCAAGGCGGCCAGGCTCATCGTGCCGGTGTAGCAGAAGCAATTGAGCACTGCCGCGCCCGGCGCCAGCGACTGCACCAGGGCGCGGTTGTCGCGCTGGTCGATATAGAAGCCGGTCTTGTGGCCGTGCGCGATGTCGACCTCGATGCGAAGCCCGTTCTCGCGCACCTGCACCGTCGGCGCGGCCGCGTCGCCCGCCACATGGCCGCTCACCGGCGGCAGGCCCTCCAGTTCGCGCACGTCGGCATCCGAGCGCTCGTGCACGCCCGTCACGCCCGGCAGCTCCTGGAACAGCCGGGCCAGCAGGTCGCGCTGCGGATCGATGCCCGCCGTGAGCAGCTGCATCACTACCACCGGGCCATAGCGGTCCGCCACCAGCCCGGGCACACCGTCGGACTCGGCGTGGACCAGCCGCATCGCATCGGTGGCGCCGGCCAGCGATGCGCGGCGCGCCACCGCGGCGCGGATGCGCGAACGATAGAACGCCTCGTCGATGACGTCCGCTTCTTCGAACGACAGCACGCGCGCGGCGATCTGGGATTTCGGCGAATACGCGGCCCAACCCAGGAAGCGGCCGTCTTCGGCCACGGCGCGCACGATGTCGCCAGCGGCAGGATCGCCCCGGGCGGCCTTGATCGCGCCGGAGAAGACCCACGGGTGGCGGCGCAGCAGCGATTTTTCGCGGCCGGCGCGGATGACGATTGACTTTTGCATGGTGGCGCCATTCTAAGGCGGCGCCTTGCGGCTCCGTATAATTTCGCCATGCACAGCGACTCGCCCAAGCCCCATCGCCCCATCCGCAGCTTCGTGCTGCGCCAGGGACGCCTGTCGAACGCCCAGGCGCGCGCGCTGTCCGACGTCGGCCCGCGGCTGGCGCTGCCGTTTGCCGATGCGCCGCTCGATTTTGCGCAAGCCTTCGGCCGCGCGGGCCCGGTGGTGGTCGAGATCGGCTTCGGCATGGGGGAATCGACCGCGCACATCGCGGCGCTCAAGCCGGACGTGAACTTCCTTGGCATCGAGGTGCACTCGCCGGGCGTCGGCGCCCTGCTGAAACTGTGCGAGGAACGCTCGCTCGCCAACGTGCGCGTGGTGCAGCACGACGCCGTCGAGGTGCTCAAGGCGATGATTCCCGATGCCTCGCTGGCGGGCTTCCACATCTTCTTCCCCGACCCGTGGCCGAAGAAGCGCCACCACAAGCGCCGCCTCATCCAGCCGGCGCTCGTCGCGCTGCTGGCGAAAAAACTGGCGCCGGGCGGCTACCTTCACCTGGCGACCGATTGGCAAAATTACGCGGAGCAAATGCTGGAGGTGCTGCGCGGCGAGCCGCTGCTGGCAAATTCGGCGCAAGATTTCGCGCCCCGCCCCGACTACCGGAGCATCACGTCGTTCGAGAGGAAAGGCGTGGCCAAGGGCCACGGCGTGTGGGACCTGGTGTTTCACCGCCGCTGATGCGGTGTGCATCCGTTCCAGCCGCCGGCGAGTACCTTGCTCTATTCAATGCAATGGGAGGCAACATGAAGCTACCGCACCCGTCTTCGCGCCGCCGCGCGCTGATGCAATGGGCCGCGCTGGGGGCGTTTGGCCCGGCCGGGCTGTCCGCACTCATCCGCGAGGCGCTCGCCAAGGGCGACCTGCCCGCCGCGCAGGGCATCTACGACTTGTCCGGCACGGCGACCGTCAATGGCCAGGCGGCGCGCGCGGGTACGCCGGTCAAGCCCGGCGACACCGTCGCCACCGGCCCCAAGAGCCATGCCGTGATCGTGGTGGGCCAGGACGCCTACATGCTGCGCGCCGGCACCCGCGTGACCTTCGAAGCCGATCGCACGCAAGGCGACGCGCTCGCCGCCGTGCTGATCGCCACCGGCAAGGTGCTTTCCGTGTTTGCCCGGCGCACCCGCAGGGAGGTGTCCATCAAGCCGCCCAACGCCACCATCGGCATCCGCGGCACCGGCGCCTACATCGAGGTCCACGAGGGCCGCTCGTATTTCTGCCTGTGCTACGGGACGGCGGAGGTGAGCGGCAACGGCCTTCCCGGGAACCGCACGATCACCACCAAGCACCATGAAAGCCCGGTGTGGCTCGACGACCGCGGCGGCTCGCTCAAGATCGAGCCCGCTCCCATGCTCGAGCACACCGACGCCGAACTCATCATGCTCGAGAAGCTCACCGGGCGCGAGCCGCCGTTTGTCGCAAGCGGACAGGCAGGACGTTACTGAAAGTCATTGACTGGCGGGGCGTTTGAGGCATTTTTGCCTTGAACGCCTTGCCGGACGCGGGGTTTCCTACTTGCGTGGCCGCGCGCGTGGATTGGCGCTCAGGGCCAGTCTGCCGCGATCACCGCGCGCGTCTCCTCGACCGCGATCTTCCACACCTGGTCCATCAGCACGTCGGGCTTTTCGTAGGCGCCGGCGAAGTTACCGTCGCCCAGGTATGCGCGCGCGGCGGGCGGCGCCATCAGTTTGAGCCGCGCTGCATCGATGGGCGCGTGCGGCACCACCGGCATCTTTGCGCCGGCGATGCGCGTGGAGCGGAAGTTTTCCATCCACGAGGCATGCGAGGCCACCGGATCGATTTCCATCACCTTGGCCCAGGTGCGCGGCGCATTCCACCAGTTGTGGAACTTCACCGTGGCGCCCGCATGGTCGGCCATCCATTCGCCGATAAAGTTTCCCACCGGCGCGTTGCCGCCGTGGCCGTTGACGATCACCATCCGGCGAAAGCCGTGCGCGTGCAGGCTGTCCAGCACATCGCGGACCAATGCAATCAATGTGTCGAGGCGCAGCGTGACCGTGCCGGGGTACGCCATGAAGCCAGGCGTGTGGCCGTAGGGAATCACCGGAAACACCGGCACGCCCAGCGGCTCGGCGGCCTCCACCGCAACGTTCTCGGCGAGGATGGCGTCCACCGCGAGGCTCAAATACGCATGCTGCTCGACGGAACCGATCGGCACGACGGCGCGATCCTCCGACTTGAGCAAGTCTTCAACCATCATCCAGTGGGCGGCGGAAATTTTCATGGGGCGGGCACCGGCGTCGGCGCGGGACAGGGTGGGCGAATGTTACATTTCCTTCCTCCCCGCACACACACGGACACTGACCGATGAAACTTGCAAGCGCCCTGACCGCCGCCGCGGTGGCATTCGCCGGGTCCTGCGGCCACGCATGGGCGGCCGAGCCGGCCACCCGGCTCGCGGAACTCGATGCCTACTGGCGCGAGGCCTCGCGCACCGTGCGCGAGGGCGATTTCGCCGGGTACAAGGCCACGTATCACGATGACGCGGTGCTCGTCACGCTGAAGGACAGCGTGCCGATCGGCCAGGCGCTGGCGCGCTGGAAGCCGGGCTTTGACAACACCCGCGCGGGCGCCATGAAGGCCGGCGTGCAGTTCCGCTTCAGCCGCCGCGTGGGCGACGACACCACGGCGCATGAGAGCGGCATCTTCCTGTATTCGGAAACCGGCGCCGACGGAAAGCAAAAGGACAGCCACGTGCATTTCGAAGCGTTGCTCGTCAAGCGCGGCGGCTGGAAGATGGTGATGGAATTCCAGAAGCATCCGGCCACCCAGGCCGAATGGGACGCCTTGCCCGAGTTGCCGGCCGCGTCCCGCCCGGCAAGCGCGCCGGTCCACTAGGGTCGTCGCGCCAGTCCATGGTGGCGCTGCCGCTCCACCAAGGCATTGCTGCCGCTCCACTAAGGCAGCGCCCCGCCACTGCGGTTCTTCACCGCCGCGAGGTCCGCGCCATCGATGACACCCGAGGCGTCCACGTCGAAACGGAAATTGGCGGCTGTCACGCCCTGGCCGGCGTGCGCCTTGAGGCCCGCCACATCGCTGGCGGCCACCAAGCGCGTGGCGTTGAAATCCCCCACCAGGAAGCCGATGGCGATGGAATACTCCTGCGGAAGACCGTTAACGCCGGACACCGCCACCCGCACGCGCTGCCGGTCCGCCACGCCGGCCAACTGCAGCGTCATCCGGTTTCCGGAAATCGCTGCCACGCTCGCGGTGCCGATGGCCGGCGCGGCGAGCGATGCTTCGCCTGCACTCACCAGCGCCCGGTTGAACCAAAGTTCGAGCCCATGGCCGGCGCCCGGCAGGCGCGGCTCGATGCCGATCGCACCTTCAATGGGGATCGCGGGGTCGAGGACGATGTCGAACGGGCCGGCAGCGCCATGCATCTTGCGCGACACCGCGCCGACCAGCGCCAGCGGCGCGCCGGCCGTGGGCGTGGCCGACAGGTTCACCGGCGCACTGCTGCCCACGGCATTGGTTGCCGTGACGCTGCAGGTCTGCAGTGTGTCGTTGGCGAGCCCCGACAATGTCAGAGGTGCCGCAGCGCCCGTGACCGACGCCATGCCGCACGCCGCCGTGTAGGACGTGACCGGCGCGCCGCCATCGTTTGGCGGCGCGGCAAACTGGAAGAACAGCTGGCCGTCGCCCGCAACAGCGGACACATTCTGCGGCGGTCCCGGCACGGTGGGCATGTCGTCATCGACGATGGTGACGGTGACCGACGTCACCGCTCCCAAGGTGGCGCCGGCCGGCGATGACAGCACCACGCTGAACGTTTCATTGCCCTCGACCAGCGCGTCATTGACGATCGGCACCACGAGGGTCCGCGAGGTGGCGTCCCCGGCAGCCCAGTTGAGCGTTGCCGATTGCGCGGTGAAATCCGCGCCGGCGGTGGCCGTGCCGCCCACGGTCTGGACGTTCACCGAGGCCGGGCCGTCGCTGCCGTTGATGCGCGAGACTGTCAGCGTTACGCTGCCGGCCGCTTCGCCCACAGAGGCGGTTGCGGCGGTGAACTGCAGGGTGCCGGGGAAGCTCGGGCAATCCCCGCCGACCGCGCCGCTGCCGTTGATGTTGAACGTCAGCGTGGCGGAGCAACCGGCGGCGATGCGGAAGGGGGTCGGCATGGCGTTGCCCAGGGTGACGGGCGGCAGGGGCGCGCCGCCGATGCCGGTGGGGTACATCGGCGGCTGGAATGAGGGGTCGGTGTTGAGCTCCGCATACGGCCCGACGCTCGACGCGCCGATGAAGTTCGACTGCACCGCCTCCGCGTGCAGCGTGTAGGTGCCGGCCGGCAGGAGGATGCGGAAGAAGCCGGTGTTCTGCTTCAGATAGTCCGACACCACGCTGTAGACCTTGCCCGTCGCCGTCTCCGCGGCCCAGAGGTTGGCGCCGCGCACCGGGGTCACGCCGTCGCCCAGCACGAAGGTGCCGGTGATCTGCCCGTAGACGGTGTTGAGCGACGGATCCGGGTACAGCAACGTGACGGCGGCCACGTCGTCCTCGTGCAACGTGAGCGAGCCGCGGTTGGCGACCGGATACATCAGCGGATAGTTCGCCGATGCCGCAATGCCCTGCGAGTTGTCGAGCTGGCTGTGGTCGAGGCCCATCAGGTGCCCGATCTCGTGTGCGAACACCACGCCGAGCGTGGTGTCGCTCACCGGCTTGAAGCCGCTGACAAACGCAACGCCCTCCGTGAACTGGCAATTGGCGAAACGCGCCGTGGCAAAGCCGAGCAGGTTGTTCTTGGCGCCCGCGCCGAAGATGGAATCGATGATCGAGCCGTCGGTGTCGTAGATCACCGGGTTGAGCCCGTCGGAGGTGTTGGCCGCGGAGTTGGGGTAGTAGGTGGCGAGGTTGGCGGTGGTCACGTCCACCGGCATGTCGGGCCCGCGGCCGAGCACCACGGTCGAGGTCGCCACATTGGTCCAGATGGAAACCGCAGTGGTCACGAAAGCGTCGGCCTGCGCCTTGGTGCGCGTTCCCAATCCGCCCAGGTCGTAATTGAGCACGATGTTGCCGGCGCCCGGAAACTTGATCGGCGTCCCGTTGCTGCAGACGGACATCGGCCCGCCCGCGAACGCCGCCGTGCCGGCAAGCAAGCCCAGCGCGCCGAGAGCGGCGGCCGCGCGCCTCATTCGCGCACCTCCATGCGCGACTCCATGCGCGACCGCACCAGGGCCTTGAAATCGGCCACGCCCATTTCACGCGTGTCCTCGTTGCCGGACCCCTCCGGCGTTCTCGACGCGCGCGCCGCCAGCGTGCGCAGCGGCCGCCCCAATTGAACGACCTTGCCCGCGGGCCCTTCCGCCACGTCGAAGCGGCCCTGTCCCAGCCCGACCGGGCTCGAAAAGCCCCACGCGGACACGCCGGCCAGGAACAGCACCACCTCCTGCCCCACCGCGAACTTCGGCACGCCGTGCACGATCATGCCCGAGTCGCCGCCCGGCAGGATGCCGCCGATCTGCTTGATGACGTGCGTGGACGCCACCGGCCCCTTGATCGCCTCGGTGACTTCAAAGGTCGTGAAGGTCACGACCAGCCGCGTCTGGGCGTCGATCTCGACGCGATTGCCGGTGCAGCGGCCGTGGAACGCGATCGCCGCGCCCTCCACGAGTTCGTCGAGCACCAGCGGCCTGACCGTCGATGCCGCGGCACTTTGTGCGAAACCCCACATTGCAACCGCGATCAGCGCGGCCCTTGCTGCCCGGAACATGTTGCCTCCCGCCATGTCTGCCGTGCAGCGTAACGGGCGCGGGGACGGGGCACCAACACCGGCCGCCGCATGCGGCCTGCGGGCCGATCAGCGGTCGCCGTTGGCGGGTTCAGCGACAGCGCGGGCGCGTCAGTGCGCGGCCACTTCCTCGGTGATGCGGCGGCGCAGGGCGTTGAAGCGGTCGTCCACGTGCTCGCCGAACAACGGATCGTGCCCGTGTCCCTTGGCGGCGGTGACGGCGGCCCAATCGTCGGCTGAAAACACGCGGGCGATGCGCGGCAGGATCTCCGCTTCCTCGAAGTCGATGTGCTGGCGGTAGTAGATCAGGTAGGTGGCCGCCGCGGCCTCCACATCGCGGCGCGGCATCACCACCTCGGTCTCCGCCGCCACCAGGCGGTCGAGCAGCTGCCGCCCGGCCTCGCCGAGGACGCGGTGCTCCTGCATGAGGCGGTTGACCCGCGTCACCATGGACGGATCCCTCATCTTCAGGCGCTCGAAGCCGACGTCCTCGCGCGGATGGTGGAAGGCGTCCGCGTATTCGGTGAGGTAGCGCACGATGTCGGTCATCAGCGCAAAGTCCGGCTGGCCGCCGATATGAAACACGCGCAGTTCGGTTTCCAGCAGATCGAGCAGGCGCGCAAACTTTGCGTGTTCGCCGTGCCACAGGTGGAGCAGGTCAGCCATGGAATCCTCCGATGTGCATGCAGCCCATTGTGCGCGGCCGGTGCTGGCCGATCCTGATCTACATCACAGGAACGTGCGAAAGGAACGCTGGCGGCGGCCAAGTCGAAACGCAAACCCCAGGACAGGCGCGGCGTTCAGGCCATTTTCGGCCCAAACGCCGCGCCCCGCCTCGCGTTTCATGCCTTGGTGCTAAGCACTTTCACGTCCGGGTAACCCATCAGGCGGAAGGCCAGGTAGTTCAGCGCGGCGTCGCGGATGTCGTCGGCCACCAGCACGATTTCGGCGTAGCGCGGCACGCCGGCCTTGCTAAGCGCGGCGAGGATTTCCTTCGCCGCCCGCGGCGTACCCTCGGCGGTCATCAGGCTTTGTTGCGGCACGTGGATGAGCGTGCCGTCGATCTTCCGGGCCGGCAGGGCCGGTCCGGAGGCGATGAACACTTTCGGGAATATGCCTGCCACGCCCCCCACGCCCGCCGCGCTGGTGAGCACGGCAGTACCCGCCTGCGGCACATAGTTCACGGGCTTGGGCGGCGGCATCGGCGGGCGCTTCGGGTCCGGCTTGTCACCGGCTTTCACCAGCGGCAATCCGGCAAACGCCCAGTCGTCGAACGAATCCGTGAGGATGGCCACTTTCTTCTGCCCGAGCGACTCGAGCGCGAGCAGCGCCAGCGCTGCGGCGCCATTGACGCGAGCGTCGGACACGATGGCGGTTTCCACGGCCGGGTTGACGCCCGCGGCGCCGAGCATGTTGGCCAGCGCCGCCGGGTTCCCGAGGTGGCGGGCGAAGGACTCGGCGGGAATGTTGACCGAGAACGGAATGCGTGCCTGGCCGAACGCCTCCGCGCTGCGCACGTCGATGATGTTGAACGCGATGCCGCCGGTGTAGCGCAGCATCGGGCTGTTCCAGCCGTCGAGCCACTGCTTGTCGCGCAGCAGGTTGGGCGCGGCATAGGTCCACATCGGAAGGTTGCGCTCGTCGCGCAGCCATTCCACCTGCGAACCCTTGTACAACTTGACCTTCGGGTAGCCGACCAGGTACTTGGCGGCAAAGAACGGCCCGCTGGCCGCGATGCCGCCGCCGCACTGGGAATGGATTTCCTTGTCCGCGCCGATGCCGAGGTACTCGAACATCCGGCGGATTTCCGAAGCGGACTTGAAGGTCTTGTCGGCGTTGAACAGGTCCTCGGTCGGCAGGTTCACCGCATGCGGCAGGTGCCCGGCGCGATCGAAGAATTTCTGCGCCCCGGTGTAGTACGTCGGGCCCATCGCCTCGATCACCGCATGCCGCGCCGGGTCGCCCAGGGCGCGAAACACCTCGTCGATGCGCGACCGCAGGTCCTCGGTGCGCGGGCCCACGCGGAAACTCCCCGGCGCGGGGGCGGGCGTGGCGTCCCGGGTGATGCCGCCGCCTTCGGCCGTCCATTTCGACAAGCCGCCGTCGAGGATCTTGAGCCGGGCCGCGGGAAAGCCGTGTTGCACGAGGTCGAAGTGCAGGCTGGTCGCCATGTAGGTGCCGCCCTGGTCGTAGAGCACGAGCGTCTGGCCCGCCGAGACGCCCCAGGACTGGATGCGCTTTTCCATCACCTCCGGCGCCACCTCGCGGCCGCCATCGCTGAACAGGTCCACATTGACCGCGCCGGGAATGTGGCCCGCGGCGTGCAGTTGCGGGAAGGAGGCGTCGACCACCCGCACGTCCGGCCTCGCAAGGTGCTGCTTGAGCCAGGCCACGCTCACCAGCGGCGATTCCGGCCCGGCCTCGGCGGCGCGCGCCGGGGCCATCCCCAGCGACACCACGATGGCGCACCAGAACGTGGCCCACCAAAGTTTCCAGACTCTCCACATGTTCATCTCCCGTTTCCAAAAGTGGGCGAACGATAGTCCGCGCAACCGGCCGCGCCAACAGGCGGGCGACGAGCCACGGCCGGCGGGGATGAGCCACGATCCGGCCGGTTGTACGGTGCGCCATGCCGCCACCTTCAACGCCTAGAATTCCGCCATGCAGATCGATGAACCCCGCCCCACCGCCGCGCCCATCGACCAGATCGGCGGCGAAGACGCCGTGCAGCGCCTGGTCACCCGTTTTTACGACCTGATGGACGAGGATCCGGATTACTTCGGCATCCGCAAGCTTCACCCGCCCACGCTGGACGGCTCGCGCGCCAAGCTCTTCAAATTCCTCGTCGGCTGGCTGGGCGGACGGCCGCTCTACGAGCAGGAATACGGCCATCCACGCCTGCGCGCACGGCACCTGCCCTACGCCATCGCCAGCGCCGAGCGCGACCAGTGGCTGGCGTGCATGGCGCGCGCGATGGTCGATGCGGAGGTGCCGCCGGACCTGCGGGCGCGGCTGGAGGCCTCGTTCTTCAACACCGCGGACTGGATGCGCAACACCGAGGGCTAGGCGCGCGGCCCGCAAGACCGCGTTTGCGAACGTCCTCTCCATCAAATGGATCATCGTGGACGGCGCCCGTCGTCCCTGCTAGAATTTCCCGCATGAAGCCGCTTGCCCCCGTCTCCCGAATCATTCGAATTCCCCGCTGACCGGGCACGCGCGCGTCGTCCCGGTCAGCCGGGTCGGCGCTTGAGCAGGGTCACCCTGCACGCTTCGATCCACGCGCAACCTCGCCGCCGGCCTGCACGGGCCGGTCCGTCGTTGATCACCGGGATCGAATCGATGAACCACCCTGACTGCACCCCAACCCCGGCCTGCCGTGAGCAGGTCTATTTGATCGAGCGCGATGCGGGCCTGCTCTGCCGCATCCTCGGCCTTTACGCGGCGCGCGCGCTGGACATCCTGCAGGTCGACTACGCCTACGCCGCGAATGACGTCATGAAACTGAGCGTGAGGACGGACTCGCGCCGCTCGGAAGCAGGCCACCATGCGGACACCCTGCGGGTGCTGGTGGCCAAGATTGCCACCCTGGTCGGCGTGATTGCGGCCTCGGAGAAGATCGAACACCCCGCGTGGCGGACCGAGACGGCCGACGTGTGAGCGCGCGGGCGTCCCGCCATGCACGTCGGCGAAACGGCGGGGCCCCGTTCGGCGCGCATACCGATTCCCGGGGCGTGCGTCTCCCCGCGGTCAGATCAACTCGATGCCGAACCGCTTCACCACCAGCGCAAAGGCGGCGAAGCACACGACGGTGAGGACCACGCTGGCGGCAAGCGTCGGCCAAAAGCCGATGCGCGGCAGCAACGCGGGAAACACCAGGAACATCGGCAGCGTGGGCAACACGTACCAGAACGTGTACCACGCGTGGTTGGCGATCTTTTCGGCGGGCTGGTTTTCCACATGCAGCCAGATCAGCGCCAGCACGGTCACCAGCGGCAGGGCGGCGATGAGGCCGCCGAGGCGGTCGCTGCGCTTCGCGGCTTCCGACACGATCACGACCACCGCCGCGGTCAGGAAATATTTGGTGATGAGCCAGGCCACGATGGCGTCTCCGCAAGGATCCTGCCGCAAAGCTTAACACCCGCAAATGGCGCGCGACGATGCACAATGGCGAATACCTTGCGGAGGACTCCATGCGGTTGTTGCGCGTTTGCCTGAGCCTGATGCTGTCCTGCGCCGTGCACGCGCCACATGTCGCGCATGCGGATGAAGAGATGGCGCCGCGGGCGCGGATGTTCGCCTCCGCGGATGGCGGCGCCAGTTTTGCCATGCTGCCGCCCGAACGCAATGCGCTCGAGGGCATGTCCGGCAGCGGCGGGCGCGGTATCGCCTACGTGCTGCGCAAGGACGGAACGCTCAAGGAGCTGTATCGCACGACGGGCTGGTACGCGTTCGAGCTGTTCATTTCCGCCGATGGCAAGTACCTGGTGCGCTTCGGCGGCTGGCACCGCGGCCGCGTGCCGGACAAGGACGACCTGGCCGTGGCGTTCCATCGCGACGGCAAACTGGTCAAGCAATACAGGGTGACGGACCTGGTGAAGGATCCGTCCAAGGTGCGCGCGACGGTGAGCCACTATTTCTGGCGGCCGGACGAAGGCGGCGACGGCCCCAAGCCCGAGCTGGCGGATTGGGACAAGAGCTTCACCCTGCAGACGGTGGACGGCTGGGAATACGTGTTCGACCTCCCCACCGGCGCCATCAAGCGGCAGACGCGCGTGGCCGCCGCGCGCTAACGGCGCGCGCCGTCAAACCGGCCGCGCCTCACATCATGCGGAACTGGTGCAGGAAGGTGCGGCTCACGGGCAGCACGTCGCTGCGATGCTTCAAGTGGATGTTCGCCGTCTCGTTCTGCCCGCGCAGCACCTCGCGGATGGCGGTGAGGTTGACCACGACGGCGCGATGCACCTGGGTGAAGCGGTCCGGGTCCAGTTGCGCCGCCAGTTCCTTGAGCGGCAAGCGCACCAGGCCGTCGCGCGGCGTGCCGTCGCTTTCGTGCCAGAACACGCCGGTGTACTTGTCCTCGGAGCGCAGGAAATCGACCTCGTCCACCGACACCATGCGCAACGCCTGGCCGACGGCCACGCGCAGCCATTTGAGGTGCGCCGGCGCCGGCGTCTTGTAGATGCGCGCGGTGAGCTGATCGAGCAGCGCGTCGGTGTCCGGCGCCTCGTGCCGCGTGTTCAGGCGGCCTTTCAGCCGGGCAATGGTGTCCCTCAGGCGCGGCAGCTCCACGGGCTTGACCAGATAGTCGAGCGCGCCCTGGTCAAACGCCTGCACCGCGTATTGGTCGAAGGCGGTGACGAACACCACGTGCGCGCGCCGCCCGATGAAGCGCGCCGTCTCGATGCCGGTGAGCCCCGGCATGTGCACGTCCAGAAAGCAGATGTCCGGCTTCAGGGCCTCGAAGCTTTCCACCGCGAGGCGGCCGTTCTTGAGCGAGGCCACGATCTTCAGTTCCGGCCACACCTGCGCGAGCAGGCGCTCCAGCGATTCGCGCAGGAGGGGTTCGTCATCAGCGATCAGGGCGGTGGGGTTCGGCATCATGCGATTTCAATTTTGCAGTCTTGCGGGCCGCTTCCGCGCCCACGCATTGGGCCTGGTCCGGCGGTGGCGGGACGGATGTTCATGCCGACCGCGACGCGGGTCTCACCGGAAACACCAGCTCGGCCACCACGCCGCGCGGCGCGGCCGGGATCAGCTGCAATTTCACGCCCGGGCCAAAGGCCAGCGACAGGCGTTCCTTCAAATTGGCCAGGCCGGTGCCCAGCCCCGCGCTTCCCGCCGCGAGGCCGCGCCCGGTGTCGGTCACCTGCACGCAGCAGCAATCGCCCAGGGCCTGCACGCGCACATCGATGCGCCCGCCGTCCTCGGCCGGATCGATGCCGTGCCGCATGGCGTTTTCCACCAGCGTGAGCAGGGTCATCGGTGCGCAGGGCAGCGCGCGCGCCGCCTCCTCGGCGTGGATGGAAAACATCAGGCGGTCCGGCATGCGCATGTGCATGACCTCCAGGTACGAGCGCGCCAGCTCCACTTCCTGCCCGATGGTGGAGAGCGGCTCGTTGAGCCGCGGCACTGCCGCCTTCAGGTAGGCAATCAGGCTGTCGAGCACCTTCGGCGCATTCGGCGAGCCGGTCGCCACCAGCTCGCGCACATTGGCCAGCGTGTTGAACAGGAAATGCGGCTGGACCTGCGCCTGCAGCAGGCTCATGCGCGATTGCGTGGCCTGCTGTTCGTAGCGGGATTTCTCGAGCTCGAAGGCCAGCGCCTGGCGCTCGGCCTCGTTGCGGATCTGCCGGAACAGCGCGGCGGCCGAAATCCACGGCCCGAACAGCAGGCCGATCATGGTGAACATCGCATAGCCTTCCAGGCGGTCCTTGTCCTTGTACCAGGGCGGGTCGAGGCCGAGGGTGGTCATCGCGTAGGCGATGGCGACCACCGGCGGAATCACCGCGGCGACCATCACCACCTGCACCGCCCAGCGCGCCGCCCATTTGGGCAGGCGCTTGGGCCACACCTCGAACACGCCGAACACCGTCAGCGCGGTGAAGCCGATGAACAGCAGCCGCCCCGCAAGCACCGCCAGCGAGACTTTCCACGTGGTGGACAAGAGCAGGAACCAGATGCCGCAGACGATCAGGATGACCTTGCTGCGCGGCCAGCCGTACATGCGGCGGACGGTCTGCTTGAAGGACGCGGTGTCGGGGGCGTTCATGCCGCCACGATACCAGCGGGCCGCGGCAGGTCAAAACCGCGCGGCCGCTACCGCGCCATCCGTTCTCCCATGGAGGCGGCCGGTCGCGGCGCGCGGAACCGGCGCCTCGTCAGCGCCTTGCGTAACTGGGTGCCGCGATTCGGCCTGTCGTCGGAAGCCTGGTTGGAATGCGGTGGATGAAGGCAACTCTCCCAGCATAAAAGGCACAAACACAAGCACTGGCGGGGCGTTTAGGCCACAATTGCCGCAATCGCCGCGCCAGTGCTTGACTTTCAACAGCCCTGCGATTCGCAAGCGTGTTTGGGGTTGGACGCCGCGGCGGCAGGACGCCGCTTGCATCGGTCCCGCGGCCGTCCACTCTGCTCCGCAGGTTCACCCGCGCGCGATGCAGTGCTATCGTCCGCGCATGGACATCGACAAGCTGGCGTGGCTGCACATTGAACATCGCAGGGTGCTGATGGCGCGCTCGCGCGGCAAGGCCCTGTTCTACCTGCCCGGCGGCAAGCGCGAGCCGGGCGAATCGGACGCACAGGCCCTGGTGCGCGAGATCCGCGAGGAGTTGGGCGTGGAGCTCGTCGTGCCGTCGCTGGCCCACGCGGGCACGTTCACCGACCAGGCGGACGGCCAGCCTGCGGGCGTGAAGGTGCGCCTGACGGCGTATTTCGGCGCGCATCGCGGCGCGCTGGCGCCGCAATCCGAAATCGAGGAAATCGCCTGGATGGATGCGCGCGATGCGCCGCGCTGCTCGCTCACCGGCCGGCGCGTGCTGGCCTGGCTTCAGGACACCGGCCGGATCGACTGAGCGCGCGGTCAGCCGCGCTCGAGCGCCGCGGCGAGCGCCTCCAACGATGCAAGGTTGTGCACGGCCAGGTGGCGCGACACATGCGGCAGGATGGCGCGCGGGCCGTGTGCGCGGGCCTCAAAGCCTTCAAAGCGCAGCAACGGGTTGAGCCAGAGGAGTTCGCGCGCGCTGCGCTTGAGGCGCGGCATTTCCTCTCCCAAGGCGCCGCGGTCGTCGCGATCCAGTCCGTCGGTGACGAGCATGACGCGGGCGCGCCGACCGAGCACGCGGCGCGCCCACCGCCGGTTGAATTCGCCAAGCGCGGCGCCGATGCGCGTGCCGCCGCCCCAGTCGGGCACGGCGCGCGCGATCGCGGCCAGTGCGGCGTCCGCGTCGCGCAGGGCGATCAGCCGCGTGACGCGCGTGAGGCGCGTGCCGAACACAAACACCTCGACCGGCGCCCCGCGTTGCGCGCGTGCGAAGGCGTGGATGAAGTGCAACAGCATGCGCGTGCCCTGCTCCATCGATCCGGAAATGTCGGCCAGGATCACCCAGGGCGGCACGACGCGCCGGGGCCGCCGGCGCCGCAACGGCCATGCATCGCCCCCCAGGCGGATGGCGGCGCGCGCGCTGGCCGGCCAGTCGAGGACGCCGCGCCG